>JBAZSR010000046.1:10409-19807 GCA_041662295.1 Elusimicrobiota bacterium | reverse complement strand
GCGATGATGCGGCCGCCCTTGGTCCGCACGAACTCGAGGATGTCGGTCAGAAAATGCTCGCCCTTGGGACCCTTGGCGCCGATCTGCCCGAGACCCGCGAGGAGGGCGGCGACCTCGAAGCAGTAGGCGCCGGAATTGATCTCGTTGATGGCCGCCTCCTTGGGGGTGGCGACAGACTCCTCGACGATCTTCAGCACGTCGCCCGTGGCGGTCCTCACGATCCGGCCGTAGCCTTTGGGATTGCCCATGCGAGCGGTGAGCAGGGTGGCCTGGGCCTTGTGCTCCTCGTGGACACGCTGGAGGGAAAGGAGGCTCTCGTAGGTCAGGAGCGGGGTGTCGCCGCAGAGCACCATGGCCGCGCTGAACTTCTTCAGGAAAGGGATGGACTCGAGGACCGCGTTGCCGCTGCCGAGCTGGCGCTTCTGCTCGATGAACTGGAGAGGCCGGGTGATGCCGCAGTCCTTCGCGATCTGAAGGATGGACCTCTTGACCTCATCGGCCTCGTGGCCGACCACCACGCCGATCGCGGCGGGCTTCAAGGCGTTGGCCACGCGCAGGACGTAGTAGATGATGGGCCGGCCGCCCACGGGGTGCAGGATCTTCGGGATGGAGGACTCCATCCGGGTGCCTTGGCCCGCGGCCAGGATGAGCACGCCCGTCGACCTCGCCGGCTTGCGCCCGATTCTGTTCATTGTTTCGCTCATGGTTCCCAGGCCTGGACTCGAACCAGGAATCTCGGATTCAAAGTCCGGTGTGATACCGTTTCACCACCTGGGAGCAAGCCTGGATCGTTTCTGAAGCTCATCACTCGGACTGATCCGGATCGCCTCCGCTCGGACGCGCCGCCGACGGATTCTGGGCCGCCTTCCTGACCTCTTCCTGATAGCAGGCCATGACCCGGTCCTCAAGCATCTTACGGAAGGGCACGTTGATGGGGTGCGCGATGTCCTTGTACGTCCCGTCCGGGAGCTTCCGAGAGGGCATGCACAGGATCAAGCCCTTGTTGCCCTCGATGATCTTCATGTTCCTCACGACGAAGCAATTGTCGAACGTGACCGTGGCAAAAGCCTTGAGCTTATCCTCGCTGCGCAGGTGCACCCGGATCTCAGTGATTTCCACAACAAAGCTGTCTAGAAACAGTCTAACCGCCGCAGCATGTCAGGAAGACCCTCCAGGGATACTCCTGGAGCATCCTCACGGCCCGCTCCCCATCGGCATGGGAGGCGGCGAATCCGAAGGCCGAAGGACCAGCCCCGGCCGCTCGCACGCCTCGAAGGCCCACCCGCTCTAGGATGCGTCTGACCAGACCGACCCTGGCAGACGAGGAAAGCCCAGATTCCTCCCAACGATTGAAGAGGAAATCCTCCCATCTCGAGAGGGACAATCCCTCTTCCAAGCTGCGAATCAGTTTATCAAGATGGGATTCCCTTGTCAATCCGACGGGAAAACAGGAAGCGGCGGAAGCCTCCTCCGACGTGAATCGTCCGGGGAACGCAGCCACCAGATAAGGGATGCTCCCGCCTGGCCGGACCGGGTGAAAACGCTCCGCCTCCACCCTGCAAATGGCTTCGGGCTGGACAAAAAAAGGCACGCTGGGACCTATCTTTTTAGCCACCTTCATGAGAGGGACGCCGACCTTGCCCCTGTTCGGAGTCTCGAAAAGGGCTGCCAAGCCTCGGAGGACCCCTCCGGCATCAGAAGCAGCGCCGCAAAGGCCTGAACCGACCGGGATATGCTTGACCAGCCTGACCCGTACCCCCCTGCCCACCTTGAAGGCTCTGCGGAACTCGAGGACCGCCCGAAGCGCGAGATTGCCCTCGTCCGTTGGAAGAGGCTCCTCGGACTCGACCTGAAATTCGACCCGGTCCGAGTTCAATCCCGTGAGTTCGAGCTCGTCGCAGAGGCTGATCTTGGCGAAGAGCCCTTCGGGCCTGCCTTTCGGTCCCACGTCCACATGGAGCCCGACCCGGGCGGGACAGCGGACCTTCACTTGAAGGCCGCGTTGACCCCGGTCATCTTGATGATGAAACGGAAGCCCCTGCCGTCGAGGGTCAGGCGCGACGGGATATGGCGGCCGCGCTGAAAGACGAAGTCCCCCAGTGCAAGGGCGACACTATCCTTCTCCTTAGGCTCGAGCCGCTCGACCTTGAGGCCATCAGCGCTCAGGACCAGCCGCCACTCCGGGGTGTCCACCCAGCGGCTGAACCAGGACTTGCCGTAGAAGGTGGGCCGAGGCTCGAAGACCCCGCCCGAGAGGTAGACGTGCAGAGCCGCGAAGGCCTTGGAGGCCTCGTCCATGAGCGCGTCGGTCTGGACCCCGTCGAGCCGGATAGGATCCATGACGAAGCCGTCCGAGCCGAACCGGGCCCGCATCACCGGGGTGAACATGGGTCCCAGGATGTCCATCGAGAGTTCGCCGCCCTTGAAGGTCAGGATGCCGTTGTAGGCGAAGGTCTTGCCCACGAAGGACATCGTGACCTCGCAAAGTCCGGTGTACTTGTCGAGGCCTCCGAGGGTCTGGGCGAAGTGGTCCATCTGGAGCCCGCCCAGGTCCGCCGGGGCGAAGCGGTCGGAGAGCTTCTCCGCCTTCTTGACGGGCTTGGGGTCCGCGGGCTGCAGGGAGGCGCTCCGCATCCAGGCGCGCCAGGCCTCTTCGGCGCCGCCCGACTTCGCGTAGGCGTCGCCGAGGTGGTCCCAGATCGTGCCGTCCTCCGGCAGCTTCTTCGCCGCGGACTCGAGCTCCGCCACCGCCTCCGTGGACCGGCCCTGCTTGAAGTAGACCCAGCCGAGCGAGTCCTGGTACGCCCCATTCTTAGGATCCAGGGAGACGGCCTGCCGGACGAGCTCTTCGGCTTCCGCGAGCTTGAGGCCGCGGTCCGCGAGCGAGTAGCCCAGGTAGTTGAGGATGCCGGGATCCTTGGGATGCGCCGCGATCAGCGCCCGGAACTCCTTCTCAGACTCCGCGATCTTGCCGGAGCGCTCGAGCACCACGGCCAGCTGGTACCGGGCGTCCCTGTAGCCGGGCTTGCGGGCCAGGATGCTCCGCAGGACGGCCACGGCCTTGGCCGGGAGCTTAAGGTCGTCATAGCCGAGGGCCAGGTAATAGGCGGTCTCGTCGTTGTCGGGCCAGCGCTGGCGGGCGTTCTCCAGGACCGCCACGGCCTCCTTGAGCTTGCCGGCCTGGGTGAGGAAGTAGCTCAGGCGCAGGTTGAGCCAGAGGTCCTCCTTCAGGGCCGAACTGGTCCTGAGCTCCTCGGCCGCGCGGCCGAAGTCGCCCTTGGCCTCCCAGATCGCCGCGATGTAGAGGCTCGCGGACGGGTGCCCCGGGGAGTAGTACTTGGCGGCCTCGAACCGGACGCGCGCGTCGTCGAGCCGCCCCTTCTCCTTGTAGATCTCTCCGATGGTGATGTGGAGCTCGGGGTTGTCGGGCTCGAGGTCGAGGAGCGCAAGATACTCGTCCAAGGCCGCGTCCGTGTCCCCGGCCACGGCGTAGAGCTCCGCAAGGCTGTAGTGGACCACGGTCGAGTCAGGCTCGAGCTTGGAGGCGAGCTTCAAGTGCCGCTCCGCCTCCTTGAGACTGCCGGACCGCATGTCGATGAGGCCGATCTGGTAGTGACCCTCGGCCTCGTCGTCCGGGTTGTCCTTCATGTACTGCTCGAAGAGCTGCTTGGCCTTCTCCGGGGCGCGGCCGGCCAGGAGTCCCCCCAGGGACAGGACCGTCTCCGAGGACTTCGGGTCGCGCTTCAAAGCCTGCCGGAAAGCGGCTTCCGCCTCGTCGGCCTTGCCCGTGACCCAGAGCAGGCGGCCCTGCAGCATCTTGGTCTGCACGCCCTCCGGATCGATGGCCGCGAGCCTCTCGATCCAGACCCCGGCCGCCTCGTTGTTCTCCATCTCGAGCGCGACCCGGCCTGCCTGCTGGCAGATGAAGGCCGACTTCGGATCGAAGGAGAAGGCGGACTCGTACTCCTTGAGCGCCTCGGGGTAGACCCCGCGCTTCTCGAGCAGGCTCCCCTTGAGGAAATGGGCCTTGGCCAGGCGCGAAGCGCCCTCCACCGCGGCCAGCGCCGGGGCAAAGGCGGCCAGAGGAAGGAGCGCGGCCAGCAGGATGGCTCTCATAGGGATGCGGCGGTCATTATAGAATAATCCCGCCCGTCATGCCCCACGCCCGAGGGCCGCGGCCAGGGCGTCGTCCGCCGGGATGCCGTAGAGGCCCCGGGCCGGAGCGAAGAAGTCCGCAAACAGCTTCCGGTCCCGACCCAAGCCTCTGACGAAGCCCTCGGAGTCCTGCCGGCCGGCCGCGATCCAGTCCTTGGCGAGGAGTCCGTACCGGTAGAGTCTGATGTACTCGGCGGCCGAGGAGTCCCAGGACGCGTCCGTGGCCAGGGCTTTGCGCGCCAGAGCCTGGTGGCGGGGATAGTCGTTCCGGAACACAGACAGCGCCTCCTTGATCTTGGCCAGGAAAGCCCCGGCCTCCCCCCAATAGTCCGCGACGTCGAGCCACTCGTAGAGGTAGCCGCAGTGCCGGATCTTGACCAGGCCTCCGGTGGCGCGGCAGATCGGCACGGTGCCGAGGAGCGCCGCCTCGTAGTCCACCAGGCCGCAGGGCTCGAAGCGCGACGGGACCAGGGTGAAGTCCGACCCGGCGAAGATCAGCCGGCTCAGGAAGGGGTCGAAGGAACTGCTGAACCAGACCCGGCCGGGCTGGCGGGCCGCGAGGTCGCGGAACTTGGCCTCCATGGCCGCGCCGTAGGAATCCCCGGCCGCGCCCGAGGCCAGCACCACGAAGCGGGCCATGGGGTCATGTGCCAGGACGGCGTCGGCCACGTCCGCCACGAGCCCGAGGTTCTTCTGGTCCACGAGCCGGCCCACCACCCCGAAGATGGCGGGGTAGCCCCAGATCGGGTGCCCGAAGACCTCCTGGTAGAGCAGGCGCTTGAGCTCGATCTTGACCTTGAGCCTGCGGCCGTCGAAGGCATGGTCGCGGCTGAGCATCTCGTCCTGGACCTCCGGGTCGCGGAAGAGCCGGGCTCCAGGGCCGCGGCGCTCCTTGAGCCTCTCCAGGCACGCGGAAAGATGGCCAACCTTGAGTTCAGGCATGCGGCTGGCCCGGTTGCGGTCAGCCAGGCCGTTGGTGATGCCCGCGACAGGCAGGTGCTCGAAAAGGTCAAGGTGCCGGTTGGGCACGAAGACCTCGCCGGCGAGCCGGCCCGTGATGCGGCGGGCTGCCTCGGCCACGGCCGCGTGGCCCTGCCGCAGTTCCGCGGCGTAGCCCCAGGTCCCCTTGAGGTCGCCGCTCACCGTGGTCACGCGGCCGCCGGTCTCAGCGACCTTGAGCATACTGGCCTTGAGGATGTTGACGTTGTCGAAGAAGTCGAAGTACTTGTGGAAGAGGTTCTCGCCCGGCAGGCCCGCGCGGGACAAGGTGGCGAAGCCTCCGGCCTCGAGGAACGTGACCCCCTGGTAGCTCGCGTTGTGGATGGTCAGGTGGACCGGGACGCGTGCAAGGAAGTCGTCGCCGAGGAAGAAGGGGACGAGCCCCACGTGATAGTCGTGCAGGTGCACGGTCTGAAAATCCCCCTGCCGGATGTACCCAGCCATGGCCTGGGCTACGGCGGAGTACAGCTTCAACCCCACCCTCGGGTCGTAGGGATAGACGGCTCCGGCGTGCGTCCAGTGGAGCTGGCCGTGGTCCCAGAAGTAGAGGTGCCTGAACCCGACCTCGACCGGCCCTTCCGGGAGGTCCAGCTTTTCCTGGAAGACGCGCTCGTAGATCTCGAACTCGAAGCTCACTCCTTCGATGATCGCCAAGGGCTTGAAGGCGAGCTTCCTCAGCTTGGAGCGGTCGTAGTGGCCGAAGCAGGGAGAGAGGGTCTCGACCTCGAGGCCGATGCCCTGCTTGCCTGCGGCCTTGACAAGCTCAGGCGGGAGCTCCTCGACCACCTGGCCGAGCCCTCCGACCTTGACCCCGAAGCCGGACCATGCGCGGCCGATCTCCCAGGAAGCTAGGGCGACCCGCATGGCCTTGGGAGTCTTGGCCGCCATCAGCCGATCCCCAGGTCCATGAGGACCGCGTCCGAGCTGTCAGCGTAATACTTCGGCCTGCGTCCCACGGGCCTGAAGCCCGCGGCTTCGTAGACAGCCAGGGCCCGGAGATTGGCCGCGCTGACTTCGAGGCTGAGCTTGGAGCAGCCCGCGGAGCGCGCCTCCTCAACGGCCGCGTCCAGCAGGGACCGGCCGAGCCCCCTGCCCTGGACCTCGGGCCGGACCGCGATCGAGGTCAGCTCCGCGTCCGGCGGGACCATGAGCAGGACAGCGAAGCCCGCGACCCTGCCGTCCGCCTCGAGCACGAGCAGGCGGGAACGCTCGGAGCCCAGCTCCGCTGCGAGCGAGGCCGCGCTCCATTGGGGCGCTGAAGGACAGCAGGCCTCGATGGCGAGCAGGTCCGGCAGGTCCTCAGGCTTGGCCCTTCTTGAGTTCATAACCCGCTGGCTTGAGATAGAGAGGCTCGAAAGCAGGAAGCCTTCCCCTTCCGAGGAGCTCCACGGCCAGGGCCAGGACCTCGGTAGCGCCTGGCACGGCCTCGACCACGAACGCGCCGCTGTCCTTGATGGCCGGCAGGGCCTGGAGCCAGCCTTCGGCCGTGGCCCAGACCGGCGCCCCGGCGGGCCTTGGCCGCGGGCCGGCGGTGAAGAGCTGATAGAACTTCTCGTCCTTCCAGCCCGGGATGACCGCGGCCAGCCTCTTCGCCCCGGCCTCCCGGCACGCCGCGGCGCAGCCGAACGCCAGGGCAGCGAGCCTGTTGACGGCCACGGCACGAACGCCCAACCTCGAGGCCGCGACGCAGCAGAAGGTCATGCCGACGCGGATGCCCGTGAACCGGCCCGGCCCGCTGGAAGCGGCCAAGGCCGAGAGGTCCTCCATCTTCAGACCCGCCTTCTTGAGCAGGCGGTCCACGGCCGTGAAGAGGAGGCGTTCATGGCCGCGGCCAGCCTTGACCGAGGAGCGCAAGACGCGGCCTCCGGAGAGCAGAGCGGCGCTGAGCGTGTCCTCGGTGGTGTCCACCGCGAGGACCGCGTCAAAGCTCTTGGGGCGGCGATGCGCTCTCGGAGTCTTCATGAGGATTTGATTATATGAACTTGCCCGGCACGGGAGAAGCATGGTACGATGAAGTGCCATGTGCTTCTCCGCCAACGCCAGCTTCGCCTCGAGCGCTGCCCTCATCCCGAGCGGCATCTGGGCCGTCAAGGCGTCCATGAAGCCCGGCCTGCGGCGCTACATCCCCCTGGCCGTGGTGCCCATCCTCTTCGGGGTCCAGCAGTTCGCCGAGGGGATGGTCTGGCGCAGCCTCGAGATGGGCGAGGCCGGCCGCCACATGCTGAGGGTCTCCTCGACCGCGTTCCTCTTCTTCGCCCTCTCGTTCTGGCCCTTCTGGATGCCGTTCACCGCCATGATGGTCGAGCGCAGGATGGGGCGGCGCGTGTTCATGGGCGTGATGATGGTGCTCGGCGTCATCGCGGGCAACATCATGTTCGGCCCGGTGGCCAACGACACCGGGAGCTGGCTCCAGACCAGGGTCGTCTGCGACTCCATCTCCTACCACTACGGCGGGACGACCCTCTTCCCGTCCGCCACGACCGCCATGATCCGGACCGCCTATCTGCTCGTCGCGGGACTGCCTCTCCTGCTCTGCACGGACAAGGTCGTGTTCCGCTTCGGGGTCCTGCTCGCGCTCTCGGCCGCGGGCACCCACTACTTCTACACCCACGCCTTCGCGTCCGTCTGGTGCTTCTTCGCGGCCCTGATGTCCGGCTACATCTGCTGGAGCCTCAGCGGCAAGCGCTGGGCCTGGCCCTTCTCTTTCCGGTCCCTCCACCTGCGCCACACCTAAGCCGGCCGAGGAGATCTTTGGCCCGGGCCCCGAACGCCTTCATGGAGACCCTGCGCTCGTCGACGCGCTTGCCGTAGGCGAGGCGCACCTCGAGCCTTTCCGCGGGAAGATAGCCCGAGCCGGCGTCGGGCCACTCGACGAGACAGACGCCGCGCGGGTCGGAGATGTAATCCTCCAGCCCGATGTCCGCGGTCTCCCCTGCCGCCACGCGGTAGAAGTCGATGTGGTAGAGGGTCGCCCGGCGGGCGCGATAGACCCGGACCAGCACGAAGGTGGGGCTGGAGACAGTTCCCCGGAAGCCCGCACCCGAGGCTACGCCCTGGACGAAGGTGGTCTTGCCCGCCCCAAGGCCGCCGATGAGAAAGACGCAGTCCCCTCCCCGCAGGAGACGCCCGAGCCTGCGGCCCAGGGACCGGGTCTGTTCCGCGTTCCTCAGGAGCGGCTCACGGGGCGCGGTCGAGAGTTCACGGGGCATTGAAATGGTCGTAGCCCCCGGCAGACGCGACCTTCCCTTTCCGGGAAGTCATGCGGCCGAGAAGGTAGGCGGCAGGCAGGGCGGCCTTGAGCAGGGCCCAGCGGTCCGGCCGGACCGTGAACACGAGCCCGTAATCCTCGCCGGCATGAGGGTCGCCCTGGACCGGAGCGGAGCGGAGGTCGGTCTCAACGCCGAGGCCTGACTCCTCCGCTAGGATCGCGACGGACCGGGCCAGGCCGTCGGAGTTGTCGATAAGGCTCGTGGCCAGGCCCCGGCAAGCCAGAAGCGCGGCGGCCTTGAACTGGGGCGCGGGCTCGTAGAACGCGGCGACAGCGCGGCCGCCCCGGCCTCCGGCCTTCAAGGCCTTGAGGCCCTCAGCCGCGGCCCCGAGCGGGCCGATCCCGGCGATGAGGTCTCCGGCGGAAGCGGTGGAGCGCTTGAGGATCCTGTTGGGCCGGGCCGTGCCGAGCGCGGTCATGGAGAAGAACACCTTGCCGGAGCGGCTGAGGTTGCCTCCCGCCACCGGGGTCCGGAAGATCCGGCTGTCGTCCGCCAATCCCTGGAGGAACTCCGTGGCCCATGCCGCGGGCGCGTCCTTCGGGAACCCGGCGCTCACGATGACCGCCAGGGGCTCGACCTCGCCCATGGCCGCGAGGTCGCTCAAGTTGATGCGGAAGAGCTTGTGTCCGAGACGCCTGAAATCCGCCCAAGACGTCTCAAAATGGGTCCCCTCGACCAGGTCGTCCTGGGTCGCGACGAGCACCCGGCCCCTGGGAACACGCAGGACCGCGGCGTCGTCCCCGGGTCCGAGCGCGAGCCCAGGATGCCGTTGGCGGGCGAATTTTTGGAAGATGAGCGCCAGCAGTCCTTTCTCCCCGAGACCGGCAAGCGAAGCCTTCATGTCATGCTCCGGACCAGATGATACCACTTCTCGAGAGACGCCCCACCCACCCGGCCGCCTTTGCTACAATCGCTCTCTCGATGAGGCGCTCCCTCCTGCTGGTCGCCGCTGTCGCGCTCGGAGCGCGCTGGTCC
>JBAZSR010000046.1:0-10399 GCA_041662295.1 Elusimicrobiota bacterium | reverse complement strand
CGCTGGTCCGTCGCCCTGCTGACGGAGCGCTTCCCCGTCTTCCCGGACTACTACTACGCGGACGCGAGGCTCTACGACGCCGAGGCCGCGGTCTACGCCGAGCACCTCACGACAGGCACCCCCATCCCCTACCGGCTCACCCCGGGCCGTGAACTCTACACCTGGTGGGCGGCTCTCTTCTACGCGACCTTCGGCCGCCATGCCCTGGGCCTGAAGCTCGTCAACGGCCTCCTGGCCTCGGTGTCCGTGATTCTCTTGGTCCTCTTGGCAGTCCGCCTCTGGCCCGAGACCAGGGCCGGTCCAGCCAGGGACCCGGGCCGGACTGCCTGGGTTCCAGGCCTGATCCTGGCCCTGTGGCCCACCCATGTCTTCTACTCCTCCCAGAACACCAAGGAAGCCTTCATGCTGCTCGGCTTGGCTTCGGCCTTCTGGCTCTTCCTGGGGCAGGACAGGTCCAAGGAGCACGAGCCTGGATTGAGGCTCAGCGACGGGCTTCCCCTGCTCGGCGCCGCGGCTCTCATGTTCACGGGCCTGCTGCGCTCCCATTTCGTGCCCATGGCCGCCGTTGCCCTGCTGACCGCCGCGGTCTGGCGCGCCTTCCTGGTCCGGCAACAGAAATGGGCCCTGGCCAGGGCGGGCCGCGACGCGGCCTGCGTGCTCCTTGCCCTGGCGCTCTTCAAGCCCGTGTCCTCCTTGACCATCGGCCGCTGGAGCTACGAGGAGCGGCACATCCCGTTCGTCAAAGGCCTCATCGACGCCCGTCCCACAGCCGACGCCGAGGCCGCCCAGGACCCGCAGGGGTGGTCGCCGGCCTGGATCACGAACCTGCGTAAGGCGCGCCAGGAACGGGACGACCAGTATTCCCTGCGGAAGTTCGACCGAGAGGTGGCCAGCCAGATCTTCCGGGGCGTCGAGTTCCGGACCTGGCTCGACGTGGCCGCGTTCCTGCCCAAGGCCGCTTTCACCGTGCTCTTCATGCCCCTTCCCGGCCTCTACCCCATCGAGGGGAGTCTCGGCCGGACCCTGGCCTGCGCCGAGAACCTCGCGGTCCTGGCAGCGTGCCTGCTGGCCTTCCTCGGGGTCTGGAGGCAGGGCCGCTCGCCGGAACGCTCCGCCCTGGCCGCCTTCTTCCTCATCGTCTGGATGGCCAGCGCCCTGACCGAGGTGGACCTCGGGAGCGCCACGCGCCACCGCCTGCTGTACCTGCCGTTCCTCCTGCCCTTCGCGGCCTGGTGGAGCCGGCCCGCCGCGGATGATGGAAGGGAAGACACCCAAGGCTGAACTCCGGGCCGCACGGCCGCATACCAGTCTATGGGATGAGTCAGAGCTGTCCGGGGAAGATCCGCCGAGCGGACCGATCGGCAAGCGATCGCCTGTTACAACGGACCCTTTAAAGGGTCCTTACTTCCATCGCTGATGGTATGGACCCTTTAAAAGGTCCATGGCGCGGACCGGCCCAAGGATAGGCAGTCGCTGCGGCCGGCTCAGCCATGCCGGCGCCGACGGAGCCGCTCGACCGTGCCGCCTGACAGGCGTTCCTAAATAGGGCGCAGCGGATTTTCCCCGGACAGGAGTGGGGATGAGTATGGGAAGTGTACCGGCATCTCCTGTACGGGTGGTGCGCTTTGACGCACCACTCGCATACGGGTCAAAGAACTCCCCCTTGAAGGACAGGGATGCCTCCTGCTCCAATCCCGTCAGGAGTCTCGCGGCCCAACCGAGCCGGGTCCGCTCTCAGCGCCGGGCTAATGCGCGGAACGCGGCCGGGAAGCGCTCCAGGACGTCGCTCGGGGTCATGGCCCAGGGGGTGAGGTCCTTCTCCGCGAGGTCGCCGGCCAGGCCGTGGAGACGGCAGCCCAGGACCGCGGACTGGAAGGCGTGGTCTCCCTGGACGCGGCCCGAGGCGAGGGCCTGAGCCCAAAGGCCGCCAATGAGGCCGGTCAGAAGGTCTCCGGACCCGCCCTTGGCCAGGCCCGGGCCTCCCGTGGGATTGACGATGCAGCGCTCGCCGTCCGTGATGATGCAACCGCGGCCCTTAAGGACCACGACCCCGCCCCAAGACCGGGCCAGCGACCTTGCCGCGGCTTCCCGGTCGGCCTGGACGTCCGCCACGCTCGAGTGCAGGCAACGGGCCATCTCACCGGGGTGCGGGGTGAAGACCGTCCGGCCTCCCCGGCGCTTGAGCATCTCGCCGACCTGAGCGGGGTCCTGCAGGGCGAGGTTGTTGAGGCCGTCGGCGTCCACGACCGCGGGCAGGGGGACGGAGTCCAGGACGTGCATCACGAACTTCGCGGTCTCCGGATTCGTCGAGATCCCAGGGCCCAGGGCGAGGACCGTGAAATCCTGGTTCAGCAAGGCCTCCCTGATCCTGGCCACGCCTTCAGGACGCAAGCCCCCGCCGGATTCCGGCAGGCCCATGGTGAGGGCCTCGGGCACCGCTGACGCCACGACAGCCTGCAGGGAGGCGGGGACCGCGAGCGTCACGAGTCCCGCGCCTGAGCGCAGGGCGGCCCGGCACGCCAGGATGGCGGCCCCGGCCATGCCCGAGGAACCCGCGAGGATGAGCAGGTGTCCGAAGGTGCCCTTATGGTCCGTCGGCTCCCTGCGCACCAGGCCTCCGGAGTCCGGCGCCCGCCTGCTCTGCTTTCGGACTTTCCTCATCATGTCGATGCCCCCGACGACTCCAGAAGTCAGCGCTTGTCCCCGACAAAGAGGGCCACGGCCGCGGCGTAGGAATCGCAGTGCGACAGGCTGACCTTGACCTCGGGCGCCTTGCGGCCCTTGATGAGGACCCCGGGCTTTCCCCTCGGCGTGCGGGAGACCGAGATGTCCTTCAAGGTCAGGTCCAGCCGGCCCAGGGCCTTCCAAACCGCCTCCTTGGCCGCGAAGCGCACCGCGAAGTGCTGCCAGGACCTGGCCTGAGACCTGCAGTACGCGATCTCCTCAGGAGTGAAGACTCGCGTCAGGAAGCGGGGCGCCTTCTGCGCCACGGCCTTGACCCGGGCGATCTCCACGATGTCGAGCCCCAACTCTGTCATGGTTTCCGCCCTGCCGGGCTCCAACCATTTCCTCGCTGACCCGCCTCCGGCGGGTACCCCAGCTCGGTCATGGTTTCCGCCCTGCCGGGCTCCAACCATTTCCTCGCTGACCCGCCTCCGGCGGGTACCCCAGCTCGGTCACGGCAGCCCCACGAACCGCAGGACGATCCCTTCGGGACGGACCCCTTCGACCAAGGCGACCACGGTCCTGCACCGGCCGCCCGCGACCGGAGAATTCATGGGAAAGGAGGACTCGTTCTCAAGGATGAGCGAATCGGAGGGCTTGCCGGCCAGATAGGCCATGCCCCAACCCGGGTGGTCCACGCACCAGACCACGGGCTTGCCGACGTACCGGGCGGGCTCGCGACGGATGGCGGCATAATCGAGACCGAGGGCGTTGGCTTCCTCGATGAGGGCGCTCAGGGAGACGCGCTGGCTCCGGCGCTCCTGGAACCGCACGGACACGCCGGCAAGGATGTCGAGGACGGGCGCGCTCGTGAGGATGAACCCCGCCGCGATTGAGATCCCTGCGACGAGGCCCAACCATCTGAGCCGGCGGGCCTGCGGCCGGTCCCCAGCGGCCGGCCCGTCCGGAGGGAAGACCGATTCCTTGTTCACGCCGACGCGCGGCTCCATGCTGTTCGCCACGCTATTCGACGGTCACGCTCTTGGCCAGGTTCCGCGGCTGATCCACGTCGCAGCCCCGCAGGACCGCGATGTGGTAGGCCAGGAGCTGCAAGGGCACCACATTGACGATCGGAGAGAGCAGCTCGTCCATGGCGGGCAGGCGCAGGACCCAGTCGTTCTTGCCGGCCTCGATCTTGTCGCCCTCGGAGGCCAGGATGATGCACTGGCCGCCGCGGGCGCGGACCTCCATGACGTTGGAGGCGAGCTTCTCCTGGACCCGGGAGCGGGTCGCGATGACCATGACCGGGATCTCGCTGTCCACCAGGGCGATGGGGCCGTGCTTGAGCTCGCCGGCCGCGTAGCCCTCGGCGTGGATGTAGGAGATCTCCTTGAGCTTGAGCGCGCCCTCCATGGCGATGGGGAAGTTGAGATGCCGGGCGATGTAGAGGAAGTTGCTCTTCTTGTGCAGGGCCTTGGCGATCTCGATGATCTGGGGCTCCAGCTTCAAGGCCGCCCGGATGCGGCCGGGGACGCGCACCATATCCTCGACGATCTCCCGGGCCTGCGCCTCCTTGAGCGTGCCCCGCGCGATGCCGGCGTGGACCGCGAAGAGGGCCAGGGCCGTGAGCTGGCCGATGAAGGCCTTGGTCGAAGCCACCCCGCACTCGGGGCCGCAGTGGGTGTAGAGGTTGTAGTCAGCCGCTCGGGTGATGGCCGAACCCACGGAGTTGCACACGGCGAAGACCTTGGCGCCCTTTTCCTTGGCGCAGCGCACCGCGGCCAGGGTGTCGGCCGTCTCGCCCGACTGGGAGACCGCCACGACGAGGTCCTTGGGGCCGAGCACGTGCTGGCGGTAGCGGAACTCGGAGGCGATCTCCACCTGGGCCGGCACGTCGGCCAGGTCCTCGATCCAGTAGCGGCCGATCATGCTGGCGTGGTGGGCGGTGCCGCAGGCCACGAGGTAGATCTGCCGTAGGTCCTGGAGCACGGCGGGCGGCAGGCCTGTCTCGCGCTGGAGCACGCCGTCGCGCAGAGGGAAGAGCCGGCCGCGCATGGAGTCCTCGCAGGACTCGGGCTGCTCGTGGATCTCCTTGATCATGAAGTGCTTGTACCCGGACTTCTCCGCCATGGTCCGGTCCCAGGAGATGGCCTGCACGGGCTTCTCGACCTTGCGTCCCGCCAGGGTGAAGAAGGAGGCGCCGGTGGACTTGAGCACCGCCATCTCGCCGTCCTCGAGGAACACGGCCTTGCGGGTGTGTTCGAGGAACGCGGGCACGTCCGAGGCGAGGAAGGTCTCGCCCTGACCGAGTCCGATGACGAGCGGAGACGAGGTCTTGGCCGCGACGATCGTGCCGGGCGCCCGGGCCCAGAGCACCGCCAGGGCGTAGGCCCCGCGCACCTCGTTCAAGGCCTGCCGGACCGATTCGAAGAGGAGCGGGTCGTTGAAATCGGGCTTGGCGTACTTGCCGGAGGTCTTGAGCTTCTCCTCGATGAGGTGCACGACGACCTCGGTGTCGGTCTCGGACCCGAACTTGTGGCCTGCGGCGAGGAGCTTCTCCTTGAGCTCGAGGTAGTTCTCGATGATGCCGTTATGGATGACCACGAGCGAACCGGTGCAGTCCGTGTGCGGGTGGGCGTTCTCCTCCGAGGGCTTGCCGTGGGTAGCCCAGCGGGTGTGGCCTACCGCCAGCGTCCCCTTCAGCGGGGAGGCCTGCAGGAGCGCGTCGAGCTGGGAGAGCTTGCCCTGCGCCCGGCGGCGCTCGATGATCCCGCCGGCCACGACCGCGACACCGGCGGAGTCATAGCCCCGGTACTCGAGGCGGCGCAGACCGTCCATGAGGATGGGAACGGCCTGCCTCGCCCCGACGTAGCCGACGATGCCGCACATCTGCTAGCTGACCAGCTGTTTCATCTCCGCCACGGCCGATTTCAGCCCCACGAACACGGAGCGGGACACGATGGCGAAGCCGATGTTGAGGCAGGCCATGTGCGGCAGGCGCGAGACCGCCCGGGCGTTGTGGTAGTCCAGGGCGTGGCCGGCGTGGAGCGTCATCTCCATCTCGTGCGCGAGATACCCGGCCAGGGCCAGGGTCTCGAGCTCGGCCGCGGCCTTCTTCTTCTCTCGCGCCGCGGCATAGGCCGTGGTGCAGAGCTCCACCGCGTCGGCGCCGAGGGCCTTGGCGCGCCGGACGCTCACCGGGTCGGGGTCGATGAAGAGGCTGACCTCGATGCCGGAGGCCTTGAGCTTCTTGACCGCGGCCTCCAGGGCCTTGTCTGCGGCCTCGCCGAACTTCAGGCCGCCCAGGGTCGTCACCTCGCGGGGCGTCTCGGGGACGAGGCAGACGGAGGAGGGCTTGGCCTTCAGGGCGACCGCCACCATCTCCGGGTCGGAGGAGAGCTCGAGATGGGTCTCGCCCTTGAGCTCGCAGAGCCGCAAGAGGTCATAATCCTGGATGTGGCGCCGGTCCTTGCGGAGGTGGCACACGATCATGTCCGCGCCGGCCGTCTTGCAGACCCGCGCCGCGGCGGCGGGATCGGGCTCGCTCTCCCGGCGGGCCTGCCGCAGGGTCGCGATGTGGTCGATGTTGACTCCGAGCTTGCAATGGGACGCGAAAGGCATGTTCTCCTCCGTTCGTTCTCTAATGGACTGGACGCTCTTGTCCGCTCTCGTGAAGATAGACGTGCGTCAGGTCGGCGGAAACGCGCCGCACCAGCGCGGCGGACGGCCCCTCGACCATGATGCGGAAAAGCGGTTCGGTCCCGGAATAGCGGACCACGATCCGGCCGAAGCCCTTCAAGCGGGCCTCGTGCCCCTTGATGCGCCTCAGGAACCCAGGCAGGGCCCGGACCGGCACCCTCTTGCGGACCGGCACGTTCTTGAGGAGTTGGGGAAAGACCTTGTAGGACGGCAGGGCCCGGCTGAAAGGGACGCCCGCCTCCCGGACCGCGGCGAGGGTCTCGAGCGCGGTCACGATGCCGTCGCCCGTGGGCGCGAAGCAGCGGAAGATGATGTGTCCCGAGGCCTCGCCGCCCAGCGCGAGCCCTCCCGCCTCGATGGCGTCGGCCACGTTGCGGTCCCCGACCGGCACCGTCACCGAAGCGATGCCCCGGTCCTCGAGGAACTTGATGAGCCCCAGGTTGGTCATGACCGTCACGACCACCTTGTCGCCGCGGAGGAGTCCCAGGCGCTCGAGCCTCAGGGCGGCCAGGGCGATGAGGGCGTCGCCGTCCGCGATGCGGCCCTTCTCGTCGCAAAAGATGGCGCGGTCCGCGTCCCCGTCGAAAGAGACCCCTGCGTGGGCCCGGTGCTTGAGCACGGCGCGGCGCATGACCTCGGTCTCGAGCGCGGCGCAGCCCTTGTTGATGTTGGAGCCGCTGGGAGAGCAGCCGATCCTGACGACCTCGGCGCCCAGAGACTCGAGCAGGCCGGGGGCGATGGCCGCGGCCGCGCCGTTGGCGCAGTCGGCCACGACCTTCATGCCGCTGAGGTCCAGGTGGGCCGGGAAGACGCTGCGGAGGAAATCGACGTAGCGGCCGACGAGGGCCCGGCCATCCTGGGCATGGGAGCCCAGGTCCCTGGAGCGCGATCGTCCTCCTTTCGCGGAAGGGACGGCGCTCCCGGAGGAGGCGGAGCGGGCGACCTGCGCCTCGATCTCAGCCTCGAGGGACTCGGGCATCTTGAGGCCCGAGCCCATGAAGAACTTGATGCCGTTGAACTCCGCCGGGTTATGGGAGGCGGAGACCGTGACCCCGGCCAGGGCCCCGAGCCGCGAGGCGAGATAGGAGACCGTGGGGGTCGGAACGACCCCGAGGTCGACCGTCCTGCAGCCGGACTCCGCGAACCCCTGCACGAGCTCGCGGCCCAGCGCCGGCCCGGAGGCGCGCGTGTCGCTGCCCATGACGACGAAGGGCTGGCATCCGTTGCCGCCCCGCCTGCGATTGAGCAGGATGCCGGCCGCGGCCCGGGCGATGGCGCGGACGTTCTCCAAGGTCAGCGGGTGCCGGCCCGGGATGCCGCGCACGCCGTCCGTGCCGAAAAGCCGCTCCGTCACGGGGCCTCCGCCACGCGGGACAGGGCTTCCAGGGCGCAACGCGTCTCCAGGACGTCGTGGACGCGCAGGACCCGGACGCCCTTCATCGCGGCCCAGCACGCCACCCCGAGCGAGCCCGGGAGCCGGTCCTCGGGGCCCGGGACGGATTCCGCCTCCGTCCCACGGGCCATGATGCGGCCGAGGAAGGACTTGCGCGACGCGCCGAGCACGACGGGGCCGATGTCGGCAAGCTCGGCGACGTGCTTGAGGAGCGAGAGGTTGTGGTCGAGGGTCTTGCCGAACCCGATGCCGGGGTCCACGAGGACCCGGTTCCCGTCGCCGCCGGAGCGGATGAAGAAGTCCTTCCTCTCCCTCAGGAACGCCCCGACCTCGCGGACGACGTCCTCGTACCGGGGATGGTCCTGCATGGTCCTGGGGTCCGCCCCCCCGAGGTGCATGAGGATGACGGCCGAAAACGCCTTGGCGGCCTCGGCCATGGCGGCGTCGCCCCGAAGGGCGGTGACGTCGTTGAGGATGGAGGCTCCCGCCCTCAGCGCCTCCCGCGCGACCGAGGCGCGGCTGGTGTCGATCGAGATCGGCGCCCCGGTCCGGGCGCGGAGCTGTTCGATGACCCCGATGGTCCGGCTGAGCTCGACGGACTCGGGGACGGGGTCCGACCCCGGACGCGTCGACATCCCGCCGACGTCGACGATGTCCGCCCCCTCCTCGACCATCCTCAGGGCCAAGGCGACCGCGTCGTCGAGGGACGGGGCGCGGCTGCCGCTGTAGAACGAGTCGGGCGTGGCGTTGACGATCCCCATGACGAGCGGGACCGGCCCCGGCTCGAAGAGCCGGCGCAGGGAGACGGCTCGTTCAGGCGACGGCGGCCTGCAGGATGACATCGATCTCATCTCCGGAGAGGACCTCGACCTCGAAGAGCTTGGAGGCGAGGTCGTCAAGGAGCTTCTTGTTCTTCGCGAGCAGGTCGCGCGCCTTGGCGTGGGCCTCGTCGACGATGCGCTTGACCTCCTCGTCGATGATCTCCGCGGTGCGGTCCGAGTAGCCGTTCTTCTGGGAGATGTCCCTGCCGAGGAAGATCTCCTGCTCGGGCTTCTTGAGGGAGAGCGGGCCCACCCGGTCGCTCATCCCGAACTCCACGACCATGCGTGTGGCGAAGGCCGTGGCCTTGGCCAGGTCGTCGGCGTCGCCCGAGGTGAGCTCGGAGAAGACCAGCTCCTCCGCGGAACGACCGCCCAGGAGCACGGCCAGGCGGTTGTTGATCTCGGAGCGGGTCGTGAGGTACTTGTCCTCCTTGGGGAGCTGGAGGGTGTATCCCAGGGCGTGGCCGCGGGAGACGATGGAGACCTTGTGGACCGGGTCCGTGTGCGGCAGGAGCTTGGCCACCAGGGCGTGGCCGCACTCGTGGTAGGCCACGATCTTCTTCTCCTCGTCGGACATGAGGCCCGAGCGCTTCTTCGGACCCGCCATCACGCGCTCGATGGACTCCTCGAGGTCGGAGAGCTCCACGGCCTCCTTGCTCTTGCGCGCCGCGAGCAGGGCGGACTCGTTGATCACGTTGGCGAGGTCCGCGCCCGAGAAGCCGACGGTGCGGCGGGCCACGATGGCGAGGTCCGCCTCCGGGGCCATCTTCACGTTCTTGGCGTGGACCTTGAGGATCTCCTCGCGGCCCTTGAGGTGCGGCAGAGCGATGAAGATCTGGCGGTCGAAGCGGCCCGGCCGCAGGAGAGCGGGGTCGATGACGTCGGGGCGGTTGGTGGCGGCGATGAGGATGATGCCCTGGTTCTGCTCGAAGCCGTCGAGCTCGATGAGGAGCTGGTTCAAGGTCTGCTCGCGCTCGTCGTGCCCTCCGCCGATGCCCGCGAAGCGGTGCCGGCCGACGGCGTCCAACTCGTCGACGAAGATGACGGAGGGGGCGGCCTTCTTGGCCTGGTCGAAGAGGTCCCGCACGCGGGAGGCCCCGACGCCCACGAACATCTCCACGAACTCCGAGGCCGAGGCCATGAAGAAGGGGACGCCCGCCTCGCCCGCGACCGCCCGGGCCAGCAGGGTCTTGCCCGTGCCCGGAGCGCCGAAGAGCAGGACCCCGCGCGGCATCTTGCCGCCGAGCTTCTGGAACTTCTCGGGGCTCTTGAGGAACTCGACGACCTCCTGGAGCTCCTCCTTGGACTCGTCGCAGCCCGCCACGTCCGCGAAAGTGGTCTTCTTGGCCTTCTTGTCGTCGACCATCCTGGCCCGGCTGCGGCCGAAGGACATGGCCTGCTTGCCGCCGACCTGGACCTGCCGCACCACCAGGAACCACCACAGGCCGAAGAAGAGCACGATCCAGCCCACGTTGACGAGGAGGCTCATGATCCAGCTGCGGTCCGGCTCGCCCTGGAAGTGCGGGACCTTGGCGTTCTCCATGTCCTCGACGAGCTTGAGGTCCGGCATGGGCAGGGTCTTGAAGCGCTTGGTCCCGGCCCCGTCCTTGACCTCGCCCCGGATGAGGTCGGCCCGAACGCGGACCTCGGTCACGTCGCCGGCCTTGACCTTGGCCTTGAACTCGGAGTAGGGGATCTCCTTCTCGACCGGAGGGGCCTTGATGTTCTGGAAGACCAGGATGAGGAAGATGAAGGCCAGCCCCCAGAGCAGGAGCTGCTTGGTATTCTTATTTTCCACCGTTGGGCCTCATGACCCCGACGT
>JBAZSR010000045.1:2410-20035 GCA_041662295.1 Elusimicrobiota bacterium | reverse complement strand
CGCGACCCGTGTCGACGCGGACAAGACCTTCTCGGTCGCGGGAGCCGACCTCAAGCTCTCCGACCTCGTCCCGGCCGCTGCGAAGCTCCCGCTCCTGAAGGTCTTCGATTTCGACTCCTTTACGGGTTCACCCTCCGGCATGGTCGTGGCCGGCAAGGTCGACGGCAAGGCCGTGTCCGTTCGCCAGAGCAGGGACGGCCAGAGCCTCTCCGTGTCCGGCGAGGGCTTGAAGCTCGCGGACTTCATCCCCGAGGCCTCCGGCCTGCCTGTCCTGGACCGCTTCGCGTTCGCGAGCTTCTTCGCCTCGACCTCGAGCCTCACCGCGGCCGGGACCATCGACAGCAAGGCCGTGTCCGTAGCCAAGGACAGCGCCAAGGGCTCGGTGACCGTGACCGGCGCGGACGTGAAGCTCGTAGACCTCGTGCCCCAGACCGCGGGCCTGCCGGTCTTCTCCAGGTTCGCCTTCGATCGCGCGGTCCTGATCGGCCGGACCTTGACCGTGACCGGCAAGGTGGGCGCGGATGCCGTCACCGTGACCTTCGACCGCGACGATAAGTCCTATTCGGTCGCGAGCACGGGCCTGAAAATCGCGGACTTCATGCCATCGGCGTCTTCGCTGGCGGTCCTCGACCGCTTCGCCTTGAAGAGCGTCTCCCACAGCGGAGCCAGGACCACGGTCACCGGGACCATCGACGCCAAGGCGGTCTCCGCGGCGGCGGAGGACTCCGACGACGACTCGGGCAAGGACTCCTTCACCCTGACCGGCGCGGACTTGAAGCTCGCGGATCTCGTGCCCCAGACCGCGGGGCTGCCGATCCTCTCGAGGTTCGCCTTCCAGAGCCTGTCCCGCGCGCCTCCCAGCCTCACGGTCAACGGCACGGTCGGGGGCAAGCCCGTCGCCGTCAAAGTCGATCTCGCCACGAAGTTCTACTCCGTCGCCAGCCAAGACCTCAAAGCCTCGGACTTCTTCCCTGAAGCCGCGTCCATGCCGGTCTTGAACAGATTCGCCTTCGAGAGCCTCGCCCAGGCCGCGGACGGGCTCGTCATGACCGGCAGGATCGACGGCAAGCTCGTGACCGTGCGCAGGGACGCGTCCGGCAAGAGCCTCGTCGTGTCCAGCGAGGGCCTCAAGCTCTCGGACCTCATCCCTGAGGCCGCGGGCCTGCCGCTCCTGGACCGCTTCGCCCTGACCGGCTATGCCCGGTCCGCCTCGAGCGTCACCGTGACCGGCACCGTGGACAACAAGGCCGTGTCCGTGTCCAAGGACGGCTCCAAGGGCGACGTGACCGTGACCGGCGCTGATCTCAAGGCGGATGACTTCGTGCCCCAGGCTTCCGGGCTCCCGGTGCTCTCCAGGTTTGCCTTTGACAGGGCGGTCCTGGCGGGCAAGGTCGTGACCGTGGCCGGACGCATCGGGGACGTCTCCGCCAGCGTGACGCTCGACCAGGCGGACGGTTCCTTCACGCTCGCCAGCGCGGGCTTGAAGCTCGCCGACGTCGTGCCCGAGGCCTCCTCCTTCCCGATCCTCGACCGCTTCGCCTTGAAGAGCGTCTCTCGCTCCGGGGGAAGGACCGATGTCTCCGGGACCATCAACGACAAGGACGCGTCCGTGTCCGCGGAGTCCGATACGGGCTCCTTCGTCATCACCGGGGCAAGCCTTGGGCTTGCGGATTTCATTCCAGAGGCCGCCGGGGTCCCCCTGCTCGACAAGCTCGCCTTCCAGAGCCTCACCCGCACCCATGCCGCCGTGGTCGTGGCCGGGACCGTCAACGGCAAGGCCGTGTCCGTGACGATCGACCCTGACGACAAGCTCCCTCAGGTGACAGGAGCGGGTCTGGGCCTGGCCGATTTCGTGCCCGCGGCCTCGGACGTCGCCTTCCTCCAGAAGTTCGTCTTCGACAAGCTCGGGGTCTCCTCCACGACCCTGGCCGTGAGCGGCAGGGTCAACGGCAAGGCCGTGGCCGTGACCGTGGACCGGGTCTCCGGCTACTATTCCGTCGCCGGCGCCGACCTCAAGGCCGCGGATGTCTTCCCCGAGGCCGCTGCTGTGCCTTTCCTCGGCCGCTTCGCCTTTGACAGCCTGAGCCAGAGCGCGGAGGGCCTGGCCGCGGCCGGCAGGGTCGACGGCAAGGCCGTGTCCCTGCGCCGGGACAAGTCGGGCAAGTCCCTCACCGTGACCGGTTCGGGCTTGAAGCTCGCGGACTTCATCCCTCAGGCCTCGGGCCTGCCGATCTTCGACCGCTTCGCTTTCCTGAGCCTCTCGCGCGCTCCCTCGGCCATGAGCGTCGCAGGGACCATCGACGCCAAGGCCGTCTCGGTGTCCAAGGACGACGCCAAGGCCGACGTGCTCGTGACCGGCGCGGACTTGAAGCTCGCCGACCTCGTCCCGCAGGCCGCGAACCTGCCGTTCCTCAAAGTCTTCTCCTTCGACTCCCTGGACTGCTCGGACGCGGGGGTCTCCGTGGACGGCAAGGTCGGGGCCAAGGCCGTGTCCGTCAAGACCCACCGCGACGCCGGGTCCTACACCGTCACGGGCGCTGGTCTCAAGGTCTCGGACTTCTTCCCAGAGGCCGCGTCCCTGCCCGCTCTCGATAAGTTCGCCTTCGAGAGCCTTGCCCAGACCGGCGGGGACGTGCTCGTGACCGGCAGGATCGACGGCAAGGCCGTGGCCGTGCGCAAGGACGCGTCCGGCTCCCTCGCGGTGACGAGCGAGGCCTTGAAGCTCGCGGACTTTATCCCGCAGGCCGCGGCTATCCCGCTCCTCGACCGCTTCGCCTTCACGGGCTACACCCGCGCGGGCTCGGTCGTGACCGTGACCGGGACGATCGACGGCAAGCCCGTGTCCGTGTCCAGGGACGACGCCATAAACGAGGTGACCGTGCTCGGAGCGGCCTTGAAGCTCGCGGACTTCATCCCCGCCGCCTCCAGCCTGCCCGTGCTCTCCAAGTTCTCCCTGGACAAGGTCACGGCCTCCGGCCAGGTCGTGACCGCGGCCGGCAGGATCGGCGCGGTTGCGGCCGCGGTGGCCCTCGACAGGACCGCCATGTCCTTCACGCTCACCAGCGCGGGCGTGAAGCTCGCGGACGTCATCCCGGAGACCGCCTCCATCCCGGTGCTCAACCAGTTCTCCCTGAAGAGCGTGGTCCGCTCCGGGGCCAAGACCGCGGTCGCCGGCTCCCTCGGGGCCCGGAGCGTGTCCGTGGCCATGGCCTCCGACGGCCAGCCCTTCACCGTGACCGGCGCGGACCTCAAGGTCGGCGATTTCGTCCCGGCTGCCGCGAACCTGCCGCTCCTGAAGGCCTTCGCCTTCCAATCCATGACCGCCTCCAAGGCCCAGGTCAGCGTGGCCGGCACGGTGGACAACAAGGCCGTGTCCGTGACCGTGGACCCGGCCACGAAGTTCTACACCGTGACCGGCGCTGACCTCAAGGCCTCGGACTTCATCCCGCAGGCCGCGGCGGTGCCGCTCCTCGGCCGCTTCGCCTTCGAGAGCCTCTCTCAGACCGCCTCGGGCCTGGCCGTGACCGGGAAGATCGACGGCAAGGCCGTATCCCTGCGCCAGGATCTCGCGGGCAAGTCCCTCGACGTGTCCGGGGACAACCTCAAGCTCTCGGACTTCATCCCTCAGGCCGCGGGCCTGCCGCTCCTCGACCGCTTCGCCTTCACGGGCTTCTCGCGCACGGGCTCGAGCGTCACCGTGTCCGGGACCATCGACAACAAGGCCGTCTCCGTTTCCAAGGACGATGCCAAGGACGAGACCGTGGTGACCGGCGCGGACTTGAAGCTCACGGACCTCGTCCCGGCCGCCTCAGAACTGCCCGTGCTCTCCAAGTTCGCCTTTGACCGGGCCAGCCTCTCGGCTGCCGTGCTCGCCGTGAGCGGCAGGATCAACGGGATCTCGGTGTCGGTGACTCTTGACCGCGAGGACAAGTCCTTCACCGTGGAGAGCGCTGGCTTGAAGCTCTCGGACTTCATCCCTGAGACGGCCTCGCTGCCGATCCTCAACCAGTTCACCTTGAAGAGCGTCTCCCGCAAGGGGACCAAGACCAGCGTCACTGGCGCCATCAGCGGCAAGAACGCGTCCGTGTCCGTGGACTCGGGCCAGGATTCCTTCACCGTGACCGGCGACAACCTGACCCTGGCCTCCTTCATCCCCGAGACCTCCAAGGTCCCCCTGCTCGACAAGTTCGCCTTCCAGAGCCTCTCGCGCTCACCGGCGGCCCTCTCCGTGACCGGGACGGTCAACAGCAAGGCCGTGTCCGTGGCCCAGACCTACGCGGACAAGACGCTCCAGGTCAAGGGGGCGGACCTCAAGCTCGCGGACTTCGTGCCCGCGGTCTCGGCCGTGCCCTTCCTCAACGAGTTCGCCTTCGACCTCCTCGATATATCCTCTTCGGCCCTGACGGTCAGCGGCAAGATCTCGGGCAAGGCTGTCGCGGTCCGGCGGGGCCTGGGCGACGACCCCTCCTTCACGGCGACCGGAGACGCGCTGGTGCTCTCGGATGTCGTGCCCGAGACCGCGGGCTTGAAGGCCTTCGACCGGCTCTCCCTGAGCCTGGTGTCCGTCTCCCCGGCCGAGATCCGCGTCAACGGCGCGGTCAACGGCAAGGGGGTCCGGTTCCTCAAGACCCGCGGCCCGCAGTCCAAGGTCACGGTCACGGCCGACGACCTGACCCTCGCCGACATCTTCGACCCGCTCTCGGCCGTGCCGGTCATCAACGCCGTGGCCATGGACAAACTCACCCTTGACGGGACCTCGGTCGAGGTCCAGGCCAAGCTCAACGGCGACCTCATCGACGCCATCGGCCACGTCAACCCTGCCCCGGGAGACGAGTACACCGCGGTCTTCTTCAAGACCCTCGACGCCGCGACCTTCATCCCCGCGGCCCAGGGGCACGCGGTCAACGGCATCGCGCTCAAGAACGCCCTGTTCATCGTGCAGTCCCAGAACGCGCCGGCCAGGACCGTGACCGCCGCGGACCTGCCCGGCGACCTGCCCACTCTGGTGGGCTGGGCCAAGGACGACACGCTGAAGCTCTCGGCCGGGGTGAACTTCGCCGCGAACCTCGACGTCACGGCCTCCGGCGGCATCGCCTCCGCGCTCAAGACCGCGGGCATCGACGCTGTGAGCCTGCCCCTGCGCGGGACCCTCGCGCCCGGGGCCTTCAAGGCCATGGGCGGCGCGTCCAAGGGCTCGGCCGCGAGCCTCCCGGATTCCGATAAGCAGTCCCTGCTCTCGGGCCTGAACCTCTCCGCGAACGTGCCCCTCCCGAAGCTCCCGTCCCTCGGGGGCCTGGTCAGCGTCAGCGGGCCCGTCAAGCTCTCCCTGAGCGGAGGGGCGCAGTCCAGCGACAGCCCATGGGCCAAGCTCCCGGCCGCCCTGACCGGCTCCAAGCCCTCCGGCGACCTCGAGGTCTCCCTGCAGTTCGGCGTGGACGTCCTCGGCGCCGGCATCGGCAAGAACCTCACGGCTCTGCTGAGCCTCGACCGGGGCGCAGCCTCGGGGTTCTCCCTCATCGCGCTCCACGACGGGGCCTGGGACAAGCCCTTCGGCATCCCCGGCCTGACCCTGAGCGCCTGCGGCTTCAAGTTCTCCCTCGAGTCCTCTGGAGGCTCCCAGACCCAGGACATCGCCTTCTTCGCCTCGGGCGACATCGGCGGCAAGAAAGACGTCTCGGTCAGCGGAGACTTCACCAGGGCCGACGGCAAGCTCAGCCTGAATTTCTTCGAGCTCGACGGGACCTTCACCCTCAGGGACCTGCCGGGCGGCAAGTCCATCCCGAACGGCGACCGCTTCGAGCTCGACGCGATCAAGCTCTCACGCGACGGCATCGAGGCCAAGACGACCCTCTCGGGCAGGAAGACCGACGCCTTCCTCTTCGACGCCGGGGCGGGCGGGACCCCGAACTGGACCTTCGCCATCGACCAGAAGAACTTCAAGATCACCGAGCTCCTCCCGGCCGCGGCCGCGGTCAAGCCGCTCGACGCTTTGACCATCCCGAGCGCGGCCCTCATCATCACGCAGAACGGGCTCAGGGGCACGCGCGCCTCCTTCGGCGTCATCGCCCGGGACATGTTCGACGACATCTTCGGCAAGTCCGACGTCTCGGTCAACATCCCGGGAGGCATCGGCATCGTGGCGGACTTCGACCCGGCCTCCATGGGCATCATCGGCCAGGGCTTGAGCAAGATCGGCGTGCACGAAGACGCCATCATCATGGGCGAGGTCACCGGCGTCTTCCAGGGCGCCCCCGGCCTGCGCCTGAGCTTCGCCATGGCGCAGGCCGCCACGCCCTCGGGCCTGCCGCCCAAGGCCATGAGCTACAAGCCCGGCGTGATGCCCTCCTTCTTCCTGCTCTGGGGGGGGGAGGACGTGGAGGCGGGCTTGAAGATCCCCCTCATGGTCAAGGCGGGCAAGGACCTCCTCGAGCTCTCCTCTTCGCTCGAGCTCGAGTTCTCTCCCGAGGGCGTGGGCATCAAGATCGTGGGCGCCATGGACGGGACCTGGCGCCAGCCCTTCGGCATCGCGGGCATCTCCCTCTCCAACCTCAAGATGGACGCGGCCATCAACGACGTCGGCGACGTCCAGCTCGGGTTCGCGGGCGAGGAGCAGTTTGGCCATTGCGCCAACCCAAAGAGCTCCGACTGCCTCGACCTCGACCTGGCGGTGAGCGTCAAGTTCCTGGCCGAGGCCGCCATGCCCGACGGGGTCGCCTTCTCGGGCAAGGCCAACCAGATCGGCATCCCGGCCCTGCTCGACGTGGCCGAGTCCCTCATGAAGGTCCCGGGACAGCTCTCCAAGATCCCGGTCCCGTACTTCAACATCAAGAACGCCAAGCTCGCCTTCGCCACGCCCGGCGCCACGGACCCGGACCTCGGGCTGGTCAGCGAGGGCTTCGCCTTCGCAGGGACCTTCAACTTCATGGGCCAGGACCTGGGCGCCATCTCGGGCGCCGGCGGCCCCGCGACCGGGATCGCCTTCAAGGGCAGGATCGCGGACATCGACCTCGAGGTCCTCAAGTTCAAGAACAACGACGTGGACATCGCCGTCAACCTCGACCCCAGGTTCGAGATCGACTCCGACGTCAACCTGCTGGGCGCGACCCAGCGGGTGAAGCTCGACATCGAGCCCCCGCACTTCGAGTTCGACATCGTCGAGAAGCTGGGCGTCTTCGGCGAGGCGGACCTGACGGTCCGGCTCGACGGCTTCGACCTGCAGAAGGGCACGTTCGACAAGACGGCCGACATCAGCGTGGTCGGCGAGTTCAAGTCCACGCTCGAGCCCTGGCTTGAGGCCGAGATCAAGAAGGGCGTCGAGGAGCTGCGCCAGTCCGCCAACGCGAAGCTCGAAGCCGACTCCGCCGCGCTCCGGGACGCCCAGGCCAAGGTGAACACGATCAACGACCAGATCGCGGCGGTCAAGGCCGAGGACGACAAGGTCAAGGCGCGCGCCCAGGCCAGCCTGGACTCCGTCGAGAACCGCGTCAACTCCCTGCAGGGCACCTACGACCACGAGATCCACGAGGCGCACCACTGCGGGTCCCGGTGGACGCACTGGGCCTGCTCGCCGGGCTGGTACATCGCCGCGGGCGCGACCTACGTCTCCCTCAAGGCCGCCCAGGGCGTGCTCGAGGCGGCCAAGGCCGCGGTGGCCGCGGCCTTCGACCTCGACCCGCGCCTCATCGGCCTCTACGCCGAGCGCGACATCGCCACGGCGGCGCTGACCATCGCCTCGGCCGTGGTGGATGCCGCGGAGGCGGTCGAGAACTTCGTTTTGAAGGAGCTCGAGAACATCCTCGCGGCCGCGGTCAGCCACCTCCCCTTCGAAGTCGATCAGGCCATCCTCCTGGGAGACCTCAAGGACATGATCTCCAAGAACGACCCCCTGGTCCTGGACCTCAAGTTCAAGATCGCCGGGGCCTCCATGCGGGAATACTTCGCGGTGAAGATCCCCGACACCCCGGCCAACGCGGCGTTCGACGCCGAGGCTTTCGCGCTCCTGCCCGCGATCGCTCTCGACAAGCTGACCGAGTCCGCGCTGAGCAAGGTCTCTCCCGCGGTCGCGACCTGGGTCCACTCCCACATCGCCTCTAAGCTCGCCGAGGCCGAGGACAATGTGCGCCAGCAGGTCGAGGCCGAGGAGGCCAAGTTCAAGGACGTCCTGGCCACCATGGAGAACGGGAGCGCCAAGTACAAGAAGGCCTTCGCGGACCAGGCCGCCATCCACGCCGCCCTGGTCGCGCAGACCGAACTCAGCGACCTCATGGGCCCGAGCCTCCAGTACGCGAACACCTATCTGGCCATCGGCCACAGCCGCCACTGCCTCGGCGTGGCCAAGGACGGCCTCAACGTCATCCAGGAGCCCTGCAAGGACGGGGACGCCGAGCGCTGGAGCACGGCCAAGCTCGACGACGACTACGTCTTCCTCAAGTGCGAGGGGCTCTGCCTCAGGGCACGCAAGGGCGATGCCGCGGACGGCAACGAGCCCCTCATCCTCGGCCAGTGCGACAAGGACGACAAGCACCAGCAGTGGAAGGTCATCACCAACGACGGCTTCTTCGACAAGATCGTCAACCGCGACACGCAGAAGTGCCTGCACTTCAACAAGGAGAACGCCAACCCCGACACGGCGTTCGCCGTGTGGACCGGGTGCATGGGCGCGGACAGCCAGAACTTCCGCGACATCCCGGACGCGGAGCGGCCCACGTGGCATCCGGTCAACGCCATGGTGAAGGCCGGCAACGGGCTGTGCCTGGCCATCGTCGACCCCCCGGAGGGGCCCTTCACCCCCACGCATGTGGTCAAGGAGGCCAAGCTCTTCGCCCGTCCCTGTGACGGCAAGAGCGAGCGCTTCAACTACATGGAGATGGTCAACGGGGACATCAAGCTCGTGCACACGGAGACCGGCTCCTGCATCTATCCCCAGAAGGACACCAACCACATGGCCGTCCTGCCCTGCGACACGGGCAAGGATATGCTCTGGCGCATCAACCCGAAGGGAGGCTCGGCCGACCAGCTCTTCAACCCCAGGGCCAATCTTTGTATGATGCTCCCGGCGCCGCCCAAGGACTCGGGCCAGGCGCTGGAGGCTGTCCTGGCTCCCTGCAACACCGTCCCGGACGACGGCCTGCTCATCGACTTCGTCAAATGAGGACTCCCATGAACCGCGCCCTCCCGCTCCTGGCCCTGTCGTGCTGCGCGTGCCTGGCCGCCTGCAGCGGCCGGCACGGGGCGAACCTCCGCCTCGACCCCATCGTCACGGACGACGTCCTCTCCTCGGCCGCGGCCCGGCCCTCCGACAGCGAGGTCGCGGCCTCCATCAAGGCCGGCGTGAGACTGATCCGGCGCGGCCGCTACGAGGATGCCGGCAAGCAGTTCGCGGCCGGGCTCCGGCTCGATCCCACGGACTCGAACCTCCACTTCCTCAACGCGCTGTCCTACCACCTGCGCTCCCTCTCGGGCGACCATTCCATGCTCGATTTCGCCGAGGCGGGCTACGCGCTGTCTTTGCGCTTCGACTCCGGCAACCACTGGGCCGCGTATCTCCTCGGCCACGTCTACTTCCAGCAGCAGAGGTTCGTCGACGCGCAGAACCAGTTCTCCTACGCCCTGCTCTTCGCTCCGGAGAACCCTGTCTTCCTGCGCTCCCTGGCCGCGGCGTCCTACTACGCCAAGTCCCTGGACCTCAGCCACTGGGCCGCGGAGAAGGCCTTGAAGGCCGATCCCAACAACGCGGACGGCTGGCGCGCCGCGGTCATCACCCGCGCCGCGGTGGGAGACGCTCCCGGCGCCAAGCAGGGCCTGGAGACCTACAATAATCTCCTGGCTTCCCTGCCCGCGGCTCCGGACACGGCCTTTGCCTCGGCGGCCGAGCGCGTCGAGGACTGGAGGGATTTCCACCACAGCCTCCTCCTGGCCCAGGGCGACAGCTCTTCCCATCCCAGCGTGTTCGGCAGCGACGCCAAGCCCGAGGGTCACGTGATCGAGCTCCACGACACAGGCGCCTCGAACTATGACGATTCCATGGCCCAGCCGGCCCCCCAGACTCCAGCAGCGGCGCCGGTCCCCGCCGCGGTCCCTGCTCCGGCTCCGGCCCCTGCCCCTGCTGCCCCTGCCCCGGCCGACCAGCCGGCCTCGCCCGCGGATCCGTCGCCGGCTCCCGCAGTGGAACCGGTCGAGCCCCGGGCGGACCTTCCGAAGATGACCCTGGTGGACGTGGTCATCATCCGTACCGAGGAGAACCGCTCCGAATCCAAGGGCGTCAACCTCCTCGACGCCCTCAAGGCCACCCTGACCGGCACCCTCTACGCCTTCAACCGGGTCACGGGCTACTCCACCAACGGCGCCGGGGCCATGGCCCGGACCCACACCTTCTCCCCGAGCCTGGCCCTGGCCGGCCTGCAGTACAACCTCAACATCTTCAACGACGGCGTCAACAAGGCCGAGGTCCTGGCCAGGCCGTCGTTGCTGGCCGTGGACAACAAGCCCTCGACCTTCTACTCCGGCGCGGTCCTCCACGTCCAGCTCGACAGCAACAACTCGGACGGCTCCATGGTGGACGTGCCGATCGGCATCACCCTGAGCGTGACCCCCACCTTCCTTGACGCTGAGACCGTGAGCATCAACGTCCACGCCGAGCGCGGCTTCATCGACTCCAGGAACGAGAAGCTGGGCTTCTCCGTCTACTCCCAGACCTCCAGGACCTCGGTGGACGCCACCGCGGTCATGCGCTTCGGGGAGACCCTGGTCCTGAGCGGCCTCTCGGAGAACGCGACCGACCGCACCAAGTCCGGTGTTCCCTTCCTTCAGCGCATCCCCGGGGTCCAGTACCTCTTCTCGCGCAGGACCCTCGCCGAGACCAAGAACTCCGTGCTGATCCTCATGTCCCCCAACAAGCAGCGCTACGCCGACGACATCACCCCGGAGAAGGTCGGCGCCGCCGATCTTCCGCCCGCGCCGCAGAGCGCCCACACCCAGGCCCTGCGCCGGCGCGCCAAGGTCCCGGTGCGGACCAACGTCGACGCCGCGATCGCCGAGCTCGGCCGCGGCAGGTACCTCCGCGAGATCCGCACCGGCGACCTCCGGCTCGACATGTGGCACAACTCCGACTCGATCGTGGGCGCCCTCAAGCGCGCTCTGGGCTTCCTCTACTACTAGAATTGCGCACGGCCGCGGAGCCCATATAGCTCAGGCCCTGACAGCCTTTTCCGGAACCCGCCGTCCTCCGCCGGTGTCCCATCTTAGCGGGGCCGGGCTTTGTCTTTTCAATCAAGATAGGATATGATGTGTCTCCCATGCGCGATATAATACATGCCCGGCTGCTCGCCATGAAGGCGGGCGCGTTCCTCCTGACCCTCGTTTTCCTGGCCGCTGTCCCCGCCCACTCGGCGTTCCCGTTCTTCGGCAAGAAGAAGAAATTCTCATCCTCCGGCCAGACCCGTCAGGAGGACGAGTCCTTCACGGCCGCGGCCCAGCTCTTCACGGACACGGGCCAGGACAAGACCGCGGTGGTGGCGGCCTTCACGACCTTCCTGAAGAGGTTCCCGGAGAGCATGCGGACCGCGGACGCCAACTTCATGATCGGCGAGGCCTACCTGGAGCACGCCCTGGCCATCCTCAGGGCCGAGGCCACGGCGAAGAAGGCCTCCTCGGCGAGGATGCTGGCGCCGAAGAACCCGGCGGCGCTCACGGCTCTGGAGAACGCCCGGAAGGCCTTCGAGGCGGTCCTGGGCGACGACAAGTCCGGCCTGACCGCGTCGGCCGAGCACCGCCTCGGAGAAGTCTCCTACAACGACAAGGATTGGGACCTCGCCATCGAGCATTTCCGGAAGGTCGCCGAGGACCACGGCCAGTCCTACATCGTGCCGGAGTCCATGCTGGCCATCGTCTACGCGAGCTTGGGTCTCGAGAAGTTCTCGGACGCGGAGCAGAACCTCTTCCTCCTCGGCGAAGCCTACCCCATCTACCTCAAGGAGCCCGCGGTCCTCTACGCCCAGGGCATCGTGGCCCTGCACAAGGGCGACTACTCCGGCGCGGAGAAGTCCTTGAAGCGCGTCAAGACCGCGGAGGCCCAGTTCTACCTCGGCAAGACCTACCTCCTCTCCAAGCGGGCGTTCCTGGCCGCCGCGGCCTTCGAGCAGCTCATCCGGGACTACCCCGAGAGCGAGCTCAAGGAGGAGGCGCAGTTTTTCATCGGCGACTCGTTCTTCCTCGCCGAGGACTTCGCGGGCGCCATCTCGAAGTACCAGAAGTTCATCCAGCTCTACCCCGAATCCCCGCTGCGGGTCTCCGCGCTGTTCCGCATCGGCTCCTCCTATTTCCAGAAGAAGGACTACGTCGAGGCCCGGGCCCACTTCCAGTCCGTGCTCGACCGCTACCCGAAGGACTTCTTCGCGCCGCTGGCCCAATACTTCACGGCCGAGTCCCACCTCATCGCGGGGCAGGTCCGGGAAGCCCCCTTCGCCTACACCAAGGTCATCACGCAGTACGAGGGCCGCTCCGCGGCCAGCGACCTCAAGGTCCTGCCGCTGGCCTATTTCAAGCTGGCGTGGACCCAGTACCAGGTGGGGGACTTCGCCCAGGCCGTCACGACCTGCGGGAACTTCCTCTCCCTCTATCCGGCCAACCCCCTGGCCAAGAACGTCTACATCGTCCAGGGCAACTCCCTGCTCGGGTTGAAGCGCCACCAGGAGGCCGTGGCAGCGTTCCAGCGGGTCATCGAGATCGCGCCCTCCTCCGAGCAGGCCGAGGCTGCGCTCTTCTCCATCCTCCAGACCCAGCACAGCCTCAAGTCCTTCAACTCCATCCTCACCTCCTACCAGTTCATCTTCCGGAACCTGCCGCCGTCCAAGTCCAAGTGGCGCAGCCTCAGCTACCTCTACGTCGCTGAGGCGAACCTGAACCTCAACCAGGTGGACGAGGCCAAGGTCATCTTCGAGATGGTGCGCAAGGTCTACCCGGACGAGCCCGCGGCCTTCTACGCCCAGGACGGCCTTGCCTGGGTCTGGGCCATGAAGGGCGAGGACCAGAAGGCCCTCCAGGAGCGCAAGAAGCTCCAGGACATGATGTCCATGGCGGCCTCCACCTTCACCTTCTCCGGCACCAATGAGCTCGGCATCGCGGACAGCATGTACAACCAGAAGAACTTCGACGACGCCTTCGCGCTCTACGAGAAGTTCGCCAAGGAGAACCCCTCGGCCGCGGAGGCGCCCGCCGCCCTCTACCGAGCCGGGCAGAGCCTCTACGGGCTGCGCTACTACACCCAGGCCATCGAGACCTGGCGCAAGCTCAAGGACCTCTACCCCCAGGCCAAGGAGACGACGAACGCCGTCTTCCAGATCGCGGACACCCTCTTCCGCGCCCAGAAGTACGGCGAGGCCGTCGGCGCGTACAAGGAGATCGTCGCCCTCTACCCGCAGAGCCCGAAGCTCGCCTTCGCCATGATGAGAGTGGCCCAGTCGCACTTCAACGCCAAGGACGACGGCGCGACCCTGGCCGGGGCCGAGGCCCTCATCAACCGGTTCCCGGAGGCCCCGGAGACGACGGACGCGCTCGACCTCATGGAGGCCGTCTTCGACCGGTCCAAGACGGCTGACTTCCGCGCCTCCCTCGCCAGCGTGGTGAAGTCCAACCCCGCGAACAGGGTGGCCGGCGACGCGCAGTTCCGGCTCGCCCGCCGGGACTTCGAGGTTAAGGACTTCGCGGGCGCGGCCAAGGAGTTCCAGCGCTTCAGCGTCGACTTCACCAACCATCCGGACCTGGCCAAAGCGCAGTTCTACCTCGGGGAGAGCTACTTCTACATGGGGAGCTACAAGGACGCGGCGCCGGCCTTCGAGCGCCTCCTCAACAACTTCGAGAAGAGCCCCGAGACGAGCCTGGCTCTCTTCCACCTGGCCAGCGCGTACTACAACCTCAAGAAGTACGACGACGCCATCAAGCACTATACCCGGCTCATCGAGGAGTACCCCGACGCCGAGTACATCAAGGCGGCCCAGTTCAACCAGGCCCTCTCCTACAAGGCCCTGGGCAAGCTCGACATGGCGCAGTACGCCTACCAGCGCTACGTGGCGAGCGCCGGGACCGGGGACGAGAGCGGCCAGAACGCCCTGTGGGAGATCTTCACGATCCAGAAGGACCGCAAGGACTACGCGGCGGCTCTGGCGACCCTCGAGGAGATCCGCGACGGGTCGCGCTCCTCCTCCGACGCCCCGCTCGAGGCCATCTACCGGATGGGCGAGATCTACCAGACCCTCGGCCGGACCGAGGACGCCCGGAAGTCCTTCGAGTCCGTGCGCTCCATGAAGCCGCCGAACAACCCCTTCCGCCTCCAGGCCCTCATCCGCCTCGGGGAGGCGTACGAGAAGACCGCGGAGTACGACCACGCCGCGTCCGCCTACGAGGACATCGCTCGCAGCGCCGCCCAGCCCGTGTCCGGCCAGGCCGCGGCCAAGGCCGCGCAGCTGCGCAAGTTGAAGCCCGTCAAGCGCGCCGAGGCCCCCGGCCAGGGCGAGACCATGGTGGACGGCGCGCAGGACGAGGAGGCCCCGGCGCCGAAGCCTGAGCGCGGCCGCAAGGCGGCCCCCGCTCCGGCCAAAAAGCCCGCGGCCGTCCCTCCGGCGAGGAAGTCGGCGGCGAAGGATCCTCCCCAGGACGTCGAAGAAGAGGAGGACGGAGGCGACCGGGTCCTCGTGGACAGCGAGGAGCCCGCCGAGGAGCCCGCGAAGAAGGCGGCTCCTGCCGCAAAGCCGGGCAAGAAGTCCAAGGTCATGCAGCTGCCCGGCATGGGCGACGATATCCAGTGAGGAAGCCGTAGCACCCAGGAGGGAACGTATGGGCGAAGTCAATTTCATCGCAGTCCTCAGGGACAGCTTCACCCTGATCATCCTGCTGTTCTGTTCCGTGCTCTCGATCACCTTCATGATCGAGCGCTGGTGGTACTTCCGCCGCGCCCAGGGGCACGGGGACCCCATCCTCGCGCACATCCAGAAGCTGCTCGAGGCGGGCAAGGCCGCGGATGCCCAGGCCTACGCGGCTCGCCAGCGCTCGGCGGCCGGGCAGGTCATCCACTATGGCCTCATGCACAGCGGCCGCAGCCGGCGGGACCTCGAGGAGCTCCTTCACACCAAGAGGCTCGAGGAGCGCCTGAAGCTCGAACGCAACCTCGGCGTGCTCGGGACCTTGGGGAACATCGCCCCGTTCATCGGGCTCTTCGGGACCGTGGTCGGCATCATCAAGGCCTTCCGGGACCTGGCCCTGGCCGGCGGCGGCGGGCCCAGCGTGGTGGCCAAGGGCATCGCGGAGGCGCTCGTCGCCACGGCAGCCGGGCTGGTCGTCGCCATCCCGGCCGTGATCATCTACAACTATTACATGAGGAAGACCAAGACCGTCTCCACGGACATGGAGGTGGCTTCGGCCAGGCTCCTCGTCATCCTGGGAGCCAAGTAGCGCCGGAGCGGCCATGGCGGTCTCCTCGCAGAAATCCGACGAGCCCATCACCGAGATCAACGTCACCCCTCTGGTGGACGTGTGCCTCGTGCTCGTCATCATCTTCATGGCGGTCGCGCCATTCGCCCTCGTGGCCGGGATCAAGGTGCTCGAGTCCCGGGCCAAGGCCTCCGAAGGCAAGGTGGACCTCGATGAGAACGTCCGGGTGAAGCTCACCGAGGCGGGCGTCCTCACGGTCAACGACGCCGCCGTCCCGGAGGGGGGGCTTGGCGCCGCGCTCGCAGGGGCCCTTCTCAAGAGCAAGGACAAGATGGTCACCGTGACGGCCGACGCGGGCAATCGCGTCGGGCAGGTCGTCGACATCCTCGACGCCGCCCGTCAGGCCGGCGCGGTCAAGCTCGCGATCCTGCGTTCGGAGGAGGAGAAGGCCCCTGGAGAGAAGAAGGAGGGGGCTTCATGAGGCAGGGGGAGGAGAGTGACCAGGACGACGGGATCGTCAGCGGGATCAACGTCACCCCGCTGGTGGACGTGTGCCTCGTGCTTGTCATCATCTTCATGGTGACGGCCCCGCTCCTTTCCGACCCGGTCATCAAGGTGAAGCTCCCCAAGGCCCATACCCAGGAGGGCGAGGAGCGCGACAAGATCTCCATCACGCTGGCGGCGGACGGCAAGCTCGCCCTGGACCAGCGCCAGTTCTCCAGCCTCGACGCCATGGACCCCTACCTGCGCGACGCGGTCCTGCGCAGCGAGTCCAAGACCGTGATCCTCCGCGCCGACCAGGACGCGCTCCACGGGCGCTTGAGCGACGTCATGTACCGCGCCAAAGAGGCGGGGGCGCTCCAGCTGACGATCGCGACGGAACGGAAGAAATGACAGCGATCAGGATGCCGGTGTCCGTGGCCTCCTCCCTGCTCCTCCACGGGGGCATCCTGTTCCTGTATCTGCAGGCGACCGAGGCGGCGAAGAAGGAGCCCTTGAAGGTGATCTCGGACGTGGACCTCATCATCCAGGTCCGCAAGGCCGCGGCCCTGCCGGCCGCGAAAGCCGCGGCGGCCCCGCCCACGATGATGAACTTCCTCAAGCTGGCGCTGCCGGTCGTGGAGCGCTCGGCCGCGCCCAAGACCGTGGAGGTCAAGCTTCCGGAGCGGACGAAGGCGCTCCTCGCCGAGCCGGAGAAGATCCAGGACCGGGGCCGCAAGGCGGCCGAGGCCAAGCTCGAGTCCCTCGACCTCGGCCGCAAGCGGGTCGCGGCCGCGCAGATCGACGCGGGCTTGGAGCCTGAGCGCCGCCGCGTCTCGGCCCTCGCCGAGGCGCCGCGGCTGGAAGAGGTCGGCCGGCGCCGGGTCCGGGACCTGCCCCAGGCCCTCGCGCTCGAGGACCGGCGCCGGGAGGCGGTGACCCTGGCCAGGCTCGACGCCGTGGCTCCGCCCGCCCCGGGCCGCAGGACCGCGGCCGCCCTCGAGTCCCCGGCCCTGCGGGAGGCCAGCCCGCCGGAGCGCGCGCGTCTCGGCGACAAGATGGAGGCCTTCCTGCCCGAGCCGGTGCGCGGGGCGGGGGCCCTGCCTCAGCTCGGGCCCGACCCCGCGGCGCTGATGAAGAAGATCGACGCGGGCTCCGCCCCGGTCCGGCGGCGCCAGGAGGCTGCGGCCATCGTCGAGGAGAAGAAGAAGGGCGTCGAGATCGAGGGCCCCATCGCGGACCGGCGCATCCTCCATACCGAGATGCCGGAGTTCCCAGCATGGCTCCGCGAGATGGGCGTCCCGGAGGCCGCGGTGGCCGTCCGGTTCTGGGTCGGCCCGGACGGGAGCGTCCTGCCGGACATGCGCGTCGAGCGCACCTCCGGCTATGGACGCCTCGACCGGCTGACCATGGAGTGCCTCAAGAAGTGGATGTTCGCCCCCATCGGCTCGCAGGAGAAGCAGTGGGGAGTCATCACGTTCAGATTCGTCACGGAGTAGCCATGACCATGCTCGCGCTGTCCGTCCTCATCGCCCTGTCGGGGCCGTCGGCCGTCCCTGCCCAGGACATCTCCACCGAGGGCTTCAAGTCCCCATCCGGGTCCGGCGGGGGGGAGGCCGCTTCCGCGCCGTCGAGCCTGCCGGCCGAGGTCGTCATCAAAGCCGAGGACTCGGGGTCCCGGGTCAGCGTGGTCAAACCCCCGCTCAACATCGAGGTCGACGC
>JBAZSR010000045.1:0-2400 GCA_041662295.1 Elusimicrobiota bacterium | reverse complement strand
CGCCTTCGAGTCCATCCGGCCCGCGCTCAAGCCCGACGAGTCGCTCCTGCTGGCGATCTCGCCTTTGACCGTGTCCTGGCGGCGCACCCACCCCGAGTTCCTGAAGAACGAGAGGATCATCCAGCCTTGGCGCACGACCTTCAGCCCCAAGCCCGGCGTCGTGTTCCATCCCCGCGAGCAGCTCTTCGAGGCCCTGCAGAAGAAGCTCGCCGACAAGGAGGCCGACTCCTACGGGTGGCGCCTGGAGATCGTCGACGAGGAGGGGCGCGCCTTCCACCGCTACGAGGACGACGGCGACCCGCCGGGGGAGATCGTCTGGAGCGGGCAGAACGACCAGGGGGAGTGGATCGCGGCCGGCCGCTCTTACTCCGCGGTCTACACCTTCACCGAGCCGGGCGGCACCCACCGCACGAGCTTCGGCAAGCCCCTGCTGTTCAAGGGCATCGTGCACCAGGAGGAGTCCGGCATGCACATCAGCCTCGACTCCGCGGTGCTCTTCGGCAAGGGCAAGACCTTGGCGGAGCTCGCCAAGCCGGCCGGGGAGGACCTCCTGCGCTCCGCGGCGGACCTCGTGAAGCGCCGCTTTCCCGCGATCCCGATCTCGGTGCGGGTCTTCGCGGGCACCAAGGAGCTCGGCGAGAGCCAGGGCGCCGCTGTGGCGGGCTTCCTCCTGCGCGAGCTCATGGTGGGGCCGCAGGCCGTCTCGGTCTCGTCCGCCCGGGCCGCCTATTCGGACCAGCGGCTCGAGGTCGTCCTCCTCAACCGGTAGCCATGGTCGGCATCATCGGCTACGGGGCCTATATCCCGAGGAACCGCATCAAGGTCGAGGAGATCGCGAAGGTCTGGGGCACCGACGCCCGGAGCTACAAGAAGGGCCTGATGCTCGAGGAGAAGTCCGTCCCCTCCCCGGACCAGGACGCGATCACGATGTCCGTGGAGGCCTCCCGCAAGGCCGTCCGGCGCGCGGGCATCGACCCGGCGCTCATCGGCGCCGTCTACGTGGGCAGCGAGTCGCACCCGTACGCGGTCAAGCCCAGCGGCACGGTGCTTGCTGAGGCGCTGGGGGCCACCCCCGAGTGCCACACCTCGGACCTCGAGTTCGCCTGCAAGGCCGGGACCGAAGCCATGTTCATCGCGAGCCAGCTCGTCAAGGCGGGCTCGGTGCGCTACTCCCTCGGGGTGGGCGCGGACACCTCCCAGGGCGCTCCGGGCGACGCGCTCGAGTACTCCGCGGCCTCCGGCGCCGCGGCATTCCTCTTCGGGAGCGAGAAGGAGCGCGTCGTCGCCGAGCTCGTGGACACCTGCGCCTACATGACCGACACCCCCGATTTCTGGCGGCGCGAGGGCATGTTCTACCCGCGCCACGGCGGCCGCTTCACGGGCGAGCAGGCCTATTTCCGCCACGTCCTGAGCGCGGGCAAGGGGATGCTGGCCAAGGCCAAGCTCAAGCCCTCCGATTTCGCCTACGCGGTCTTCCATCAGCCCAACGGCAAGTTCCCCCTGAGGGCCGGCAAGCTCCTGGGCTTCACCGACCGTCAGCTCGGTCCGGGCTGGCTGGTCAACAAGCTGGGCAACACGTATTCCGGGTCCTCGCCCCTGGGCCTGACCGCGGTGCTCGACGAGGCGCGGGCCGGGGACCTTATCCTGGTGGTCTCCTTCGGCTCGGGCGCGGGCTCCGACGGGTTCGTCTTCAAGGCCACGAAGCGCCTCAAGGCGGCGCGGGGGCTGGCCGAGCGCACGCGCGACATGCTCGACCGGAACAAGAGGTACATCGACTACGGGACCTACCTCAAGTACCGGAAGATGATCATCATGAACGAGTAGTGGGATGGTGTCAGACGTTAAGGGGTGAAGTCTTCGTCTCTTAACGTCTGACACCAGCACGGGAGATCATAATGAGAGAAGTCGCGGTGATCGGGGTCGGGATGAGCCGGTGGGGAGAGCTCTGGAGCCAGTCCCTACGGGACCTCTCGACCGAGGCGGCGCTCAAGGCCCTGGCCGAGACGAAGGCCGCCCGGGTGGACTCCATCCACGTCGGCTGCATGTCCGGGGGGCTCTTCGCGGGTCAGGAGCACCTCGCGAGCGTCGTGGCGGACTACCTGGGGTTCGCGGGCGTTCCGGCCTCGCGCTCCGAGTCCGCCTGCGCCTCGGGCGGCGCGGCGTTCAAGGCCGCTTACGCGGAGGTGGCGGCGGGTCTCTGCGACGTCGCGCTCGTGGTGGGGGTGGAGAAGATGACGGACGTGGGCGGCGACGAGGCCACCTACGCCCTGGGGACCGCGGCCGACCAGGAGTACGAGTGCTACAACGGGGCGACCTTCCCCGGCCTCTATGCCATGATGGCCGTGCGTCACATGCACGAGTTCGGCACCACCCGGCGCCAGCTCTCGCTGGTCGCGGTGA
>JBAZSR010000044.1:0-20044 GCA_041662295.1 Elusimicrobiota bacterium | reverse complement strand
GAAGTGCCTGGGATTTCAAACACCTGCGGAAGCCTTTCGACAGAGTGTTGCACTTAATGGTTGAATGTGGCCGCTGAAAGCAAAAACATGAAAAACGATTGAATTAACTATGCTTCTTTCCCGCAAAGTCGCCATGCATGGTCGGCGCATTGCCGCGGCACACATGAAATATGAACGAAGCGGGCCTTGTCCCACCAGTCAAACCCGATTTCATGTCGCTGGCCTGATATTATCTACAATACCCAACGATGGGCAAACGACGAAAGCTTGAGCACGCGGTTCCCGGATCAAGGGAAACGCCAAGCGGGTTCGCGGGCCCATCAGTCCTGGCGTGGCGGTTCCACCCCATCGCAGGGCAGGCGCTCGCCTTCCTGATCATCCTCGTCTCCGGAGCCCTCTTCTATACCAAGATGCAGCCGGGACAGCTGAAGCTGTTCTGGTCGCACACGTTCGACATCATCCCCCCCTTGACGACCGCGACCTCATCGGCCTGGCTGACCATGGCCAGGACCGCGGGCCTGCTCCTGGCGCTCCACGCGGCCGCTGTCGGAATCGGCCTCATCGGGCTTCGAGGCCTGGGGCTCGCTTCCAGGAGCCTTCCCGCTCCCAGGGACCGCCTCGAACTCAGCCTCCTGGCCTCGGCCTTGGGCTGGGGGCTCCTCGGCATGATCATGCTGGGCCTGGGCCTGGCCGGCATGTGGAGGACCTGGGCCCTGGGCCTGGTCCTGGCCTGCGGCATGGCAGGGCTGGTTTTCTCCCTGGTCCGGCCGGCCTTCACCGCGGCCGCGTCAGCCCTTCCCGGCACGCAGGAGAGGGCGCCGCAGCATCCGCCCGCGCAGGCCGACTCGCGGGCCAGCTCGCAGACCGGCTCGCCGGTCCGCTGGACGGCTTGGGAGGGCTTCCTCGCCCTGTTCCTCCTGGTCCTGGCCGGGTTCGACTTCTTCGCTGCGTTCATGCCCGAGATCTTCTATGACGCCCTGGTCTACCACCTGGGCCTGCCTGACCTCTATTGGACCAAGGGAGGGCTCGTAGCCGTGCCCGAGCTCCTCTACTCGGGACTGCCCCAGATGGTCCAGATGCTCTACGCTGCGGCCCTGCCCCTGGGAGGAGACCTCCTGTGCCGGGCCCTGCACTGGTCCTTCGGCGTCGAGACCCTGCTCCTGACCTTCTGCCTGGGACGCATGCTCGGCGGAAGGGCCGCGGGCTTGCTCTCGGCCGCGCTCTTCTACGGCATCCCCCTGGTCTCGGCCATGTCCTGGAAAGCCGGGGTGGAGCACGGGCAGGCCGTGTTTCAGACCTCGGGATTCCTCGCCCTGGCCTTCGTCGCCTCCAAGAAGGAGGCCGCGGCCTCCTGGTCTTGCCTGGCCGGACTGCTCATCGGCTTTGCCATGGGCTCGAAGTATCAAGCCTGGCCGCTCCTCCCTGTCCTGACAACAGCGCTGTGGTGGAGCCTCCGGGACCGGCCGGAACGCTGGAGGCACCTGGCCCTCTTCGCCGGAGCCGGGCTCCTGGTCCTGGCTCCTTGGTGCCTCAAGAACATCCTGCACTACGGCAACCCCCTCTACCCCATCCTCCAGGAGCATTTCGGCCCGGCCCCTTACCCGCGGTGGCGCGAGCTCATGGGAGACGCCGAGGCCGTGCGCCTCCCCGAAATCTTCTCCTCGTTCAAAAGCCTGGGGTTCTGGCTCACGCACCCATGGCGCATCCCGTTCGAGAACATGGACCACGGCCCCATCCTGTTCCTAGTCCTGCCCGCGGCCCTGCTGGCGGCCTGGCGTCCGGGAGCGCCGGCCCTGCTCTGGCTCTCGTGGCTCGGGGTCTGGCTCTCCTGGGCCCTGACGACCCGCATGCTCCGCTACGCACTGCCCAACCTTCCGCTGGCCTGCGTCCTGACGGGCCTCACGCTGGAGTCAGGGTTCCACCCCAAGGCCAGGACCGCGCTCAGGATCGGCCTGGTCTACGTGCTCCTGTTCGAGACCGTCTACGCCATGACCTGGTTCCACGCTCTCGGCGCGACAGGGGTCGCGCTCGGCCGGGCGGATGCCTCAGCGTACCTGAGCGAGGCTCACCCTTCCTACCACTGCCCGGTCCAGCCGGCCATCGAGTTCGTCAACGCGAACACCCCCTTGGACGCCAAGGTGCTCTTCCTCGGGGAGGGCCGGCGCTACGGCATCCGGCGCGAGGCCGTGGTCATGAGCTACTACGACGAGTATCCCCTTCAGTGGTGGCTCGACCGGAGCTCCAGCGCCGAAGACATCAGGCGCTTCCTCAGCGAAGCCGGCGTCACCCACATCCTCGTCAACCGGCTCGAACTCGCCCGATGGCAGAGCCCGGGCCGGAAGTACCTCCGGGTCACGGAAGCCGCCAAGACGGCCTGGAGCAGGTTCATGACCGAGAGCGCCACGCGGGTCTTCCAGAAGCGCGTGCCTGAGACCGGGGGCCCGCTCATGGCCGACACCGCGGTCTACGCGCTCGACCTGTCGACGGGCATCGGACGCTAGCAGGACGCCACGCCGGAGCGGGCGTTATTGTTCCCTTACCCTCGCCGAAATTCGTTTAATCTCCGGACCGCTTTCAAGGAGACCTCCATGGCATCTTCCGGCTTCAACGACGGCTACCTGCGCCACCCCTCGATCCACAAGGACACGGTCGCGTTCGCCTGCGAGGACTCCCTCTGGACCGCGTCCCTCAAGGACGGCGCGGCCCGGCGCCTCACGCACTGGCCCGGGGAGGTCACCTTCCCTTTCTTCTCCCCGGACGGCAAGTGGATCGCCTTCACCTCGACCAAAGAGGACACCGCGAACGTCTACATCATCCCTGCCGAAGGCGGCGAGGCCCGGCGCCTCACCTGGCACAACGCGGCCACGGTCACGACCGGCTGGACCCCGGACAGCCGCAAAGTGGTCTTCCGCAGTTCCATGGCCAGCCCCACGGCCCGCGAGACGAGGCTCTTCACCGCCGCGCTCGCTGACGGGAGCGTGGCGGAGCTTCCCATCGGCCCTGCGGTCACGGCCGCCCTGCACCCGGACGGCCGGAAGGTCGTCATCGGGAGGAACTACCTCGACCCGGCCAGATGGAAGCGCTACCGCGGAGGCCTGGCCGGCGTGCTCTGGGCCGGCGACGTGCGCTCCAAGAGCTTCAGGAAGTTCCTCGAGCTCCCGGGCAACGTGGTGTCTCCGATGTGGGTCGGTGGAAGGGTCTTCTTCCTCTCGGACCACGAGGACCATGGGAACATCTACTCCGTGAAGGCCGACGGCTCGGACCTCAAGCGCCACACGCACCACATGGACTTCTACGCGCGCTTCCCCTCCACGGACGGCAGGCGCGTGGTCTACCAGAAGGGAGGGGAGCTCTGGCTCCTCGAGCCCTCCTCCGGCGAGCGCAGACTGCGGATCCGCGTCGGCAGCGCCAAGACCGGCCTGGCCCGGAAGTTCGTCCCGGCCGACCGCTACCTCACCGAGGCCCTGCTCCACCCCAAGGGCGCCTCCCTCCTGGCCGTGACGCGCGGCAAGCCCTTCACCCTCTCCAACTGGGAGGGCGCGGTGCGCCAGCTGGGCGTCCGCCAGGGCGTGCGCTACCGGCTCGGGTGCTGGCTCCACGACGGCAAGCGCGTCCTCGTGGTCAGCGACGAGGGGGGCGAGGAGGCGCTCGAGGTCTGGGACTCCGTCTCGGGCAAGCGCCTCCAGCGCCTCGAGGGGCTCGGCACTGGCTACCTCTGGGAGCTTTCGGCCTCGCCCAAGGAGGACAAGGCCGCGGCCTGCGACGAGCGCAACCGGCTCCACCTCATCGACCTGAAGGAAGGGACCGCAGGAGTCGTCGACTCGAGCACGGTCTGGGAGATCGCGGACCTCGCCTGGTCCGGCGACGGCCGCTACCTCGCCTACGTGAAGCCCGAACGCACCCACGGCGAGTTCTTCTACGGCAGTTCCGTCAGGGTCTACGACGCCAAGGAGGGCAAGACCCACAGCGTCACGGACTGCGAGTTCCACAACCGAGCCCCGGTGTTCGACCCCGAGGCCAAGTACCTGGCCTTCCTCTCCCTACGGCACTTCAACCCCGTGCTCGACTCGGCCGAGCTCAACTCGACCTTCCACCACATGACCAAGCCCTACCTGGTCAGCCTCAAGGCCTCCGCCTACTCGCCGCTGGTCCCCATGCCGGCGGCCGAGGACAAGGAGGAGAAGAAGGGCGACGCGAAGGAGAAGGACAAGCGCAAGGACGTGTCCTTCTCCATCGACTTCGACGGCATCGGCCAGCGCGTGGAAGAGGTCCCGGTGAGGGAGGGCGACTACACCAAGCTCGCCGCGATCAAGGGCAAGCTCCTCCTGCTCTGCACCCCAAAGGCCGGGATGCTCGGCCACGACTGGACCGGCGGGTCGGACAAGCCCACGGCTTCCATCGAAGCCTGGGACTTCGGCCATCGCAAGCACGACGTGATCCAGACGGGCGTGTCCGACTTCAGCCTGAGCGCCGACAACGAGAAGATGCTCGTGCGGGTCGAGAAGCGCCTGCGCGTGGTCAAGGCCGGGGAGAAGCCCCCGTCCGAATCCCACGGCGGCGACGACGCCGGCCCCGAGAGCGGCTGGCTCGACCTCAACCGCATCCGTCTCGAGATATCGCCGGCCGCGGAGTGGCGCCAGATCTACCTCCAGGCCTGGCGCGACCAGCGCGACTTCTTCTGGACGGGCGACCTCTCCGGCGTGGATTGGAAGGGCGCGCGGGACCGCTATCTCCCCCTCCTTGACCGGGTCGCGACGCGCGCGGAGCTCTCGGACCTGCTCTGGGACATGCAGGGCGAGCTCAACACCTCCCACACCTACGAGTTCGGGGGAGACTACGCCCACCCTCCGCGCTACCGCATCGGGCTCCTCGGCGCGGACATCGAGACGGACCCGGCCTCGGGACGCTGCCGCTTCAAGCGGATCTACGCCGGCGACCCCTGGATCAAGGGACACGGCTCGCCCCTGCCCGCCTCGGGCGTGAACGTCAAGGAGGGCGACTATCTTCTCGCGGTCGACGGGGTCGAGGTCAAGGCCCCCCTCCACCCCAACGCGCTCCTGGCCAACCGGGTGGACTGCCTCGTGACCCTCAGGGTGGGCCCCTCCCCGGACCCGGCCAAGGCCCGCGAGGTCACGGTGCGCACCATCGCCGACGAGTCCAGGGCCCGCTACCGCGAGTGGGTCCGAGCCAACCGCGCCTTCGTCGCCGAGCGATCCGGCGGCAGGCTGGGCTACCTCCACATCCCGGACATGAGCTGCGACGGGCTCATCGAGTTCCATCGGGGCCTCTACAGCGAGTCCCTCAAGGACGGCTTGGTCGTGGACGTCCGCTTCAACGGAGGCGGGTTCGTCTCCGGCATGATCATCAGCAAGCTCAGCCGACGGCCCGTAGGCTACGGCCGCAGGCGCAGCGGCCAGCCGGTGGCCTACCCCGAGCACGCCGTCCACGGCCCCCTCGTCGCCCTCTGCGACGAGCGCTGCGGCTCGGACGGCGACATCTTCTCCCAGGCCTTCAAGGCCTTGAAGCTGGGCACCCTGGTGGGCAAGCGCACCTGGGGCGGCGTGGTGGGCATCGACGGCAGGCGGCGCTTCGTGGACCAGGGATTGGCGACCCAGCCGGAGTACGCGTTCTGGTTCCACGGCGCGGGCTGGGGCGTTGAGAACCGCGGCGTGGACCCGGACATCGAGGTCGAGTGGGACCCCGCCTCCTTCGTCGCGGGCCGGGACCCCCAGCTGGAGAAGGCCGTGGAGGTCGCGCTGGAACGGCTCGCGTCAGGGAAAGGCGGGCCGCCGGACCTGGGACCCGCGCCCAGGAAAGCGCCCAAGCCGCTGGCGAAGAACCGTCCGAAGAAGGCCCTAGCCGGGGTCCAGCAGGCCAGCGCCTAGAGGAAGCGGCCGAGGATCACGGCCAGGGACCGTTCCTCGAGACGCCAGAAGCGGCCGACCGCAGCCGTCACGCGGCGGCCGTGCCGCCTGTAGTCCTTGAGCCAGAGGACGGCCTCGGACAGCAGTGGCCGCTTCCAAGCAGTGAGGCGGACAGCCTCGACCTCGACGACCGAGGTCCTGGCCGGCGACACCTGGGCCTCCGTGTAGATGTGGAGGTGGGAGGACGGGTCCTTGAACAGCTTCCGGAACGGGGGAACAGCCACCGCGAGGCAGGTCTCCCCCTCGATCGACACGGGCCTGTTGTCGAGGAAGACCCGGGCGCAGTCCTGGTAGCGGGTGTAGACGATCCTCACCGTGGTCGTGGCGCCCGCTTGGATGGCCGCGTTGTCCATGGCAAGGTCCGCCCAGCCGTACATGTACCCGATCTTGCCGGGAGGGACGGCCCGCACCACGTTCCAGCCAGCTGCGGGGATCATCAGGGCGACGTAGCGCGACTCTCCGGCGAAGACGATGTTGATCGTAAGGACCGACTGAGGGGTCTTGAGGCGAAAGACAGTCTCCAGCTCGAAGTCTCCGTCGAGGTCGCCGCCGTTATAGACCCTGCCCTCCTCCTTGAGGAGCGGCGCCAGGATGATGGCGCTGCATTCCTCAGCGGGCGGGGGCGCGTCCGGTGGAGCCGACACCGCGGTCAGGGTCAGGGACCCTGTCCGGAACATCTCGCGGCCGAGGCTCCGTCCGAGGATGTCGTTGACCGAACCGGGAAACGCGCTGTTCGGCGCCGGCGCGAAGGAGCTCCCAGGACCGCACGTCCCGGTCCGGTGGGAAGCCCAGAAGAACCGGTTCTCCCCTCCCTTGAAGTCCTCCGCGACGCGCTCCGAGGCAGGCTGGCCCGGGGAGCAGCCCAGGCATGCGGCGGCGAACAGGCCGGCCAGCCACGGCCGCGCCCCTCGGCATTGCCGAGGCTCGGACCGGCGCGGAGCGAACGGGGATCTTCTCAAATCAGCGGCAGCGGGGAGGGACGATCCCGGGCGTCATGTATTCATCCCGGAACCGGGTCTGATAGTCGATGGCCTGGCCCTCTTCGGCGTCGCTGAACTCGTCGATAGGGAAGTTCTTGTACTTGACCTGGAAGAAGTGCACGTACTCGTGCGCGAGCGAGTCGTCGAGGAAGCGCTTGAGCTTCTCGTAGTACGACGCGTCGGCCATCAGGTAGACCTCGTTGGTCTGCGGTGTGTAGGCGTTGAGGAACATGTCGGGCCGCATCTTCCACTGACCTTCGACCGCGTCCTGGAAGCGCTTAAGGGGAGTCTCGCTCTCGATGAGGACCGCCGGGGCCGGGATGTCGGCCTTGAGCGTGATGCCCATCATGTCCGCCACCGTGGCCAGCACGCAGGCAGGATCGTATTTGAGCTTGGCCCAGCGCTTGGCCGGGGACTTGGCTGGGGACTTGGCTGAAGCATTGGCCGGAGTCTTGGCCGAAGCATTGGCCGGAGCAGACGCATTGTCCCCCTGAACGGAAACAGTCTGCCTGGCGTCGCGGAAGTCCGTCACCAACCCCTTGAACTCGCTGACCCTCAGCCAATCAGATGCCGGTGATTGAGCCGCGGCCTGCATGGAGAATGCCAGGAGCCCCGCGAACACAAGCAAGCTATTCTTCATATTCATAGCATAGCTTGGGAGCGGTACGGCCGAAAGGGTCAAGGGACCCGCGTGAAGGAGGACCTTTGGACCAGGTTGATTGGAGCGTGCTGGACTGCCAGATGATGCCGGAGCGTGCCGAACTGCCAGCGCGTGCCGGACTGACGGAGCGTGCTGGAACTGGTTGGAAAAATGTCGACTTTGAATGAGAATTGTTCAACAAAATGCTTCTCTTTTCATACGCTTACTACCAGCGCTGAAAGTAAAACAAAAAAAGCCGCTGCATAATATACATTATTCGCAAAACAGGTCGACATGTCCAGGGTGGATATCTTCCCAGAGGACTCTGGATCGCCCGACGCCCTGCTATTGCCCTGACCGCTTGTCGATGCCTGCCACGCGGTCCGCAGCCTTCTTGGCCAGCTTGTGGGCCGGGTACTTGGAGGCCACCTGCTGGAAAGCCTCCTTGGCTTTAACGTCGTCCTTGAGGTCTTTCTCCAGAATCTCGCCCACGGAGAACAGCGTCTCCGGCGCCTCTTCCGCGTCCGGGAACTTAGTGGCCAGAAGTCTCTTGAGCTCCGCCTCCTGGGCGTAGTCCTTGAGGCTCTTGCGGGCCACGATTGCGGCGTCCTTGAGCGCCTCCACGGCCGCGGGCGCGCCGAAAGCCTCGGCCACCCGCTTGAAAGCGGCCACAGCCTCCTGCGGGGCCTTGAGCCGATCCCGCTGAAGCCGGGCCATGTTTTGAAGGGCCTTGAGGCTGCCCTCACTGCCGGGATAGAGTCCTACGATCCTCTCGTGGGCGGCCACGGCAGCCGGGTAGTCCTTGATCCTCTCTTCGAGGAGTTCGGCCGTCCTCTGCATGGAGGGCAGGACCATGGGAGTCTTGGGATGACGCCGGGCCAACTCCTGGAAGGCCTCCACGGCCTTGTCGTACTTCTTGAGGTTGTCCGCGTAGAGGGCGGCGATGTTCCACTGGGCCTGCGCGAGCTGGCTGCTCTGCGGATAGACCGCGACGAGCCTGTTGAGGGCGTGCAGTGAGTCGGCATACTTCCCGCTTTTGGCGTGCAGGTCCGCGAGCCAGAGCTGGACCTTGTCCGCCTCTCCGTAACCCGGGAAGCGGTCCCGGAACCTCGCGAACTCCCCAAGGAGCGGCTCATAGAGCTCCGCGCCCGCGGCCTCGACCGCGGCCTTGAGCATGGCCGCCAGCCTCTCCGCCCTGGAGAACCTGGCCGGGGTCTGGCCGAGGCCCATGAGAGGCTCCTTGAGCTTGCGCGGCATGCGCCGGTCCACGAGCTCACGGAAGTCCTGCCTGGCGCGGAACGCCGCGTCCGACTCGGGGAATTCATAAAGGAAGCCGAGGTAGGCGGTCACAGCCGCCTGCCACTCCTCTTTCTTGCGCAGGAGGGCGGCGGCAAGGAGCCGCGCCTCGGACCCTTCCGGGGTCTCCGCCAGCCGCGCCGCCAGGGAGAACGCCTCGTTGACAGCGGCCTCGGGGACCTCGCTGTCCTTGGAATCCAGCAGGGCCTTGAGGAACGCGGCCTCAGCCTTGCCCTCTTCCCTGGCCCGGTCCCGGATGAGAGTCTTGGCCTTCGGCGCCTCGGGCTTGGGCTCATGAGCTTTCGGTGCTTCGGCCTTGGGCTCCGGCGCTTTCTCAGCCTCGGGCTTGGGCTCATGAGCTTTCGGCGCTTCGGCCTTGGGCTCCGGCGCTTTCTCAGCCTCAGGCTTGGGCTCAGGAGCTTCCGGCGCTTCAGCCTTGGCTTCCGGGGCTTTCAGCGCCTCGGACTTCGGCTCAGGAGCTTTCGGCGCCTCGGCCTCAAGGACCGGCTCGGTCTTGGGCTGGGAAGCCGCTTCCTGAGCCCACAAAGGCGCCGCCATCAGCATCATCGCCGCGAAAAAGTTCATCCCTTCCTCCTAGAGCTCCCTGCGGCAGGCCACGGCCTGCCCGAGGGTCCGTTCATCGATATAGTCGAGGTCCCCGCCGAGAGGGACGCCCTGCGCGATCCTGGTCAGCTTCACCGAGGGCCCGCGCAGGAGCTGGGCCAGGTAGAGCGCGGTCGCCTCGCCTTCGGTGTCGGCGTCGGTGGCCAGCAGAACCTCCCGGATGGCCGCGCCCGGCTTCCTGACGCGCTCGACGAGCTCGCGCACCCGCAGGCGCTCTGGGCCGATCCCGTCGAGCGGGGAGAGCCTGCCGTGGAGCACGTGGTAGAGCCCCCGGAAGGTGCGCGTGCGCTCGATCGCCCCCACATCCTGGGGGTCCTCCACCACGCAGAGGATCCCCTGGTCGCGGCCCGGGTCGGAACAGATCGAGCAGACCTCGCGGTCCGTGTAGTTGCAGCAGCGCAGGCACGAGCGGATGGCGGCGCGGGCCTGTTGCACGGCCTCGAGGAACTCCTCCGCCTCCGAGGAAGGCGCCCTCAGCAGGTGCAGGGCCATGCGCTCCGCCTGCTTCGGGCCGATCCCAGGGTAGCGCTTGAAGGCCGCGATGACCCGTTCCCAGGTCTTCATTTCTTCTTGAACTTGGCCGTGCCGCCCAGGATCTTGGCGGCGTTCTTGAAGGGCGAGGCCGGCGGCCCGCCCGAGGACGTGATGTCCTGCTCGGAGACCCCTTCGGAGGGTCCTCCCTCGTCGGGGACGGAGATTCCCGAGGCCCCGGCGGAAGGCTCGGGCGCCTTGCCGACCTCCACGGAGACAGCCACGCTCCCACCAAGCTCGGCGGCGAGAGCCGCCTCGACCGCGGGAAGGTTCTTGGCCACGGCCTGGCTGTCGAACGTCCTCTCGAAGATGAGGGTCCAGTTCTTTTCCGAGACCCTGAGCCGGGCGTGCCGGAGGAGTTCCGCCAGGATGGGCTTGTCCTTGAAGGACTGCGCGACCCGCAGCCAGACCGCGGCCGCAGGCCTTGCCGCGCCCTGAGTCGGCGCGGACTCCGCACCCTCCCCCGGCGCCTCATCCGCGTCCTCCTCAGCCCCTGCCGGAACGACCGGTCTGGCCGGTCCGGCCGAGGCGAGCCGGGACTCGAGGGCCTCGAGGCGGGCGACCCAGGCGGAGAGGTCCGCGGCCTCGTGGAGGCAGCCGTAGAGGCCCAACTCGAGAACGCTCCGGGACGAATCCGCGAGCCTCAGGTCGTCCGCGATCTTGTTGAGCCGGGACAGGAGATAGCCCAGGCCCTGGGCCGAGACGCCCTCGGCGGCCGCAGTCCAGGGGCGCTCCGCGGCCTTGCCGACCCCGAGCTTCTCCAGGTACACCCCGTGCAGGGCCTCGCGGAGGTCCCGCACGAGTTGGCCCGGGTCCACGCCCTCGGCCAGAGCGGCCGAGAGCCTCTCGGCCAGGGCCTTGGCGTCCCGCTGGAACAGAGCGCTCCCGAGGCCCACCATCATCTCCTCGGGGATGAGCCCGAACATCTGGCGGATGGTCTCCGCCGTGACCTTCTTGTCGCTCAGGGTCCAGGCCTGGTCGAGGAGGCTCACCGCGTCGCGCAGGGAGCCCGACGCGTGGCGGGCCAGGACCGCGAGGGCGTCGGCTTCGACGCTCATCCCCTCCTTCTTGGCCAGGGCCGCGAGGTGGGCCGTCATGGTCTCGATGTCCACGGGCCGGAACCGGAAGCGCTGGCAGCGCGACGCGATGGTCGCGGGGATCTTGCCGGACTCGGTGGTGGCGAGGACGAAGACGACGTGCGCCGGAGGCTCCTCCAGGGTCTTGAGGAGCGCGTTGAAGGCCGCGGTCGAGAGCATGTGGGCCTCGTCGATGACGAAGACCTTGTACCGGTCGCGGTTGGTGGCCAGACCCACGGTCTCGATGATGACCTCGCGCACCTTCTCTACCTGGGTATGGGTGGCCGCGTCCATCTCCAGCACGTCGATGGCAGTCGAGGCCGCGATCTCCTTGCAGGGGTCGCAGACGCCGCAGGGCTTGGGTGTGGGGCCCTTGACGCAGTTGAGCGCCTTGGCGAAGATGCGGGCCATCGTGGTCTTGCCGACCCCGCGGGGCCCGGTGAAGAGGTAGGCGTGGGCGATCCTCTTCGACGTGATGGCGTTCTCGAGCGTCTGGGAGACGCCGTCCTGAGCCAAGACCTCGCCGAAGGTCTGCGGGCGGTACTTGCGCGCCAGAACGGTGTAGCGTTGCTCGGCCATGGTCACCCCCTCCTGCCTTCCATGCTGATGTCTCCCGGCCCCCACGCCATGACCTGGAGGAGCCCTCCGACGATGGCCAGGTTCCGGAGCAGGTCGATCCTCTGGTCCGGGGAGAGATGAAAGACGACGCTCGAAGCCGTGACGAAGACGGCCAGGGACGCGGCCGCCAGTCGCGCCTGATAGCCGACGACCAGCGCGATGCCCCCCGCCGCCTCGACGACCGCGGCGGCCACGCATAGGAGCGTCGCCAGCGGCACCCCGTGCGCCTCCATGTAGAGCACCGTCTTCTCGAACTCCGTGACCTTGCCGAAGGCCGAGGCGATGAAGATGAGGGCCAGCAGCAGGCGTCCGGCCAGGCAGAGCAGGGAATCTCGGTCGAGCATGACGCGGTAGTATATCATTGTGCCCGCGGCCTTGCATTCCCGGCCGGGGAGAGAGGCGGGGCTGCGGCCGTATTAGTTATAATCCGGCAGGCCTACGATGACCGCCGCCAAGGCGCCGTCCCGAACTGCGCCCGCCCTCGCAGGGGCGGCCCTCCTCTGCTGCCTGGCCTCCCCGGCCCGGGCGCTCTTCGGACAGGACACGCCCGCGCTCTGGCAGGAGCGGTTCTTCTGGGACGGACTGCTCAGCGGCCGCAGCCGCATGGCCCGCACGCAGGCCGACCCCATGCAGGTCCCGGTCTTGAAGGCCATCGCTGGCCAGACGGCCCAGCAGGTCCAGAACCTCGAGCAGATCCACGCCTACGTCAAGGCCCAGGCCGACAACCTGGCCTACGCCTTCGCCCAGCCCGAACCGGGCCCGAGTCTCGACACCATCCAGGCCAACTTCGAGACCCTGGCCAAGGGCGCCGACCAGGTCCGCAACAACCTCTACTACCTGACGGCCCGCTGCCGCATGGCCTCCTCCCAGGCCCTGCCGGACGCGGAGGCGGGCCAGGCGAGCCTCGTCATCCTCGGCCAGATCCAGCAGATGCAGCTGCGCCTGAACGCACTCTACCTCGACGCCGTCGCGGTGCGCGGCCGCGTCCACGAGAACAAGTGGGCAACGGACAAGTTCTTCCTCTTCCGGACGGAGAGCCTCTACCGCAACGTGGTGCGCGTCCAGGACTCCATCTTCACGGTCTACAACGCGGCGCTCGAGCTCCACCTGCGCAGCCGTTGACGAGGCAACAAAATGAACGACCCAGGGTTCCTCTTCATGATGGGAGTCTACGGCACGAAGGTGAACCGCGAGACCGTGACCCTCCTGCGGGAGACCGGGGCCGCCTCGGTCCTCCTCCTGGCCCGGAACATCGAATCCGCGGCCCAGACCCGGGCCTACACGGCCGAGCTCGTCCAGCGTTTGGGCCGACCGGTCCTCTTCGCCGTGGACCACGAGGGCGGCTGGGTCCTGCGCTTCACGTCCGGGGTCACGGCGTTCCCGGGCAACGCCGCGCTCGGCGCGGCGGGAGACCCGCGGCTCGCCCGGGAGGTCGGCCGGGCCATGGCCCGGGAGCTGAGGGCCTTGGGGATCGGGCTGAACCTCGCGCCCGTCATCGACGTGGTGGAGCGCTACAACCCCGGCATCGGCATCCGCTCCTTCGGCCCGGACCCGGAGCTCGTCGGCTCCCTGGGAAGCGCCATGATCCGCGGCATGCAGGCCGAAGGCCTGCATGCCTGCGCCAAGCACTTCCCGGGCAAGGGCGCAGCCTCGGCCGACGCCCATGTCACGCTCCCCACGATCGCGCTCTCCCGCAAGGAGCTCCTGGCCGTGCACCTCAAGCCTTTCCGCCGCGCCATCAAGGACGGCGCGGCCTCGATCATGACCTCGCACGTCCTCATGCCGGCCTTCGACAGGGTCCCGGCCACCTTCTCCCGGAGGATCACGACCGGCCTCCTGCGCCGGGACCTCGGGTTCGGCGGGGTCATCATCAGCGACGACCTGTGCATGGGCGCGGTGACCGAGGCCGGCCCGGTCCAGGCCGCGGCCCTCGACGCCCTGAGAGCGGGGCACGACCTCATCATCGTGGCCCACGACGTGAACGCCCAGCGCGAGAGCGTCGACCTTGTCCGCTCCATGGCGGGCGTCAAGGCGGAGGACGGCGGCCTCGACGGAGCCGAGCTCGCGGCCAGCGTCCGGCGGGTGCGGGCCCTCCTCAAGCCCGGCCGGCCAGCGGCCAGGCCCAGCCTCGCGGAGGGACGAGCGCTCAGCGAGCGCATCGCGGCCCGGGCCCTGAGCATCCGTCCCGGCGGCATCGCCCTGCCTCTCAAGGCCGGCGCCGGCCGGACCCTGATCCTGATGCCGGACTTCCGGGAGGTCCGGGAGCGCTTCACCTTCGAGGACGGGCCCGCAGGCCCCCTGGCCCAGGTGCGCGGCCTCGCGGCCCGCAAGCCCGGGACGCGCGTGCTGACCGCGCCCGTGACCGGGACCGGGACGGAGCGCCTTAAGCCCGCAGTCGAGAAGGCGGACCGGGTGGTCTTCCTCTGCTTCGAGGCCATGCGCTTCGCTGGGCAGAAGGCCGTCGCGCGGCTATTGAACAGGAAGGCCGCAGGCAAGACCTGCGCGTGCCTCATCAGGAACCCCTGGGACCGGGAGCTCCTGTCCCGGAAGATGACGATCGTGGACCCCAAAGGCTACCGCAGCAGCCAGCTCAAGGCCGCGCTGGCCGCCGCGCTCGGCTGCGCCCTGCTGGCCTTCGTCCCGCCCGCCCGCGGCCAGAGCGGGCTCGGTCCGGTCTCCCCGCCCGCCGGAAGCCTCCTGGATCAGGCCGGGGCCGTGAGCTCCTCGAGGACCGCGTCCGTCTCCCATCTCCATGACCAGTTCATCTCCGTCGTCGAGAGCGACGCCCGAGGCGAGCTGCTCGCCCGCATCGGTGCGACGACGCCGGTAACGACCCGCGACATCCAGAGGCTCTTCGACCTCTTCATCCGCTTCCCCCAGCCGGTGGTGCGCGCCAAGGTCATCGAGTGCCTTGACCGCCTCGACCCCAAGGCCTCCCACCTCGAGTCCTTGTTCCTGGCTTACATGGAAGAGGACGAGGCCGAGGAGGTCTTCTTCGGCATCCGGGGAGCGGCCATCATCCGCTGCGCGGCCTGCCTGCCCAGGATCAAGGAGGTGGCGAAGCTGCCGCTCCAGGCCGAGGACCCCGGCGACATCATGATGCTCACGGAGAAGAACATCTGGAGGACGACCTACCAGGCGCTCGACGCCGTGGCCGAGTGGGAAGGCAAGGGCAGCCTCTCCCTGCTCAAGCGCCAGCTCAAGGCCTCACCCCGCGTGGCCGAGATCATGGCCCGCCGCCTCTGGAAGGAGACCCTCCCCTTGCTCGCGGCTTGGACCACCGGGTCCAACCGCGCCAAAGCCCAAGCCAAGTGGGCCTGGAAGACCGACGTCCCGATCGAGGCCCTGCGCGGCACGCGCGAAGCCATGCTCGCCATCATGCGCGACCCCAAGGCCGCCCGGGAGGTCCGCCACCAGGTCGCCATCAAGCTGGGCTTCTCCTCCACCGCCTCGGAGATCGCGGGGTTCCTTTCCGAGTACGAGGTCGCCAAGGACACCGATACCCGCCTCTTGCTCGGCGCCGCGGTCTTCGCCTCCCGCTCCCCCCAGGCCGTCCCCCTGCTCAAGACCTTCGTCCGGGAGAACGCCAACCCCCTGGCCCGCGCCGGCGCCCTCGGCCAGCTGAAGACCCTGATGCCCCGGGCGGAGTACCGCGAACTCTTGGACTGGGTCGCGAAGAACGACCCCCACCCGGACAACAAGGCCGACGCCCTCGACCAACTGCATGGCAAGGGCTTGGCGCCGGGGATATTGCTGGTTCCAGAGCCCTGAGCCAGCTTCGTCCCCGGTCTATTAATATGCACCCCCATCATCATATGCATCGTCCCTTCCCGATTTGCTAATCTTGTCCCCTATGGCATCGCCTTGGGTCTTCTGGGTTCTTGTGTTCCTGTGTGTGGGCCTCATCGGGGCCTTGGCGGTCGTGCTGCAGAAGCTCTACGAGCTCAGGAGCGCCTCCCAGGAGGAGAAAGACGGCCCCCCCCAGGCCGCTCCCCACCCGCAGGGCTGGGAAAGGCTCGAAGAGCTCCTGACGGTCATGCTCGCGCTCCAGGAGCACAACGTCTCCCACTCCGACACGGCCTCCCGCGAAGACTTCGCCCAAGCCGTGATGGACGGCGCCTGCCGGTTCATGGGCGCCCCGCAGGCCTCCCTCATGCTCTGGGACGACAAGACAGCGGTCCTGCGCGTGTCCGCCTCCCGCGGCCTGCCCGAGGCGGCCGCGAAGGGCTTCTCCCTCAAGTCCGGGGAGGGGATCGCGGGCAAGGTCTTCGAGTCCGGGCAGGCGATCTCCGTTCCCGACCCCCTGGCGGACCCGCGCTACGTCCGGCACGGCGACGACATCCCGGGCCCCCTCATCTGCGTGCCCCTCATCCTCAAGTCCAAGCCCGTGGGCGTCATCTGCATCCACGGCATCGGAGCGCGGGAGCCCTTCAGCGAATCCAACGTCCGGTTCCTGACCCTGCTGGCCGCCGAGTCGGCCTGCATCCTCTACAACTTCCAGCTCGTGGACAACCTCCAGACCTTCTACATGGAGATGGTCCAGACCCTGGCCCGCGCCGTGGACACCAAGGACGCCTATACCCGCGAGCACTCCGACCGGGCGCGCCTGCGGGCCCGCCGCCTCGCCCAAGAGTCCCAGCTGCCCGAGCCCATGGTGCGCTACGTCGAGTACGCGGCGCTCCTGCACGACATCGGCAAGATCGGCATCGACGAGTCCATCCTCCTCAAGCCCGGCAAGCTCACGGCCGAGGAGTACGAGGTCATGAAGCGCCACCCCATGATCGGGCACCAGATCCTCGCCCCGGTGAAGTTCCTCGGACCGGTGGCCCAGATGGTGCTCTACCACCAGGAATGGTTCAACGGGCAGGGCTACCCCGAGGGCCTCAAAGGCAGCGAGATCCCCATGGGCGCGCGGATCGTGGCGGTCATCGACGCGTGGGACGCGATGACCTCGGACCGCCCCTACCGCAAGGCCCTCGGCCGCGAGAAGGCGGTCTCCGAGCTGCGCCGCGCCTCGGGGACCCAGTTCGACCCGCACCTGGTGGAGTTGTTCCTCAGGATCGAGGAGTCGGAGCGGAACAACAGCCGCAAGCCCTGACCCCGAGACCACGCCCCCATGCTCTACCTCGTTCCCACGCCGATCGGCAACCTCGAGGACCTGACGCCCCGGGCCCTCAAGGCCCTCGGCTCGGTCCGGGCCGTGTTCGCGGAGGACACCCGCCGCACCCGCAAGCTCTTCACCCACTTCGGCATCCCGACGCCCCTGCTGCGCTACAACGAACGGGACGAGCGCTCCCGCCAGGCCGTCCTCGCCAGGCTCCGCGACGGCGACGACGTCGCGGTGGTCTCCGACGGCGGCATGCCGGGACTCTCCGACCCGGGCCGCCGGATCGTCGCGCTTGCGCGGGAGGCCGGGATCGGCGTCTCTGCCCTGCCCGGGGCCAACGCGGCCGTGACGGCCCTGGCAGGCTCGGGCCTGCCGGCCGACTCCTTCGTGATGCTCGGGTTCCTCCCCCGCTCGCCCTCCAAGCGCCTCCGGGCCCTGCGGGAGGCGGCCAGCCTCGGACGGACCATCGTGGTCTACGAGTCCCCCTTCCGGGTCGTGCGCCTCTTGGAGGAGGCCGAGGCCAGCCTCGGAGCCTCCTGCCGCGCCTGCGCCGCCCGGGAGCTCTCCAAGCTCCACGAGGAGTGGGTCTGCGGGACCGTGACCGAGGTCCGGACCGCGCTCGAGGCGAAAAAGGAGATCCTCGGGGAATTCGTGCTGGTGTTCGGGGCCAAGGAAAACAACGACAACGAAAACCCCACCGGAGCCCTGGAGGAGAACGAATCGGGAACGGAAGGCCTCGATTCGCTTCGCTCATCTCGGCCATGACCCAAATCATCCGCATCCCGGCCAACGGGAAGATCCCGGATGACGCGGCCCGCCTCGTGGCCAAGGGCGTCAAGGACGGCAGGACCATAGCGTTTCCCACGGACACGGTCTACGGCCTGGGCTCCACCGGCCTCGTCAAGGCCGTGAGCCGGAAGATCTTCGAGCTCAAGGGCCGCGACGCCGGCAAGCCGCTGCCCATCCTCCTGCCATCAGCGTCCAGCGCGGCCCGCTGGGTGGAGTGGTCCCCGGCCGCCGAGGCCCTTGCGGCCCGGTTCTGGCCCGGGGCGCTGACCATGGTCCTCAAGGCCACGGCCGAGGGCCGGGTCCTCGTCCCGCCGGAGTTCAGCACCCTGGCCGTCCGTGTCCCGGCGCACCCCGTTGCCCTGAGGCTGCTGGAGGAATCCGGCGTCCCCTGGGCCTCCTCGAGCGCCAACGCCTCCGAGACGCCGGCCCTCGCGGACGGCGCGGCCGTGGTGGAAGCCTTCAACGGCCGCGTGGACTTCATCGTGGACGCGGGCAAAGTGGCCGGCGTCGAGTCCACCATCGCGGACCTCTCGGGAGCGGCGGCGCGCGTCCTGCGCGAGGGCGCGATCCCCTCGGCCGCGGTCCTCGAAGTCCTCGGCCGCGTCCCGGGCGTCACGGCCGCCCCGGCCAGGCGCAATGTCCTCTTCATCTGCACAGGCAACTCCTGCCGCAGCGTCATGGGAGAGAAGCTGCTCGAACACCTCGCCTCGGGCTTGAAGCCCGGCTTCGCGGCCCGGTCCTGCGGGGTGGCCGCGGAGCGCTACTTCGAGGTCCCCGCCCAGGTCCGCGCCGTCCTTGAGCCCATCGGCGTCAAACCATTCGAGCACGTCCCCCAGATGGTCACGCGGGAGCTCCTGAACTGGGCCGATTTCGCCTTCGCCATGACGGACGAGCACCTGGAGGAGGTCCTGGACCGCTACCCCGAGTTCACGGGCAAGGTCCACGTCCTGGGCCGCTACACGGACCTCCCCCATCCCAATATCGAAGACCCCATCGGCCAGTCCGAGGCGGTCTACGCGGCCTGCCGGGACAAGCTCCGGAAGGCCATCGAGACGTTCCTGAAAAAGGAGCACATATGAGCCCCGTCCTCGCGAAAGCCGACCCCGAGATCCAAGCCGCCATCGCCGGCGAGACCCTCCGGCAGACCGACGGCCTCGAGCTGATCGCCTCGGAGAACTACGTCTCCGAGGCCGTGCTCGAGGCGCAAGGCTCGGTCCTGACCAACAAGTACGCCGAGGGCTATCCCGGCAAGCGCTACTACGGCGGCTGCCGCTTCGTCGACCAGGCGGAGCAGATCGCCATCGACCGGGCCAAGTCCCTCTTCGGCGCCGACTACGCCAACGTCCAGCCCCACTCCGGGACCACGGCCAACATCACGGCCTACCTCGCTCTCATCAAGCCCGGCGACACCGTCCTGGGCCTCAACCTCTCCCACGGCGGCCACCCCTCCCACGGCCACCCCCTGAACTTCTCGGGCCGGTTCTTCAACATCGTGAGCATGAACGTCCGCCCCGACACCGAACTCATCGACTACGACGAGGCGGAAAAGCTCGTCGAACAGCACCGCCCCAGGCTCATCATGGCGGGCGCGTCGAACTACTCGAGAGTCTTCGACTGGGCGCGCTTCCGGAAGATGGCCGACGCCTGGAAGTCCTTCCTCGTGGTGGACATGGCGCACTACGCGGGCCTCATCGCGGCGGGGGTCTACCCCTCCCCCGTCCCGCACGCAGACGTGGTGACAAGCACCACCCACAAGACCCTGCGCGGCCCGCGCGGCGGGCTCATCCTCGGCCGGGCCGCCTACGGCAAGGCGCTCAACTCCATGAACTTCCCGGGCAACCAGGGAGGGCCCCTCATGCACGCCATCGCGGCCAAGGCCGTGTGCTTCGGCGAGGCCCTCAAGCCCGGCTTCCGCGAGTACCAGGAACGCGTGGTCGCCAACGCCCGCGCCATGGCCGAGGCCCTCAAGACCCTGGGCTTCCGCATCGTCACGGACGGCACGGACTGCCACCTCTTCTCCGTGGACCTCAGGCCCAAACAGACCACGGGCAAGGACGCGGAAGCGGCTCTTGATAAAGCCGGCATCACGGTGAACAAGAACACCATCCCGTTCGACCCCCAGAAGCCCTTCATCGCCTCGGGCGTCCGCATAGGGACCCCGGCCGTGACCTCGCGCGGCATGGGCGTCAAGGAGATGGAGAAGATCGCCGAGTGGATCGACGCCGCCATCGCTGCCAAGGACGACGAGAAGAAGCTCAAGGCGGTCAAGGCGAAGGTGAAGGGGCTCTGCAAGAGGTTCCCGATCTATCCCAAGCTGGTGAAGCAGCTGGAGAAATGACGACCTCCATGAAACGGCAAGAGCCCCCCCGCTGCTTGCCCCCCCGCGGGGGGGGCAAGTGATAGCCCAGATCCTCATCGCGGACGACAACACGGATATCGACGAGATGCTCAAGGATTTC
>JBAZSR010000043.1:8866-20331 GCA_041662295.1 Elusimicrobiota bacterium | reverse complement strand
TCCAGCGTGCCCACCACGCCCACCGAGGCCCCCTGGCTGACAAGCTCCGGGGCAGGCTTGACCGGAGCGGCCTTCTCGTCTCCGATGACGGCGATGACCTCGCCGACCTTGATGATATCCCCGGGCCCGCCCTTCAAGCTCAGGACGAAGCCCGAGGCAGGGGAGGGGACCTCGACCACGGCCTTGTCCGTCTCGACCTCAACCAGGATCTGATGGTCGGCCACGCGGTCTCCCACCTTGACCTTCCACTCCACGATCTCGCCTTCGGTGAGCCCTTCCCCGATGTCAGGGAACTTGAACTGGAAAGCCATCCTCCCCCCTTTTACGCCGCTATGCGCTCGACTCCCAAAGCCTTCTTGGCCGCAGCCGTGATGCGGCCGGCATTGGGCAGATAGTGCTCCTCGAGCAGGCCCAAGGGCATGAAGGTGTCGAACCCGGTGACGCGTTCGATGGGAGCCAGCAGGCTCGTCAGCGCCTCCTCTGCCACGCGCGCCGCGATCTCAGCCCCAAGGCCCAGGGTACGGGGCGCCTCGTGGGTGATGATCAGACGGCCCGTCTTGCGCACGGACTCGATCACCGCCGGGCTGTCCATGGGAGAGAGGGTGCGCAGGTCGATGACCTCAGCCGAGTAGCCGAGGGACTCGAGCTCCTTGCGGCTGTTCATGGCCTCGCGGACCATGGCGCCCCAGGCCACGATGGTGAGGTCCGTGCCCTCGGCCACGGTCTTGGCCTTGCCGATGGGCACGGTGTAGTCCTCCTCCGGCACGTCCATCTTCACGGCTCGGTAGATGCGCTTGGGCTCGCAGAAGACCACGGGCTCTCCCAGGCGCAGGGCGCTCAGCATCAGGCCCTTGGCGTCGAACGGGTTGGACGGCTCCACCACGGTCAAGCCGGGCGTGTGGACCAGGACCGTCTCGGGAGAATCGGAATGCATCTCAGGCGCGTGGATGCCCCCGCCCCAGGGCACGCGCACCACCACGCCCAGATCGAACCTCCCTTGGCTGCGCGTGCGGTAACGCGCGAGCTGGTTCAAGAGCTGGTCCATGGCCACGTAGAGGAACCCCTCGAATTGGATCTCGGCGACGGGCAGCATGCCGCCCGCTGCCAGGCCCAGGGAGACGCCCACGATGGCGGACTCGGCCAAGGGCGTGTCCACCACCCTGGCCGGCCCGTACTTGGCCTGCAAGCCGTCGGTCACGCGAAACACGCCGCCTTCCCGGCCCACGTCCTCTCCGAGCACCAGCATCCGGCCGTTCCGGGACATCTCCTGGTCGAGCGCCTGGTTGATGGCTGAGACCATGTTGAGCTTAGGCATGTCCCACCCCGCTCTCCAGGAACTCTGCCAACTCCGCTTTTTGCTGCTCCAGGTATGGAGGAACGGTCTTTTTGGTGTAGCGGAACATATCCATGGGCGCAGGCGGGGACATGGCCTCCGCAGCGGTGATGGCCCGCTCAGCCTCAAGCCTGCCGGCTTCGAGCGCAGCCGCCTCGTCGGCATCGGTCCACATTCCCTTGGACTCAAGATAGCGCCGCAACCTCAAGAGAGGGTCAAAGGGCTTCTGAGCCTCGACTTCCTCGGCGGTCCGGTACTTCGTGGGGTCATCCGAGCTCGTGTGCGGCCCGTACCTGTAGGTGAGCATCTCGATGAGAAAGGGTCCTCCGCCGTTGCGGCAGGCCTCCAGGGCCTCCAGCATGGACCCTGCCACCGCGAAGAGGTCGTTGCCGTCGATGAGGAGCCCTGGGAACCCGTAGCCTGCGGCCCTCTGCGCGATGGTCTCGCTCGCGGTCTGCTCTTTCCTGGGCAGACTGATGGCGTACTGGTTGTTCTCGCATACGAACACCGTGGGAGTCTTCAAGACCCCGGCGAAGTTCATGGCTTCGTGCACGTCGCCCTGCGAGCTGGCTCCGTCTCCGAAATAGGCCGCTGCAGCCGCTTTCTCGCCCTTCAGCTTCAAGGCCCAGGACAAGCCCACCGCGTGCAGGGGATGGGCGCCTACGACGATCTCCACAGGCAGGATGCGCGAGGTCTCGGGCATGCTCATGCCCCGCTCATCACCCATCCAGTAGCGGTACAGGAGCGACAACGGCACCCCGCGCATGAAAAGGGCGCCTGTCTCCCGATATGTGGGGACCAGCCAATCCAAGGGCCCAAGGAACGCTGAGGAAGCCTGGCACGCCTCTTGCCCGTAGAAAGGAGCGTAGGTCCCGAGCCTTCCCTCGCGCTGCAAGGTCAAGGCGGTCTGGTCCGCCACGCGCATGACCGTCATGCGCTCGTAGAGCCTGACCACGCGCTCATCCGGCAGATCCGGCCGCAGCTCCTCCTTCAACTTCCCTTCGTGATCGAGGATCTGCAGCTTTTCTCCACGGCTTGGGTCGAAGCGTCCGAAGTATCTGGAGTTCATCGCTGGGTCCCCTATAATTAGACGCGGTCCCCAGGCTGGAGATTCAGGGATTCGAAGTCAGAAACTTGTTATCATGAGTCCGATGCCCTTGGGCTGCCGGGACTCCGGAAAAAAGTGCTGCTAATCCCGCCTCTCGACGCGGCCGGCCAGATGGCCTTGGACGAGGCCGCTTTGAACCTCGTTCCCGAGGGAAGCGGGTTCCTGCGCTTCTACGCCTGGGCAGGCCGAGCCGTCACCTTCGGCCTGGCCCAGCCCTTCTCCCTAGCCGAGGCCCTGGCCAAGGATAGAGGCATGGCGGGAGTCCCCATCGTGCGCCGGCCCACGGGCGGGGGAGTCGTGTTCCATGACGGGGACTTCACCTTCTCCGTGATCTTCCCCTGGGAGAGGCTGACCTCGGCCCTGGGCGTCTACGAGTGCATGCACCTCGCCGTCCGCCAGGGCTTGGCTGCCCGGGGGATGGAGACCGTGGTGGCCGGGCCGGGAGCCGCCGCGGACGCCTGCTTTGACGCCCCCAGCCCCTTCGACCTCGTGCTCCCCGACGGCAGGAAGCTCATGGGTGGGGCCCTGCGCCGGAGGGCCGGCAAAGGCCTCTACCAGGGCTCGCTGAGGCCGGAGCTCTGCGGCCTGCAGACGGAAGAACTCAGGAAGGCCGTGGTCGCCGGCATCCGCGACAAGTGGCCCTGCCCGTGGATCGACGCCCCTCAGCCCGCCTGGCTGGCCGAGGCAGGGACCCTCGCGGCCAAGTACCGCTCGGACGACTGGAACCGGCGGCGCTGATGCTCCGTCCGCAGGCCCCGGAGGGCCTCCGGGCGGCGGGATCCAGGTCCTTCGACATCCGTTTGATTCGCGCCGGCTACGCTTAGGTCAGGATGCCGGCAGGGACGCTTTTGACCGCGCCCGGGCCGCAGACCGAGGAGGCCGGGAATGGAAGCAGCGAAGAGGAAAGAGGCGCGCAACATGGCGGAGTGGCGGCTCCTGGGCCAGGCCTGGCACAGCCACGAGGACCTCAGAGAGATCCTGCGCGTCCTGCGCGGCCTGCCCAGGGAACTGGCCGACCCGGAGATCGTCAAGAAGATCGGCCCGAAACTCCGCGTCTTCCTGGAGGAGTCCCTGCCAGCGCATTTCAAGGAGGAGGAGGATGAGTCCTTCCGCCGGGCGATGGAATGCGCTCCGGCGGCTCGGCGGCAGGCCGTGTTGCATGCCATCAACGCCGCACGCCAGGAGCACGACCTCATGGCCGCTATTTCGAGGGCCATCATCGCTTCTCTCGCGGACCTCAGCCGCGTCCCGCGCAAGGCGGGCATCGAAAGGATGGAGGCCCTCATGGCCGGGCTTTGCGACGTCCTCGCCCGGCACGCGGACAAGGAGGACAGGGAGGTCCTGCCCTATCTCGACCTTCCCGAGGACTGCTGAGTCCCGGGAGGGAGCGCGATGGAAGCGACAGCGCTGCTGAAGGCGGAACACTCGAGCGTCAAGCGGATGCTCGCGGTGCTGGAACGGGTCTGCGGGCGCATCGAGCGCGGCGACAGACCCGCGACCTACGACCTCGAGGGGATCGTGGAGTTCCTCCAGGTCTTCGCGGACCGGCACCACCACGGCAAGGAGGAGGGCGTCCTCTTCCCGGCGCTGGTCGCGGCAGGACTGCCCAGGAGCGTGGGCCCGATTCCGGTCCTGCTGGCCGAGCACGACGAGGCGCGGGCCTGCGTGCGGGGCCTGGCGGAGGGTTTCAGGAGCTTCTCCGCGGGCGGGGACGGGACCCGGATCGTGGACGACGCCCGCGCCTTCATCTCCCTGCTCATCCTGCACATCCGCAAGGAAGAAATCGTCATCTTTCCCATCGCCGACGAGCGCTTCAACGCCCTGCGGCAGGGCGTCCTCATCGAGGGGTTCAAGAGACTGGCGGCCGGGCGGCTCGAGGAAGGCGCCGTCCACAGGTTCCTCCGGATGCTGGAGCGGCTGGAGAGGGCCTATCCCACGGCGCCTGCCCTGCCGCTCGAGCGGACTTCCGGGCCCGCGTGAGTCCGGCCCGGGCCCCCTAGTCCAGGACCCGGTGACCCCTGCCGGTCAGGCAGTTGGCGTAGACCCGCTTGTAGCGGTCCTCGGCCGAGAGCCCGGCCCCGGCCGCGCCTCCCGTGCCTCCCAGGGCCGCGCCCACGGCAGCGCCATGACCGGCGTCTCCGCCCAGCGCTCCGAGCATGGCGCCCACGGCCGTGCCGGCCACGGCCCCTATGGCCGTGCCTTGGGCCGTCTTCTTGGCCGTCCCGCCCGACGCCTGCAGGGCCAACTCCCTGCACTCGTCGTAGTCGCGCTCGAGCGTCTCGGCCTTGGCGCCGCGCGGGTCCACGGTCGGCTTCCAGCCGCCGTAGGTGGCGCAGCCGCACAGGGTCCATGCCGACAGCAGCAGCACGATGGTCTTCATCGTCATTTCACCCGGTCCCCTCGACCTCCCTCTGCGTCCTTCGCGTAGTCCTTCATCCCCTCGAAGTCCACCACCACCACCTTCTCCGTGCCCTCCACCCAGGCGTCATGCCCGGCCGGGATCTTCACCACGTCCCCGGCTTCGGACGTGAACTCCACGCCATCGTCCATGCGCACGCGCATGGTCCCGGAGACCTGGAAGAGCAGGTGCTCGGATTCGCAGCTGCCCGTCTTGACGATGGGCTTGAGGCTCTTCGACCACTGCCAGCCGGGCTCGAAGGTCGCCCGGCCGATGACCGCTCCCCCGACCTTGACCACCTCGACGCGGCACTTGTCGCACTCCCGCACCTCCGCCGGCTTGTCGAAGCTCTGTTGTTCGATCTTCTCCGCTGTCTTGGGCATACCCTTACCCTCCGCCCTTTAGATGCCCGGCGGGTAGGGAGGATTCTCCGTTGCTATGAGGCCCGCTCAGCGCTTTTCCAGATTCATCCCGCACTTGGGGCAGCGGCCGTCCTCGGTCTTAGGGCCCTTGTAGCACCCCATGGAGCAGACGTAGAGCTCCGCTTGGGACTTGGACTCGCCCGCCTTTGCGCCCTTGATCTTCTTGGCGGCCTTCACTGCCTTCTCGCCGCAGCAGGAGCAGGCCTCGTGCTTCATGCCCGCGTGCGACGCAGCCGCGGCCTGGATCTCCTTAATGATGCCCGGCTCCTTGCCCGTGATCTCGATGACGACGCCGTAGGCCGTGTTGGCTACCTTGACCTCGGCCCCCTGGACGTGCACCGGGCACGTCATCGCCTTGCCGTGCGCGCCGTGTTGCCCCTCGGCCGACGCCGGGACCAGCTTGGCCCAGAACAGCGTCACGGCCGCGACCGCGACCATCGCTCCCAACAGCTTCTTGTTCATTTGTTGACGACCTCCTTTTATTGTTGCGGCGGATTCTCCACCACGCTCCCGTGCTTCATCTCGTAGTGCCACTTCCACAGATAGAAGACCGGAGGATAGACCAGAAGCTCCAGGAGGAAGCTCGTGAAGAGCCCTCCGATCATGGGCGCCGCGATGCGCTTCATGAGGTCCGCCCCGGTGCCCAAGGACCACATGATGGGCAGCAGGCCCATGGAGGCGCAGGCCACGGTCATCATCTTGGGGCGCACCCTCTTGACCGCGCCATGCAGCACGGCCTCCTCGAGGTCGCTTTCGGTACGCATGCGGCCCTGGCGGACCATGTCGTAGTAGGCGAGGTCCAGGTAGAGGAGCATGAAGACCCCGGTCTCGGCGTCGAGGCCCATCAAGGCGATCATGCCCACCCAGACCGCGATGGAGATATTGTAGTCAAGGAGCCACAGGAGCCACACCGCGCCCACCAGCGAGAAGGGCACGGCCAGCAGCACGATGCCGGTCTTGGCCCAGGAACCGGTGTTCGCGTGGAGCAGGAAGATGATGATGAAGAGCGTCAGCGGGATGACGACCTTGAGACGACGCTCGACCCTCTCCATGTTCTCGTACTGGCCGCTCCACTGCAGGGAATAGCCCGTGGGCAGACGCAGAGCCTTGGCCGCCCTCTCCTTGGCCTCACCCACGTAGCCGCCGATGTCGCGGCCGGCCACGTCCACGTAAACGTAGCCCGCCAGCAGGCCGTTCTCATTGCGGATCATGGAGGGCCCTAGCTTCAAGCTGACGTCGGCCAGCTGGGCCAGGGGCACCTGGGCGCCGCCCATGGCGGGCACGAGCACGCGCTTGAGCTTGGCCAGGTCGTCCCGGAACTCCCGGGCGTAGCGCACGCTCACGGTGTAGCGCTCCCTGCCTTCCACCGTGGTCGTGACGGTCTCGCCTCCGATGGCGGACATGATGACGGCCTCGGCCTCCTTGACGCTCAGGCCGTAGCGGGCGAGCTGCTCGCGCTTGAGGGTGAAGTCCACGAAATAGCCGCCCGCCGTGCGCTCGGCATAGACGCTCCGCGTGCCGGGAACGCCCTTCAAGACGCCTTCGAGGGCCGTGCCGATGCGCTCGATCTCGGCCAAGTCCGAGCCGAAGATCTTGATGCCGATGGGAGTGCGCACCCCGGTGCTCAGCATGTCGATGCGGGCCTTGATGGGCATGGTCCAGGCGTTGGTGACCCCGGGGAAGCGCATCTTGGAGTCCATGTCCGCGACCAGCTCCTCCCAGGTGATGCGGTCATACCAGACATGCCGCAGGACCTTCTGGACGAAGCCAGGCGCCCAGGAGGAATACCAGCGGGGCTTGGCCCGCCACTGGTCATGGGGCTTCAAGACCACGACCGTCTCCATCATGGAGAAAGGCGCCGGGTCCGTGGAGGTCTCGGCCCTGCCGGCCTTGCCGTGCACCCGCTCGACCTCGGGGAAGCTCTTGAGGATGCGGTCCTGGGCCTCGAGGAGGCTGCGGGCCTCGGTGACCGAGAGGCCGGGCAGGGTCGTCGGCATGTAGAGGATGGTCCCCTCGTTCAAGGGAGGCATGAACTCCGAGCCCAAGCGCAGGTAGACCGGGACCGTGGTCAGGACCAGGAGGGCGGCAGCCGCGATGGTCCGCCAGGGGTGGCGCAGGACCAGGCGGCACGCCGGCTCGTAGACCTTGAAAAGCAGGCGGCTCACCGGATGCCGCTCCTCGGGGTAGTAGCGGCCGACCGTGACCTGGTTGTAGACCCAGGCCAGCCACGCGGGCTTGAAGCTCACGAAGTCCATGCGGGAGAAGAGCATGCGCACCGCCGGGTCGAAGGTGACGGCCAGGACCGCGGCGATGGCCATGGCGAGGTTCTTCGTGTAGGCCAGTGGCTTGAAGAGCCTGCCTTCCTGGTCCACCAGGGTGAAGATGGGCATGAACGCCGCCGCGATGACCAGCAGCGAGAAGAAGACTGCGGGACCCACCTCCTGCAGGGCCCTGAGCCTGATCTCGTGGAAGTCCCCCTTCCTGCCGCCCTCGATCCAGAGCTGGAGCTTCTTGTAGGCGTTCTCGACCTCCACGATGGCGCCGTCCACCAGGATTCCGATCGAGATCGAGATGCCCGATATGGACATGATGTTCGCGGTCAGCCCCATGAAGTACATGGGGATGAAGACCAGCACCACGGACACGGGGATGGTGATGATCGGGATGACGGCGGTCGGGATGTGCCAGAGGAAGACCAGGATGACCAGGCTCACGATCACGAGCTGGAGGATGAGCTCCTCCTTCAAGTTGGCGATGGCGCGCTCGATGAGCGACGAGCGGTCGTAGGTCGTCACGACCTCCACGCCCTCGGGCAGGGAGGGCTCGATCTCGCGCAGCTTGCCTTTGACCCGGGCGATGACGTTCAAGGCGTTCTCGCCGAAGCGCATCACCACGATGCCGCCCGCGGTGTCTCCGCCGCCGTCCAAGTCGGCGACCCCGCGCCGGATCTCGGGCCCGAGCGCGACATGCCCGAGGCTCTTGACCAGGATGGGGGTGCCGCCGGCGCTGCGGCCGACCACGATGTCCTCGAGGTCCTTGACGGACTTGGCGTAGCCGCGGCCCCGGACCATGTACTCCGTGCCCGCGAACTCGACGAGACGCCCCCCCACGTCGTTGTTGCCGTCGCGGATGGCATCGACGACCTTCATGAGCGGGATGTTGTAGGCCGCCAGAGCGTTGGGGTCGAGGTTGACCTGGTACTGCTTCTGGAACCCTCCGATGGAGGCCACTTCCGCGACTCCGGGCACGGACTGAAGGTAATAGCGCAGGTACCAGTCCTGGTAGCTGCGCAGGTCCGCGAGGCTATGGCGTCCGCTCCGGTCCACCAGCGCGTACTGGAAGACCCAGCCCACGCCCGTGGCGTCGGGCCCGAGCTCGGTGCGCACTCCCTCGGGCAGCTGGGGCAGGATCTTGCTCAGGTACTCCAGGGTCCGGCTGCGCGCCCAGTAGACGTCGGTCCCGTCCTGGAAGATGACGTAGACGTAGGAGTAGCCGAAGTCCGAGAAGCCCCTGATGGCCTTGACATTGGGGGCCCCCAGGAGAGCTGTCACGATCGGGTAGGTCACCTGGTCCTCGAGCACGTCCGGGGACCGGTCCCACCTGGAGTAGATGACGACCTGGGTGTCCGAGAGGTCCGGGATGGCGTCCAGACGGGAGTCGCGGATGCAGTAGACCGCCGCGGTCAGCGCCCCTGCGGTGAGCGCCAGGACGACGAACTTGTTCCTGGCCGACCAGGCGATCAGCCGCTCGATCATCTAGACACCGCCGCCTTGAGCTTGGACTCGGAATCCACGAGAAAATTGGCGGACGTCACCGCCTTCTCCCCCTCCTTGAACCCCGAGAGAAGCTCGTGGTAGCCCTCGGCTCGCCTGCCGACGACCACCACCCGCGGCTCGATGCGGCCTTCCCCGAGATCCGCGAAGGCGAGCTTCCTCTCCCCGGTGTCGAGGAGCGCCTCCTCGGGGAGGGCGAGCAGCCGGCCCAGGGACGCCGTGATCTCGGCGTTGACGAACATCTCGGGCTTCAAGACCCCGTCAGGGTCGGGGACCTCGATGCGCGCCCGGAGCGTCCGAGACTCCGCGGACACGATGGGGTCGAGACTGCGCAGCGTGCCGCGGAAGACCCGGCCCGGGTAGGCGGCCGCGGTGATCTTGGCCGTCTGGCCGGGCCGGACCAAGCCTATCTCGTACTCGTAGACCTGTGCGTAGACCCAGACCATGCTGCCGCCGATGAGAAGGCTCGTGGGCGCGGCCGTCTTGGCGCTCTCCGTGATCTGCCCGCCGGTCAATCCGAGTTGGCGCAGACGCAGGGTCGAGGCGGCCACGAGGGCGTCGGCCCGCTCGAGGGCGTCCGGATAGGGGCTGTCCTTGACCGCCTCTCGGGCTCGGACCGCCTCCCGGTACTCGGAAAGGGCGCTGTAGAGGTCCGGGTCGTAGGCCACCTTGCCGGTCGCCCGGACCACGGCCGTGAGGTTCCTGCGATGAACCGGCTCGGACTTGAGGCCGATCATCTGGCGGCGCTCCTTCGAGAGGAGGATGCTCGCATGACCCTCCATCCCCCTGCCTGGAGCGGGCTCGGCGAAGACCGGGATGTAGTCCATGCCCATCTCGTCCTTCTTGGGCACGGGAGAGGTGGCGCCCGCCTGCATGGGATGACGGTAGTAGAGGGGCTTGGCTCCGGGCGGGACGTCGAAGACGCGCGTCCCGCACACCGGACAGGTCACCTTCTCTCCGACCCGGTGCGGCAGTTCCATGACGCAGTCAGGCATCTTGCACTGGTGCAGGATGCAGATCTTGGAGCCCGGGGCGGCCGCCGCGGCCGGGACAGCCTCCTCCATGGGGATGAGCTTCATGTTGCAGATCGGGCAGTCCCCGGACTTATCCGAGGTGTAGGTCGGATGCATGGGACAGTAGTACTTCGCCGCGGCGGCCGCGGCCGCGCCATGGGCCCCGTGGCGCGACCGATGCACGAGAACCCCTCCGACGAGGCCTCCAGCCACGAGCAGGGCGAGGACGATGCAGACACGTCGGCTCATGTCAATTCTCCCGGCCGAGCAGGCGGTCGAGCTCGGCCGCGCGGGTCTCGTACTCAGCCGCATACTGATAGTACTCCAGCTTGAAGCTCAGCAGGGCCCTTTGGCTGTCGAGCAGGTCCAGGAACCCGGCCTTGTCCGCCTGATACGCGGTCTCAGCCACCTTGAGGGATTCCTCAGCCTGCGGCAGCAAGGTCGTGCGGTAGGCCTCCAGGAGCTTGGCCGTGGCCGAGACCCTGTTGGAGGCGGCGAAGGTCCGCGCCTGGGTGTCGAGCCGCACGGCCTGCAGCTCGGCTTTGGCCATCTCCCGCTCGGCCTTGGCCTCGGCCAGCATGGCAGCCGGCTTCCAGAACCAGAGGGGCAGGGAAAGGCCGAGCACGGCGTCGTGCGTGCCGCCCCGCACCGGGTCCCTGCGGCTGCGGTACTGGAGCATGAAGTCCGGGAGGAACTCCGCGGTCGCAAGGGAGACCCCGGTCTCCGAGCGAGCCGCGGCCAAACCCGCGGCCGCGGCCTCGGGCCTTCCCGCGAGAGCCCGGGCCTCGAGCTCCTCGCCGGACCCCGCGGCAGCCCGGGTCGCCGGCTCCTCGGTCGGCCGCAGGGGCGAGCGGGCCGGACGGCCCATGAGGCCGTTGAGGGAGCCTTGCAGGGAACGGACCTCCGATCCCAGGGCCACGCGCATGTTCAGCATGCGGGTGAGCTCGACTGCGGCCTTGAGCGCGTCGGCCTGGCTCGCCTTGCCCGCGGCCACCTTGGCCTCCGCCACCCGGGAGAAGCGGCGCATGATGCCGATGCTCTCTTCCAGGACCTGCAGGCTCTTCTCAGCCAGGAACAGGCCGGCATAGGTCTGCCGCGCCATGGACAGGATCTCCAGCGTCTTGGCGCGATACTCCGCCTCTTTCACCCCCGCCTCCTGGAGCGCTGCTGAACGCCGCAAGTGGAGGGTCGCGGGGAACGGGACCTCCTGGGTCAGGGAGATGGCCTTCTCCTCGGAGTCGGAGAAGATGCTGCCGCTGTCCGGGGTATACATGCGCTCGATGTCCAGGCGGGGCTTGTCCGGGGTCGCGGCCTGGATGGCGCGCTTCTGGCTGGCTTCCCAGCGCTTGGCAGCGGCCCGGATCTCCGGGTTGTCGCGCCGCACGACCTCCAGGACCAGCCGGAGATTGAGGGTGGTG
>JBAZSR010000043.1:0-8822 GCA_041662295.1 Elusimicrobiota bacterium | reverse complement strand
CTTGGCTATTAAACTTGATGTGACTTTTTCTTCTCCTTTTTATGCCGACCGTATCGAACCATGCCATGCTGACCCTTCTTTCCTGTCTCAGGCCCCTGCCGGATGCGGAGGTCCTGTCCCTGGGCGGACGGCGGAAGGAGAACCAGCCAGGTCGATGGAATTGCGTGGTCGAGGAGTTCCTTGGCCGATGTCCTGTCAGCCCTTCACGCAGAGCAGCTGTTTGAGCTCGGCGCGGATCTCCACGAGGTCGGACTGGTTGGCGATGACCTCGTCGATGGGCTTGTAGGCCCCGGGGATCTCGTCGAGGACCCCGCCGTCCTTGCGGCACTCCACCCCTGCCGTCGCCTCCTTGAGGTCGGCCACGGAAAAGCGATTCCTGGCCTCGTGCCGCGACATCCTGCGGCCCGCGCCGTGGCTGCAGGAGTCGAAGGCCTCGGCGCAGCCCTTCCCCTGGACGATGAAGGACTTGGTCCCCATGGAGCCGGGGATGATGCCGAACTCGCCAGGGCCGGCCCGGACCGCGCCCTTGCGGGTCACGACGACCTCTTCACCGAAGTGCCGCTCGGAGGAGGCGTAGTTGTGATGGCAGTTGACCTCGGCCTCGGGCGTCAAGGGCCGGCCTGCGTTGAGCCGGCGGGAGAGCTCCCGGAGGACCAGGTCGAGCATGATCCGCCGGTTCTCAGCGGCGTACTCCTGCGCCCAGAGGAGATCGTGCATGTAGGCGTCGAAAGCCTGGGTCCCTGATTCCAGATGGCAGAGGGCCGGGTCGGGAGGCCGGCCGCCCTGGCGCTTCACAAAGTCCTTGGCCTCGGCTATGTGCTGGTCCGCCAGGGACTTGCCGATGTGACGGGAGCCGGAGTGCAGGAGCACCCAGACCCGGTCCGAGAGGTCCCGGCAGACCTCGATGAAATGGTTGCCCCCGCCCAGGGTGCCGAGCTGGGCCATGGCCTTGTCGCGAAGGCCCTGGCAGCGGGGATGCAGATCCTTAAAGCGGGCCCAGCCCTCCCAGGAGCGGGAGGCGGGCACTGGCCGATCGTGGCTCTCGAACCCGGTCGGCACGCTGGCCTCGATGGCGCGCCTGAGGTCCGCCAGACGCCCCTCGAGGGCCCCGGCGTCCAGCGGAAGCTTGAGCGCCGCCATGCCGCACCCGATGTCCACACCGACCGCGGCCGGGATCACCGCGCCCCGGGTCGCCACCACGGTCCCGATGGTCGCGCCGATGCCGGCGTGCACGTCGGCCATGGCCGCCACGTGATGGAAGACGAAGGGCAGGGAAGCGACATTCTTGAGCTGGCGCAGGGACTCGGGGTCCGCGTCGTCGGTCCAGATGAGGACCGGGACCCTGGCGTGGAGGGTCTGCCGGACCGGCATCGCCTTACTTCGCCGGAGGAACAGCGGGCGGGGAATCGTTCAAGGCGGCTTCCTCGGCCTTGGCCTTCTGCCGCTTGCGCCAGAAGTATCCCCCGCCGCCGCCGATCGCGGCAAGCAGGAACACTAGGATGCCGAGGGTGCGGTTGCGGCTCCGGCGCTGCTCGGCCGCGAGCTTCGCGGAGGCGTCCTCGATCAAGGCCTGGGCCTGGGGCGTCGGGATGTGGGCCAGGGCGCCCTCGGCCGCGACGCGCGCGTCGTCGAAACGGCCCTCGCCCATGCGGCTGGCGGCCGTCTCCATGGCCGTCACGTAGGCCTCGAGCTTGTCCATGAGGACGCGGACGTCTCCCCGGCGGTCGGTCCCGCGGTTGTTGAGGGGCGACTCGTTGAGCCCATCGGCCAAGGCGGTCTTGGCCTCGGCGAGCAGGCCCTGCGCCAGGAGGCTGCGTCCCAGGTAGAAGTTCCACGCCGCGTTCCGCGACATCCCCGCGGCATTGCGCAGGGTCTCCACCGCCTTGGCGTGCTCCCCGAGGTCGCCGTAGACGGAGCCCAGCCAGTTCAGGAAGTCCACGTTGGCCGGCCGGCAGGCCGCGGCGGCCTCGAAGGCCGCCTTGGCTTCACCGGCCTTGCCCCCGTCCAAAAGCTGCCGCCCGGCCGCGAACTTCTCCGCGCAGGCCAGCTCCGAGGCCACGTCCCATGTCTTGAGGAGGCGGTCGTCCCCGCCCGAGAGGATGGTCTTTCCGTCAGGCGAGAAGGACACGGCCATCACCGGCCCCTTGTGGCCGCGCAGGACCGAGACGAGCCTCATCCCGCCGACGTCCCAGAGCCGGACCGTCTCGTCGTCCCCGCCGGTGACGGCGAGCCTGCCGTCGGGCGAGAGCGCTGCCGCGTTGATCCGGGATCCGCTCCCCTTGACCGTCATCCGGTCCTTGCCGCCCCCAAGGTCCCAGCGCACCACGTCGCCGTTGACGCAGGCGGAGAAGGCCTGCCTGCCGTCCGGCAGGGACCGCGTCAGCCCGCAGCCCTCGAACTTCAGGACGTCGCAGGGCGGGGCGAGCTCGTTCTCCTTTTTGCTGAGACTGCAGACGCGCACGGTGCCGTCGTCGCTGCCGAAGACCACCGAATTGCCGTCCGCGGTGAAATCGGCCGAGAGCACGACCGCGTCCTCGCGCTTCTTCCACTGTGCGGCCATCCCTCCGCGGGCCAGGTTCCAGAGCTTGCGCGTCGCGTCCCTGCTCCCGGAGGCCAGCAGCTTGCCGTTGGGCGTGACGGCCAGGACCGTCACGAGGCCGGCGTGGGCGCGCCAATCCTGGATGCGGCGGCCGTCGCTCCCCCACACCGTGACACCGCCCTCAACGGCGGTCGCGTAGATCTTCTTGCCGTCGCGCGAGAAAGCCACGGCCGACACAGGGGCCTCGTTGGTCCCGAAGGTGCTCAGGAGCTTGCCGGTCGCGGTCTCCCAGAGCTTCAGCTCTCCGCCGGAGTCGCCCGAGACGGCCGACGCGCCGTCGGGTGCGAACGCGATGCTGAGGACCCCGAGCCCGTGCCCGGCCCACGTCGCGGTCTCCTGGCTGGCCGCAGGCAGGGCCAGCGCCAGCAGGAGCCCCCATCCGACGGCCGTCCGCGTCCCTCTCATGAAGGCTTCTCCCCCCTGCTCTTGCTGAAGATCATCCGGCCCGCCGAGGTCTGGAGGATGGAGGTCACGCCGACCTCGAGCCTCTTGCCGATGTGCTTCTTGCCGTCCTCCACCACGACCATGGTCCCGTCGTCGAGGTAGCCGATGCCCTGCTCCTTCTCCTTGCCCTCCTTCATGATGAAGACGGACATAGCCTCGCCGGGCAGGACCACGGGCTTGAGCGACAGGGCAAGATCGTTGACGTTGAGACAGACCACGCTCTCGAGCGCGGCGATCTTGTTGAGGTTGAAGTCCGTGGTGATGACCCTGCCGCCGAGGTCCTTGGCGAGCCGCACGACCCTCCCGTCCACGTCCGGGATGTCCGGATACTCCTTGTCCATGATGCGGACCGGGATCTCCGGGTTCTCCTGGAGCCGGGCCAGGATGTCGAGGCCGCGCCGGCCCCTGGCGCGCTTGAGCCCGTCCGGGCTGTCAGCGAGGCCCTGGAGCTCCTGAAGGATGAAGCGCGGGACCACGAGCGTGCCGGTGAGGAACTTGGTCTCGCAGATGTCCATGATCCGGCCGTCGATGATGGCGCTGCTGTCGAGCACCTTGAGCTCCGCGCCCCGGCGCCGGCTCATCTTGAGGACGTCCTTGTCCAGCTCGTCGAGCTCCGGGAACTTGCGGATGGTGACGATCATCCCCAGGATCCCGAACGCGAAGTACCGCAGGACCGCGTAGGCCTCCCAGTGCCGCGAGATCGCATGGATGTTCATCTGGATGACCACATAGTCGATGACCTGGGACAGCAGGATCCCGGCCGCCGCCCCGAGCATCCCGGACACGGCGGTCAGGAGGTTCACCTGCTCGACCAGGAACTCCACCCCCACGATCAGGATGCCGATGAGAATCCCGAGGACGATGCCCTTGGGGGTCGGATTGATCTGCAGATACACCAACGCGGGACAGACGATGACGACCAACAGCCTGAATATCCAGATACCCATGTGTTCAACCGGGAAAGAGACTTCCCTAGATGCTCCTTGTTCCGCTGATTTTACGCATGATCGTCTTCTATGGTTGCGCTTCGTGCGTCCTTATGACCGTCTATGTTGTCCTTCGCCGTCTTATGGGGCGTGCCGACCGCCAAGCCGGCCGCTTCCTGCAGAGTGGCCGCGTGGACCACGGTCAACCCGGCGTGCTTTCCCGAAAGGGATTTTCCGGCCGAAGCCGGGACCACGGCCCGCTTGAACCCGGCCTTGGCCGCTTCCCGGAGCCGAGCCTCGAGATTCGGCACCCGGCCGATGCGGCCCAGGAGACCGACCTCGCCGATGTAGACCGTGTCCGAGGGAACGGCCGCGTCGCGGGAGGAGCTCAGGATCGCCATACAGGCCGCAAGGTCCATGGCCGGGTCGTTCATCTTGAGGCCCCCGGCCAGGCTCACGAACACATCCTTATCCTCGAGCCTCAGGCGCAGGTGCTTCTCCATGGCGGCCAGGAGCATGAGCGTCCGGTTGTACTCAAGGCCCGTGGCGGTCCTGCGCGGCAGGGGATAGCGCGTCGAGACCACCAGGGCCTGCGCCTCAGCCAGGATGGGCCGGGAGCCCTCAAGGGCCACCGAGACCGCGCGGCCGGGGCCTCCTGCGACCGTTCCCTCGAGGAAGAGGGACGCAGCATTCTCGACCTCCGTCAAACCAGAAGCCGTCATCTCGAAGAGCCCGATCTCGTCCGTGGGGCCGAACCGGTTCTTGCTGGCGCGCAGGACCCTGAGGAGGTCATGCCGCTCCGTGTCGAAATAGAGGACCGTGTCCACAAGGTGCTCGAGGAGCTTGGGGCCGGCCAGGGCCCCCTCTTTGGTGACATGGCCGAGCAGGAAGACCACCGTGTCCCGCCCCTTGGCCGTGCGCAGAAGCTCGGCGCTGCACTCCCGCACCTGAGTCACCGACCCGGGCGTGCCCGGCCAATCAGGGTGATACACCGTCTGCACCGAGTCGAGGACCACCAACCCTGGCTTCAGCTCGTCCATGACCGCCAGGATCTTGGTGAGGTCCGTCTCCGAGAGCAAGGTGATGGCGGCGTCCTTGATCCCAAGGCGCCGGGCGCGGTCCGCGACCTGCTTCAAGGACTCCTCGCCCGAGACGTAGAGGACGCCCAGCTTCCCGCAGAACTTCGCAGCGGCCTGGAGCATGAGCGTGGATTTGCCGATACCAGGAGGCCCGGCAAGGAGCAGGACCTGCCCAGCCACCACGCCGCCTCCCAGGAGCCGGTCGAACTCCCCGATCCCGGTGGCCCCGCGCTCAGCCGGCGGCCCGCCGGTGGAGAGTTCCGAGAGCTTGGTCGGCGCTGAGGAGAAGTCCGCAAGGCCCCTCGAAGGCGTCCGTCCAGCCGTCTTGGAGGGCTCTTCCACGACCTCTTCAGCCATGGAGTTCCAAGCCTGGCAGTCCGGACACTGGCCCAGGGGCTTGGGAGCGGCATAGCCGCATTCCGCGCAGCGGAATTGCGCTCGCAGCCTGGGATTACCCTGTTTTTTCATGCCGGATACGACAAGTATACCACTTACCCGGCGGGGAGGACTGATCAGCTGTTTTCAGCCGCTATGCCGGCCGGTGACCCAGGCGTTCGGAGATCCAGATCTTGATGATGGACTGGCGGGTAACACCAAGCCTGCTGGCCTCTTTGTCCAGCGAATGGATCATCCAGGCCGGAAAGTCCACATTGACCCGCCGAGGGGATTCGTTGACCCTCCTCGCGCGGGAGAGGTCCAGATACTTGGCAATGTCTCCCCCTGCGTCGAACAGCTTGTCGAGGTCCTTAGCTTTCATACAATTCCCTCTCATCGCCACGGGATCGCCTCACGGAGATGATGCGGATGTGAGTTTGCCGGTACGTGATGATGGCCGACCAGTGTTTGTCTTTGATGAGCCCCACCACCAACAGCCGAGCCTCATCATTAGACTTCAGCGGAATCTCTAGAAGTTCCGGATCGTCCCAGAGCGCTTGAGCTTCCACGAAGTCGATTCCATGCTTCTCCTTGTTCGCAAGGCTCTTCTGAGCGTCGAACTCAAATTCCATGCTGGTATATTTATTATACCTTAACTATATCATTTCGTCAAGTGGCTGTCAGGCTAACTATCAATTATCTTGACCAGTATATCACGGCCAGATGACACAATCATACCAGGGATAATGTCGGCCAAATCAGCGTTTTGATCGGTGTGAGAACCTCTTGATCCAGAGTTGTCCGGGGAAACTCCGTTGCCAGCCTCATCCCACTTCGTGGGGTAGTGTTAGGGAGCATATCGCAGGAGGGAAAGTGCAGTTTTTTAAAGTCTCCTCGAGGGTTTTGTCGCGATGCCGTCTGAGAGTCAAAAACAGGGGGATTGATGGGTTATATCACTTAGAATCGGATCGATCGCGACATAACCTTCCGTCGGGGGATTGAAAATCCTCCGGGACACCCACGACTGCAGGGGCAGGTGTGCCTCTTAATCCTGTGACAAACTGACCGGCCAGGTCAGTCTTTGCATTCCGGGCGAGGAAGGATCCAGCGGGCTCAATGCCCGGGAGCCCTGAAGGACCGGCCGAGGCACATGCGCTCCTCCTCGTCTGGGGGAGGAGGGTTCGGGACGGCCTGGCCGGGGCAGGTCGGAAGGGACTTGAGCATGCGGTCGAAGCCGCGGTCGGCCATCGCGGAGAGGCTACTTCTTGGACCGGCCCTTGGTGCCGGCCGCGCCGAAGCTGACCACGCCGAAGAGATAGGCGAGGTCCTTGTCCTCGAACATGATGTTGGCCCAGGTCTGGTAGCGCTTGATCTCGGCAAGGTCCTCGGCGCGCGCGCCGATGCCGAAGAAGCGGTTGATCCTGGCAAGGATGCCTACGTCGTAGACAGGGTGGTTGAAGCGGCGGCTCTCGGAGATGCGGTCGCGGCTAAAGTCGTAGGCCTGGGCCGTCAGGCTGAACTTCTGGCCGACGGGGTGCCTGTAGAACGGAGTGACGGTGACGCGGGCTCCGCCGCCGGAGCGCAGGACTCCGACGCCGACGTCGAAGGGGCCCTTCTCCCAGCCGAGGAGAGCGTCGATGGTGTTGAGCTTGGCGTAGTCCTTGTTGCTGGGCCGGGCGTCGTTCTCGTTGCCGATGTTGGCGCCTCCGACGTAGTAATAGCGGCCGTCGCGGGGAGAGATCTTGAGGCCCACGTCGAGGCGGGAGGCGCGCGCCACGTGCTCGTAGCGCCAGTCCATGTTCCAGTAGATCTTGAACTGAGTCATCTTGCCCAGCATGTCCTTGGCGGTGCCGGCGGCCTCCTTGATGCTGGAGACGGTCTCCTTGACGTCCTCCTTCACCTTGGGGTCGTTCATGAGAGCGCCGACCGCGCCCTTGTCCGAGGAGAGGCTGGCCATGACCTGGTTGCTCTTGGCCAAGAGATCGTCGAGCCTCTCGCTGATGGAGTCGGTCCGGGCCAGGGCCTTGGAGAGGCTGGGGCGGCTGGTCTCAATGAGGTCGTTCAAGTTGGCGGTCAAGTCGCGCATGTTGGCGACGGTGTGGTTCAAGTTGCTCGCGAGGGTGCCGGCCTTGGGGTCGGGGGAGTTGAACTGCTTCAGGAGCTCCTCGACGCTGCGCAGGGCCTGGTTCATGGCCTTGTCGAGAGGGATGAAGTCCACGCCTGCGATGGTCGAGCCGGCCGGGATGATGCCGGCCTCGGGGTGGCCCTGGGTGATCTCCATGAACTTGGAGCCGATGATGCCGGTGATGCCGACGGTGAAGACGGAGTCCTTGTAGATCTGGGTCCCTTCGCGGACCGCGACCACGACCTTGACCTTGTCGCCCTCGAGGGTGATGGCCTTGACCTGGCCGACCTCGACGCCGGAGAGCTTGACGGGCACGTTCTGGGAGAGGCCCGACACATCGGTGAAGATGACGTCGAGGGCATAGCGCTTCTCGAAGGTGAAGTCGCCGAGCAGGAAGATGGCCGTGGCCAGCAGTCCCAGCCCGACCAAAACGAAGGAGCCGACCTTGGCTTCGCTGCTCATGGGTTAATTGGTCTCGTCTTCCGGCGGCTCGTATTCCTTGAGCTTCATCCTGATGGGTCCTTCGCTCAGCCCGTCCACGAACTGGCGGACGTGGGCGTTGGTGCTGATCTTCATGACCTCCGGGTGCGCCACCTGAAGGACCTTCCCCTCGTGCAGCATCGCCATGCGGCTGGCGATCTTGTAGGCGGACCTCATGTCGTGGGTCACCACGATCGACGTGACGTTCAGCTTCTTCTGAAGGTCGATGATCAGGTCGTTGATGACGTCCGACATGATGGGGTCGAGCCCCGTCGTGGGCTCATCATACAAAATATAGGACGGGTCGGCCGCGATGGCCCGCGCCAGGGCCACGCGCTTCTTCATGCCGCCGGAGAGCTCCGAGGGGCGCATGTCCTCGATGTCCTTCAAGCCCACGAGGGCCAACTTGTCCCCGGCGATGCTCCGGTAGCGCGACCGGGGGATGTCGGTGAGGTACTTCAGGCCGAAGGTGACGTTCTCCCACACGGGCAGGGAGTCGAAGAGCGCGGCCTCCTGGAAGAGGTAGCCGAAGCGGCGGCGGTACTGCGCCATGTCGGCCTCCTCCTTGAGGGTCGTGATGTCGGCGCCGTCCACGGTGATGGAACCCTCGTCTGGCCGCAGGAGGCCGATGACGCACTTGAGGAAGGTGCTTTTGCCGCAGCCCGAGCCCCCGATGATGGCCAGGGTCTCGCCCGCCTCGACGATGATGTCGACCCCGCGCAGGACCGGCCTGCCCTTGAAGCCCTTGCGCACGCCGACGGCGTCGATCACAAGAAGGCCCCCACGTCCCCAGT
>JBAZSR010000042.1:0-20396 GCA_041662295.1 Elusimicrobiota bacterium | reverse complement strand
TCGGCCCTCCCCTACCGCGTCTGGAACGAGCGCATCCTCCACGAGTGCTACGTCCCCAACGCCGCCGTCCCCTCGCTGGACGGGTTCGGCCGCATCAGGGACCTCCGGGACAATTACGCGAAGCTCAGCTTCAACTTCGGGGCCACGCTCTCCTCCTGGCTCGAGCGCCGCCACCCGGCGCTCTACGGCCTCATCCTCGAGGCGGACCGCCGCAGCCTGGAGGAGCGCGGCCACGGCAACGCCATCGCCCAGCCCTTCATCCACGCCATCCTCCCGCTCCAGACCCGGCGCGACAAGCAGACCATGGTGCGCTGGGGCGTCGCGGATTTCGAAGCGCGCTTCAACCGCAAGCCCGAGGGCATCTGGCTCCCTGAGACCGGGGTGGACGACGAGACCCTCGAGGTCCTGCTCGAGGAAGGCTTCCGGTTCACGATCCTCGCCCCGCACCAAGCAGCCCGGACCCGCGCCATCGGAGAGAAAAAGTGGACCGTGCCGGGCGAGCCCGCGCTCAACACCGGACGACCCTACCGCTGGAACTCGAAGGCGCATCCCGGCCGGTCGCTCACCCTCTTCTTCTTCTACCTGGAGCTCCACCTCGAGGTCGCGCACCGCCAGGGCCTGGCCGACGGGGAAGGCCTGGCGCGCAAGTTCCGGGCCTGCTTCATGCCCGACGCCTCGGTCCAGCTCGTGCACACGGCCACGGACGGCGAGTTCTTCGGCCACCACCGCAGGCGGGGGCACGAAGCCCTGGCCGAAGCCTTGGCCTGGCTCGAGTCCGAGGGCGCGGCCGTGGTCAACTACGGCCAGTTCCTCGACCTCTACCCGCCGCCTCAGGAGGTCGAGCTCGCGGAGCGCACGGCCTGGAGCTGCCCCCACGGCATCGGCCGCTGGAGCGAGGACTGCGGGTGCAAGATCGAGCCGGACAAGCCCACCCAGCAGAAGTGGCGTCGGCCCATGCTCGAGGCCCTGGACTGGCTCAAGGCCCGCATCGACGAGGTCTACGAAGCCGAGGCCGCGGCCCTGTTCCGCGACCCCTGGGCCGCCCGGGAAGGCTACGTCCAGCGCCTCCTCGACGACTCCCCGGCCGCCGCGGACGCCTTCCTCTCGCGCCACGCCAAGCGCCATCTCTCGCCTAAAGAGGCTTCGGATGCGCTCCGGCTCTGCGAGATGCAGCGCTGGCGCCTGCTCATGCTCACGAGCTGCGGCTGGTTCTTCGACGACATCGCGGGCATCGAGGCCGTGCAGAACCTGCGCTTCGCGGGCAGGGCCATCGAGCTTGCCGGCTCACGCGCCCCCGAGCTCCTCAAGGGCTTCAAGGAGCGCCTGGCCAAGGCCCCCTCCAATGACCCGAAGTTCCTCACCGGAGCCGGCGTCTACGACAAGCTCGTCGAGCCCGCACGGGCGGACCTCGCCCGTGCCGCGGCCCACGCCGCCATCCTGCGCCACCTCGACCCGGAAGCCCCGCCCCGCATGCCCCGCCGCTTCGCCTTCTCCGGTGAAGAGCCCAAGCGCTGGGAGAAACCCCTTTTGGCCGGCCAGGACCGCAGCCTCAGCGCGGCCCATGTCGAGGTCACGGACAAGTCCACGCTCGAGCGCTCCAAGGCCTGGACCGTGGTGCACCAGGCTGACCGGCTCGACCTCGCCTGCTGGGTCTCGCCCCAGCCCCTTCCGGAGGGCCTCGGCGAGAAGTTCCTCGAGCTCGAAGACGCCTCCTTCCAATCCTGGCTCTCCAAGGCCATGGGCGAAGCCTCCTTCGGCATCGACGCCGTGTTCCCCGGCGAACGGGCCTCGGTCCTGGCCGCGGCCATGACCGCGCCGCCCAAGTCGGACCTGCGCGCGTTCCTCCAGGCCTGGCGCGGGGCCGTGCGGAGGCTCGAGCTCCCCGGAGGAGCCGACGAGGTCCTCTCCCTGCTTCCCAAGGCCCAGGACCACGGGCTGGCCGCGGACCAACTGCCCGACCTCGACCTCGTCCGCGAGCACTTGAGCGGGATCATCGCGGCCGTCGCGGTCCGGCCCGACCCGGCTTCGGTGTCCCGACTCGTGCGCTGGATCGAGGCCTGCGAGAAAGCGCGCCTCGCCCTGAGCCTCTGGGAGCTCAACAAGTTCTGCTGGGACTGGAGGGCGCGCCTGGCGGGCCGCAGGGACGCCCCGGCCTTCGAGGCCGCGGCCGCCGAGGCCCTGGCCCGCAAGCTCGGTTTCTCGGACAACCCCGTGGAGGCCTCATGGCAATCAAAAGGCTGACGATCGCGGACACCGAGGAGGCCTTGGGCCTGCTCGGCGAGCAGGACGTGCTCCTGCGCCAGATGGAGGCCGACTTCGGCGTGGAGCTGGCCCTGCGCCAGGACACCCGGACCAACGAGTTCATCCTCACCATCCGCGGAAGCTCCTCCCACGTGGACCGCGCGGTCAAGGGCGTGCGCCAGCGCTTGAACGACCTGCGCAACCCTCCGGCCACCCCCTCCAGCCGCGCCCACGCCGGCCGGAAGGCCGACCCCAGGACAGCGCCCTCCGGCGACTCCGGCGTCACGGGCCTGAGCGAGGACGCCGTCATCCGCACCGCCTTCGGCAAGGTCATCCGGCCCCGCTCCAAGAACCAGGACTCCTACGTCCGCGCCATCCAGGCCAAGGACCTCGTGTTCGGCATCGGCCCTGCCGGGACCGGCAAGACCTTCCTCGCGGTCGCCTGCGCCCTGCGGGCCCTGCACCTGGGCAAGGTCAACCGCATCGTCCTCTCCCGCCCCGTGGTCGAGGCCGGAGAGAAGCTCGGGTTCCTGCCCGGCGACCTCCTCGAGAAGGTCGACCCTTATCTCAAGCCCCTCTACGACGCCTTCTACTCCATGCTCGGGCCCCAGCGCTTCCGCTCCTGGCGCTCGGACGAGGTCATCGAGATCGTGCCCCTGGCCTACATGCGCGGGAGGACCTTCGAGGACGCCTTCATCCTCCTGGACGAGGCCCAGAACACCACGCCCGAGCAGATGAAGATGTTCCTCACCCGCATGGGCTCGGGCTCGCGCGTAGTCGTGACCGGCGACATCACCCAGACCGACCTCCAAGAGCCCGTCACCTCCGGCCTCATCCGCATCATGGACGTGCTCAAGGACGTCGAAGGCGTCTCCTTCTGCCCCCTGAGCGAGGAGGACGTCGTGCGCCACCCCTTGGTGCGCAAGATCATCACCGCCTACGAGCGCTGGGACAAGACCAAATGAAAAACCCCTTCTTCATCCGCCTCACCGGCACAGACCTCCTTCCCAAGGAAGCCAGGAAGCCAGGCCTCATCGAACAAGCCTGCGTCCTCTCCCTCAAGACCAAGCCCGCCCCAAAGGCCTCCAAGCCCTTGGGCGAGGTCAACGTCGTCTTCCTCTCCAGCGCCAGGATGCGCTCCCTGAACAAGAAGTTCCTGAAGCGCGACCGCGACACCGACGTGCTCGCCTTCAACTATGACCCCGCGCCTGGGAAGCCCTCTCCAGACCAGCCCTTCGGCGATGTGTTCATCTCAACAGCCAAGGTCCGCTCGCAGGCCAAGGACATGGGCCACGACGCCCTGAAAGAAGTCCTGACCCTGGTCAGCCACGGCTCCCTGCACCTGCTCGGCTACGACGACGCCACCAAGCCCCAGAAGGCCGCCATGACCAGGCTGCAGGACAAGGTCCTCTCCACGCTCACGCCTTCATAGGCTGACCGGGCCGGTCAGCATATCACGAAGGAGCACCTAGCCACGTCGAAACATTATGCTGAATCTGCCAGCAGAATCCAGTCCCACAAACATGGTACACTCGTTCACAGTTCGCCTCCTTGGGAGTGGCTCTATGATCCGGTCAAACGGTATCACAATCCACGGTGCAAGGACGGCGAGCCTCCTTTTTCTACGCAACCATTTTGTCTAGGCGTACTTGCTGGGCCTTGACTTGTATATGCATTTGTATTACACTATAGATAGATGACAATCAGGTGGGACCCGGCGAAGAGCGCCCTGCTAAAGCGCACCAGGGGCGTATCATTTGAAGAGATTCTTCATGCGAGGCTTGTATCGATCCAAGAGCACCCGAAGAAGCGCCACCAGAAGCTCATGCTCTTTGAACTTGACGAATATATCTGGACTGTGCCATTTGTCAGGAGCGGCAAAGAGATATTCCTAAAAACATTGTTTCCTAGCCGGACATACACCAAGAAATGGCTTGCGGGGGAACTATAATGAAGAAAAGAATCAAGTTGAGCACGAGCGAGCGGGCAATTGAACGCGCCGTCATGCGTGGGGAGTTCCGCCCAGTCCCCAAGGACGAGTTCGACCGAATTGTCGCGGCCATCGCCCGTCGCAAGAAGGACGCTGTCCTAAACATCAGGGTCAACAGCCTGGATCTGGCAAGCATCAAGGAAAAGGCCCGCCGGATGGGCATTCCATATCAAACCTTCGTTTCTGAGCTTATCCACTACTACGCGGCATGACGCCTAACCATGGCTAGAGCTGGCCGCCACCGGGGCCATTTCTACTGGGCAGGCGTCAGCTCAGCCAGGCGTTATGCTTCAGGACCGTCTCAATCTTCGCGAATGAGCTGCACCACCTTCGACACCATGCGCCCCCCTGACCGGCCATGATCCCACACAGCCATTCCGGCAAAGTGGACCTTTCAGATGATTTTCTAAGAACCTATGCCTGGGTCAGGCGCTGGGGTCCGATTTCGGTCGCCATTTCGGATGACTGGTTCAATCAGTTTGGCAACCCCGAAAAGGCATTCGTATTCCGGGTCAAAACTGCCGAGGAGCCAACAGGGGAACGCTACCTCCTATTTGAAACCAAAGACCGAGATGGCACGTTTCGCCAAAAAAGGCGTGTCTATGAATGCTGTTGGGGCTTTGCGCGCAATCCAGCCAACATCGGGCGTCCGTGCAGTATCCTGCTCGACGCAAAGGCTTCCGCGGGTTATAGTGCTGACGGCCCGTACGATAAATGGCTATTCCTCATCGGACTTCTTGGCTTTGTGGCTGTTTGCGCCGCTGTTGTATGGGCATTCGCATGGCTCCTCGACCATGTCTCGGGGCGCATCGCGCTGGTTATTATCAGCCCGATCATTCTGCTGATAATCGTCGCTCAGCTAGGCCGCGCAGTTGTTGCGTTCCAGTGGCTGAGGAACTACCTCTTGTGGCGCCATCGCGACGGCATAGGGGACCGTAAAAGATGACGGCAGACAAACTGAAGCATAACAACGGCCCGGTGCGTTATGGCTACTTTGAAGCGGCATTGAATTCGGTCCAGCGTCCTGCTATCCTTTAACTATGACGACCAAGCAGAAGGTCATGAATGCGGTGCGAGGTCTGCCCGTAAATGCCACCTACGAGGACGCCATGGAGCGGCTCCTGTTCTTGGCCAAGATTGAGAAGGGTCTCGATCAGGCAGATGCCGGCAAAACCGTCTCGCACGAAACCGTCAAACAGAAGATGAAGAGATGGTTGAAGTAAGTTGGACACACCAGGCCTGTCAGGATTTACAGGCCATCGTTGAATTCATCGAGAAAGACTCCTCCCAATACGCCAGCCTTTTCGTCGTCAACATCTTCCAGGCAGTTGAGCGCATAGCCGAATTCCCGAAATCGGGCAGGATGGTCCCCGAACTCGGCAATCCCGCCGTCCGGAAACTCATTCTGGGCAATTATCGCCTCGTGTATAGGCTCAAAACAAGATGCGTCGAGTTGCTGACTGTCTATCATGGTGCCCGGCTATTTGATCCGGGCAAGCTCAAATAAGCCTGGGGTGAACTTTCGGGGAGATGGTCAACAGACCTGTCGGATCCATGACGCATAAAGCGCACTTCATCCTCTATGTATCGGACCAGAAGGCGAGCGCCGCGTTCTACGCGAAGGTCCTGGGCACGCAGCCGGAGCTGGACGTGCCGGGCATGACCGAGTTCCGCCTGAACGACGGCGCCATCCTGGGCCTGATGCCGGCCAAGGGCATCAAGCGGCTCCTGGGCGACAGGCTGCCGGACCCGGAGAAGGGAGCGGGCATTCCCAGAGCCGAGCTGTACCTGGTGGTCTCGAACCCCGGGGACTTCCACCAGCGGGCGCTCGCGGCCGGCGCCATGGAACTGAGCCCTCTCCAGGCCCGGAACTGGGGAGATTCAGCGGCCTACAGCCTCGACCCGGACGGGCACGTCATCGCTTTCGCACGGAGAACAACACCATGAGCCTCCATGTCCGCCGCAACAAGTTCACAGCCGGAGGAGTGAATATCCACGTCCTCTCGGTCGGGGAAGGAGAACCCCTGGTCCTGCTCCACGGGCTTGGCGCGTCGTCCTACTCGTGGCGCTGCGTTCTCCCCAGCCTGGGCGAGCGGTTCCAGGTGCACGCCTTGGATTGGCCGGGATTCGGCAGGTCGTCACAGCCCCTGGATTTCGACTACTCGGTGGACGGGCTCAAGAACTGGCTGGGATTGTTCTTCGACACCATGGGCTGGGAGCGCGCCTACCTGGCCGGAAACTCCATGGGCGGAATGGCGGCCCTGGCGTTCGCGACCGCCAATCCCAAGCGGGTCGCGAGGATGGCGCTCCTCGGGACCCCGGTCTACGCGGAGAACAAGCCTCGGTTCCTCTGGCCGCTCCGGTGGCCGCTCATCGGGAAGGTCTTCGAGGCGTGCCTGGGGCCCATTGCGGTCAAGGCCATCGCCAAGACCGCGTTCGTGGACAAGACCAAGGTGACCAAGGAGTTGGTCGGCGAGTACAGCCTGGCCCTGCGCACCAAGGCAGGCAGGCGCGCCGTGGCCGAGTTCATGCGCAACGCCATCCCGCCGGACATCTCGGCCAGGGTGGCGGCCTACGCGGACCTGCGGGTCCCCACGCTCATCATGGTCGGGGACCACGACGGCATGGTGAGCGTGGAGAGCGCCCAACTCTTCGCCAAGACCCTGTACCGGGGGAAGCTCGCGGTGGTCAAGGACTGCGGCCACGTGCCCCAGGAAGAGAAGCCCGCTGAGACCGCGGCTGCCCTGCTGAAGTTCTTCACGCCCTCCTCGACTTGAGGGCCTGGCGGGGCCGGGACTTCAATTGCCCAGGTGCTCGATGAGGATCTTCACGCCGATGGCGATGAGGATGACGCCGCCTGCGACCTCGATCTTCCGCTCGAAGAGGTGGCCCACCTTCTTGCCGATTAGGACTCCGGCAAAGCACATTCCGAAGGTGACGAGGCCGATGACGATCACGGGCAGGGCGATGGAGACCTTGAGGAACGAGAAGCTGATGCCCACGGCCAGGGCGTCGATGCTGGTCGCGACCGCGAGCATGAGCAGGACCCCTGCGTCCAGGGGGTCCACCACCTCCTCACCGCCTCTGGAATAAGCCTCCCAGATCATCTTGCCGCCCACGAAAAGCAGGAGGCCGAAAGCGATCCAATGGTCCACGCCCTGGATGAAGCCCCTCATGCTCAGGCCGGCCAGCCAACCCAAGACAGGCATCACGGCCTGGAAGAGGCCGAAGACGAAGGCGATCCTGAAGGCGTGGGCCACCCGCAGAGACTTGATGGCGATGCCGCTCGTGACGGACACGGCAAAGGCGTCCATGGACAGACCCAAGGAGATGCCTAGCACGGTCAGAATGTCCATGGGCCCATGATACCTGTTTTGACGGCGGCACAAAATACCGACAAGATCGTCACACGGCCTCCATTGCGGCCTCCCTCCCTATTAGTTATGCTCGGACCATGATGAATCTCTGGGGGACGCTCCTGCTCCCGGTCCTCGCGGTCTCGGCCGCGGCAGGGCCGGCGCAGACTTCCCCGGAACGAACAAAGGAGGACCCTATGCCTTACACTCTGCCGCCGCTCCCGTACGACAAGACAGCGCTCGCCCCGCACATCAGCCCTGAGACCTTCGACTTCCACTACGGCAAGCACCACCAGACCTACATCAACAACCTCAACAAGCTCACCGAGGGCAAGCCTGAGGCGGGCAAGACCTTGGAAGAGATCATCCTGGCCGCCTCCGGCGGACTCTTCAACAACGCGGCCCAGGTCTGGAACCACACCTTCTACTGGAACTCCATGAAGCCCCAGGGCGGCGGGGAGCCCAAAGGCGAGTTGGCCGAGGCCATCAAGAGGGACTTCGGGGCCTTCGCCAAGTTCAAAGAGGATTTCACCGCCGCGGCGCTGACCCTCTTCGGGTCCGGCTGGACCTGGCTCGTTCTGGAGAACGGCAAGCTCAAGATCACCCAGACCTCCAACGCGGACCTTCCCATGAAGCACGGCCAGACCGCGCTCATGACGCTCGACGTCTGGGAGCACGCCTACTACATCGACCACCGCAATGCCCGGGCCAAGCACATCGAGGCCTTCCTCAACAGCCTCGTGAACTGGGACTTCGTGGCCGCCAACCTCGCGGCAGCGAAGACCAAAGCCGGCAAGTAGGGCGCCCCAAAAAAGCGGGACCTCCGCGTAGGCCCTGGCCCCCCATAGGGCCCAAAAGGGCTTGGGCATCTTTTCGGCCCTTGGGACGGACTTTGGACTCTTAGCCCCAAGGGGCCATCCTCGGTATGATGGATGCCTGTAAAATCCGTCATCCAAGAGGTCCCCTAATGAAACGCGTTCTTTCATTGACGTTGTCGGCCTCGCTCTTGGCCCTTTCCCTCGGGCCGGGCGCGGTCTCGGCGTCCGCCCAGACGATCGCGGCGGCCGTCAAGGTCCAGGCTCCCGTCGGCGCGACGCCCGTCCTGCCGGCCATGAACCTCGGCCTGCGGAACACGCAGTCCCTGAACTCCGGCTCCCTGGCCGCCCCGGCCGCCAGCGTGGTCGGGCTGCAGTCAGTCATGGTCGCGGCGCCCGTCGCGGGCCTCGCGGTCCAAGCCGCGGCCCCGGCCCCTATCGCGGCCCAGGCCGCGGTGTCTCCTCTCTTCCAGCAGGCCTTCGTCACGCCTGAGGGAGAGGCCACGCCCTTCGCGCAGTCGCTCGAAGCCCTGGCCGCCCCGGCCCCGGAGTACAAGGACATGGACTCCGGCGCCTCCAAGGAATCGGCCGAGGCTGACTTCAACAGCCGCATCGGCGTCGAGACCCCGGCCATCGGCAGCCAGGCCCAGGACCCGACGGCCGAGATCGAGCTCCTGATCTCCGCTCCGGACGGCTCCGGCCGGCGCATGACCCAGGACGTGTACCCCACCAGCCTCCAAGCCCAGAGCGTCTCCCCCCTGGACGTGGACCTGGCCATGAACGCCCAGCTCCTCAACCTCGGCGTGTCCCCGGACATGCTCAAGATCTACGGCGCCAAGGCGGTCGGCGCGGTCGCGCAGATCAACACCGCGGTCGTGAAGGTCTCCGCGCTCGACGCGGGCTTGCTCGCCTCCGAGCTCCAGAACCTCGGGCTCAAGGTGGCTGTCGGCCGCGTCTTCAAGCTCCCCAAGCCTCAGGATTCCGAGCCCTCGGCCAAGGGCGTCACCTTGAAGGAGATGGTGAAGGTCATCAAGGCCGACGGACTCCAGGCAGAGCTGACCAAAGTCCTCGGCGAACCCGCGGTCCCCGGGAAGAAATCCTTCCTCGGCCGCGTGGTCGCCGCCGCCAAGTCCGTGCTCTTCGGCACGGCCGCCAACCCGGTCCTGCCCTGGGCCCTGCTCGACAGCTGGTCCTTCGTCGACCACCCGTACATGAAGGGCCGGTTCACCAAGAGCGTGGCCAATGACGATGACGGCGAGGCCCACGGCACGCACACGGGCAGCACCGTGGTCGGCGTGGACCGCTGGAACTACGACGGCCGCAACTACAACATCTTCCCCAACGGGAGCGCCTCGGAAGGCGACATCCTCTTCAAGGTCAACATGGCGGTCCAGGACGGCGCCCTGGCGACCACGAACTCATGGGGAGACGGCTCCGGCAACCCGGAGGGCGCCATCGAGAAGCTCTTCGTGAAGACCGCCGAGGCCGGCACGCACCACAGCATCTCGGCCGGCAACTCGGGCTACTACGGCAAGAACTCCATCGGCGGCCCTGCCATCGCCTATTCGAACCACGAGCTGGTCATCAACGGCAACAAAATCGGCATGGTCAAGAGGATCAAGGCGATCGCGGCCTCCGACGCGAACAAGAAGACGGCGTCCTTCTCCTCGCGCGGGCCCGGCAGCCGCACCACCGCCGGCAGCCCCGACCAGTACAAGGACTACCCGCAGAAGCCCGACGAATCCGGCGTGGGAGTCGACCTCATCGCCGCAATGCCCAAGGGCTCCTTCAACGCCGAGCTCGGCGGCCCCGGCGCCGCGATGTCGGGCACCTCGATGAGCAACCCCGGCGTGTTCGGCGGGTTCCTGCTCCTCACCCGCGGCATCCTGGTCCTCGCCAAGGACTTCCTGCCCGTGATGCCTGCGGCGCAGCTCACGCAGTTCGCCATGGACCTGGCCCGCTACACCATGACGCAGACCGCAGAGAAGGTCGCGGGGCCCAATGAAATCGGCGACGGCTTCATCGACATCCAGGCCTCCTACGACCTCGCGGTGAAGCTCCTCAAGGACAACGCCCCGGCGCCCACGCGCTGGGCGGTCCGCTTCCACAACCTCATGCGGAGCATGTTCGGGTTCGCACCCCTGGGCTAGAAGCTCGAGCCCTGGTCAGGACGCCGGCCGGTCGTTCAACGGCCGGCGTCTTCTTTATTACCAGCCAGGCGCTCCAGGCTGGCCTCGAGCGCGCCGACGCGCGCCTCAAGGGCGGACAGGCGATCAAGGGCAGGCGCTGCCTGGCCCTCGGGAGAGACCGGCGCGGCGTGCTCGGGAGAGGCAGGGCAGAAGAGGTGCCGGTAGCGCGCCTCCTTCTGGCCGGGCTGGCGGGGAAGCTTGACCACAAGGGCGCCGTCGGCTCGCGTCGCGAACTCCTGGAGCACGGAGTCCACCTCGACCGTGGAGGTGAAGGCGCAGAGCCGCTCAGAACGGTTCTTGATCTCCCCAGGAGTCTGCGGCCCGCGCAGGAGCAGGATGGTCATGGCCCCGATCTGCTTGGGGTCCTCGGACTGGAGCAGGACATGGATGCGGTGCCTGAACCTGGGGACCCGGCTCCCCGGCTCCTGACAGCGCTCAGCCAACCCCTTCTGCAGGAGGCTGTGGAGGCCCTTGCCCATGGCATCCTCGTCGAGCTGCATGACCGGGTCGCGGCTCGTCTTCTGGTTGCAGGCATTGAGCAGGGCGTTGTAGGAAAGCGGATATTGCTCCGGCGTGGTCAGGCCCTTCTCCACCAGAGAACCAAGAATGCGGGCTTCGATTTCCGTGAGTTCGATGATCATGGCACCATTCTAGCACTCGAGCTTCAGATGGATGTGGATATCGTCCAACGCGTCCTCGGCTCGTCCGCCGACCTCGAAGTCCTTGGCAAGCCGCAGAAGAGAACTCTTGGTTTCCCTCTCGGACTTTGAGGCTTTGACTGGACGCCTACACCCGCTCAAGGGCTGCCCAACACACTCCCGGGATCCTGAATTTCCGCCCTCCTTCCCGTCGCCAAGTAGCGGAGGTCCCATCAGGCGACCAATACCACCCGTCCGCTAGAACGGAAGCGAGCCGCCGCTGAATGGCGGACGCCTCCTGCCCGGGCGGAGGGACGATTCTCATGCCGACATCGTATTGCCCCTCGATCTTCCAGTACGGTTTCGGAGGAGCGGCGCTGACGCGGCACCCACGTACCGATCTAACCAGAACGGCCCGAACCGCACCCATCGTTGTTATTGCGGCCCTGCTATCCTTGGCTTCAACGAAGAAGTGTAATAGTATCACCATGTTTCAGTGTGAAAGCATGCCATCCGGGCGCACATTGATGTAGTCCTTTCCTCTGGAGAATCTCCCCCACATTCGTTTTCCTGTTTTCGACAACTGCACATCCCACTCGAAGTTGAACATCCCAGGCTTCCCGTGGTAGTTGCCTTTTCGCCACACATTGCCGTATTGGTCTAGAAAGCCCGTGCTGTGGCGCTCCGTCACCCGGGGCAATGGATTGCCCGGATGATACCGCTTCGGTGGCTCGAATCGGAAATCGCCTTCTGAGGGAAGGTCCGCTTCTTTGATTCGGCTTTCCACTGATGGCTTCCCGACTCGGCCTTCAGGTACCTTGGAACTGCTTTCATTTTGACCATCTGACTTCGCATAGTTGATACCTTCAGAAACGGCCCTCAAGCTGACATGGGCCCCCGCCGTGGCAAGCCCTGCTTTCGCAACCCCGACGCCTGCTTCACCCAGGGGAATCACTCCGGCAGACGCACCGCCCGCAGCCCCCGCTCCGACGAACTGCGGCGCCATCTCCGCCCCGATTGGACCTGCCGCTGCCAGAAGCGTTCTGACCGCGGTCCATGCCGCAGGGCCGAATTCCCATGCCGCGACCGCCAGAAGCAGCCCCCCGACGATCAAGGCCGACCTGAAATAGTTTTGTCGAGCCTGTCCTGGGGGAACCTCAGGACTGGGCTCAAGACCTTCCTCGGAGGTCTTCTTATGTTTGGCCCTGAAGACGCCGTAGCCAATCGCCGTGACGCCGAGGGCCGTCCCGATGGGCCAGATCGGGAATCCCCTCTTCCCGGGCTCCTTCTTGTCGGGCACTTGAACCTCATTCCTCTGCGGAGGCAACGCCGCGACCTGTTGCTCGAAAGAGGCCAAATACTCTTTGCCCTTCGGGTCCCCGGACCTCCGGACAGCCTTGCGGGCCCAGTCCAAGGCCTCGGACCGATTCCCGGCGTCCATGGCCTTCTTGGCCAGTCCGATGTATGCGATCGCGTCGGTGTGGCGGGCATGGTCCTCCGCCACGCGGAGGTAGAACTCCTGGACACCCTGGGAAGATGGGTCGGAACGCATTGCTGCCTGAGCCATCCGCATGGTGGCCTCGAAGTCTCCGGCCTCGCGGGCCTTGATGGCCTTGCGCATGAACTCCCGCGCCTGCGGGGAGGCGGTCTCCTCAGGTACGAGCCACTCCGAGGCCGATGGAGGCGGGGCGCTCCTGCCGTCTAAGTCCACTTTTCCCCTAGCCACCCTTCCCGCTGACAGCATGAACACCGCGATGGCGGCATCATCCTGAGGATCGAGCTTGAGGGCTTTCCTCGCCCATTCGGTCGCGGCCGGGTAGTCGCCCGACTGGTGATAGCCGCTCGCGGTCAAGGTGTAGCCTTCAGACTTCTCCGGGGCAAGCTCCTGGAGCTTGCCTGCGACGCGAATGGCGCTTTGCCCGGCCTCGGACCCGCCCTCATCGAGCAGAAGGTAGCCGTGGGCAACGGCTGCCAGAGCTTCCGCTGACGCGGCTTTCCCCTCGATGGCCGCGAGGCCGGCTCGTGCGCCTTGGCGTTGCTCCGGCGACATCCGTTGGACCAAGTCCCTGAGCGTTGGCCTGCCCTGGAAACCGGCCAATTGGTCCTTGGTGAATTGCGATTGGAAGGCTTCCCGCAGAAGCGGATGCTCCGGGGCCTGCGGCACTTGCCCGGACACAGCGGGGGAATCCTCTTGCTGAACGGGTTCCTGGGCCTGGAGAGGACCCATGGCGACAGGGATCAAGAGAAGCCACGATAACAACGTCCCCTTGAGCCTGCTCATCTCAACAGAGTATATCACCCAGAAACATGGACCGAAAGACCCATGACGAGTCCAGCGCTGAAATGTATCCTTGTCTATGAATATGGCCCTGCGAGTGAGAGCCATCGTTGTCTGGGCAATCTCCTGCCTTGTGCTCGTCATGCCGGCCTTGGCAGGCCAGAATCCTGCGGCCGGATCCGCGGATTATGCGCCAGGTTTCGCCGACCATAGCGGCGCCTGGCCTTACGGCGTCACCGCTCTTCCAGAAGAAACGCCGCAGGAGACCGCGGCGGACAAGGCCGCTGGAGCGGTCAACCGCCTGCGCCTGGAGTTCGGCTCCAGGGGAAGCTTGAGCGAGGCGTCCGAAGCCGAGGCCCGGGACCTGCGCTACTTCGCCTCAGCCTACCTCTCCCAGCGGGACCAGTCCTTCCTCTCCGCCATGACCACCAGCCGGCTGGGCGGCATCAAGATCGAGGGCTTGGGCCTCGCGACCGAACTCCCCACCGCCACCATCATGACCCAGGCCATCAAGCCTGAAGCATCGTGGGCCATGGCTCAAGACGACTTCAAGGCGTGGCTGACAGCCTTGCGGGCCGAGGCAGCCTCCCTGGGCATCCCGGAGCACGTGCTCCAGGACAGCCTGACTGGACTCACCACCCAGCAGAGCGTGCTCGACCTGGAGAACAGCCAGCCCGAGCACACCATCACCTTCGAGGCTTACATCGACAAGGTCGTTGCCAGCCGCGTGGAGCGCGGCAGACTCATGTACCAGGAGAACCTCGCCGGGCTCGACGCCATCTCGGCCCGGTACAAGGTGCCCGGGTCCGTCATCACCGCGCTCTGGGGCATCGAGACCAAGTACGGCCAGTACATGGGCGACTTCGTCATCGTCCGCGCCCTGGCCACCCTGGCCTACGCGGGCAAGAGGCCGAGTTTCTTCCGCAAGGAGCTCATGGAAGCCCTCCGCATCCTTGCCGAGGAGGGCATGAAGTCCAAGGACCTCAAGGGCTCCTGGGCCGGAGCCATGGGCCAGTGCCAGTTCATGCCTTCCTCCTACCGCAAGCTCGCCGCGGACGGCGACGGGGACGGCAAGCGGGACATCTGGAAGAACAGGATGGACGTCTTCGCCTCTGCCGCCAACTATCTTTCCAAGGCCGGCTGGAACACGGCCCAGGGCTGGGGCCAGGAAGTGCGCCTGCCTCCGAGTTTCGACCAGTCCCTGGCTGACCCCAAAGTCGTCAAGAGCGTGCTCGCCTGGAGGGGATTCGACGTCCAGGCCCTCGCAGGCTCCCTCCCGGACGACCGCCTCCAAACCTCCATCATCCGGCCTTCGGGCCCTGGCGGGCGATCCTTCCTGATCCTTCCCAACTGGCGCGTGTTCTACAGCTGGAACCGCTCCACCTACTTCTGCACCGCAGCGGGAATCCTCTCCGACCGTATCGCAAATCCCGCGACTCGATGAGCCCCTGGCTGGCCCTCGCCATCCCCTGCGTCCTCCTCTTCTCCATGTCCGCCCGGGCCGCTTCTCCGAGTTCCGCCCCCGCGTCTTCCACCGCGGCATTCGCCTTGCCCCCGGTCGCGGGCGAGTCCGACGCGACCGGACAGACCGTCAGCCCGGAGGCGCGGACCGCCTACCAGCTGTTCCTCAACGAGACCAAGGGCCGGGACCTCTCCGAGATGGACTACCGGTTCGTCCTGACCGTGCTCAACCAGGCCCCGATCGACCCCGGCACTTTCCGCAACCGCGCAGCCCTGATGCGCTATTTCGCCGAAGCCGGAGTGCGCGTGGGCGAGATGAGCCGGGGCGGCATGACCGATTCCGACCTCTGGCGCCTGGCCCGCGCGGCCCGCGCGGCCGCCGTTTCCTTCCGCATCCCGCCGGCCGTGCTCATGTGCCTGACCTTCTGCGAATCCCGCTTCAACCGCCGCGCCTCGGCCTGGACCACCTCGGCCAAGGGCATGGTCCAGATGACCAACCCGGCCGTGGAGGAGACCATCAAGCGCGTCTGGCGCAGCCCCTCGCTCAAGGCCGCGGCGGAGAGCTACGCAGCCCAGCTCGGGGCCAGCATCCCCTCCAAGTTCGTGGGCGCGCCCGACGTGGACGCCCTGACCAAGCAGCTCGACGCCCTGGTGCAGGCCCGCGCCCCAGCCTCGGAGGTCAAAAAGAAGCAGAAGGAACGCCAGAAAGCCATCCGGCTGCACAAGGACCAAGCCGGCCACATCTACAACATCGAGACCAACTTCGGCCTGGCAGCGGCGTACCTCTCTTACCTGAGATATCACCGGCTCTCCGAGGTGCCTGACGAGCGCAAGGGCTGGCTGACCGCCGTCGGAGCCTACAACCAGGGCATCGGCTACGCCAACATGCTCATCAAGGCGGCCGGCGGGCCCAAGGCTTACAACGGCAAGGACATCTCGGAGGTCTTCAGCCGCGAGGCCGTCTCGAAGCTCCCCCTACCCCCGGAGCGGCGCCAGGAGATGCTCGACGAGATCCACACCGTGCGGCGCTGCGCCATCCCATGAAGGAGCGTGCCATGACCAAGACCGCGGCCGGACTCATCGCAGTCGGACTCGCCTGCTGGCCCTGCGGCAAGGCCTGGGCCGTAGACGAGAAGAAAGTGGAGCTGACCCCGCCCGGCAGCGTCGTCGCTCCCCCGGCGGCCCCTCCGGTCAAGCCACCGCCATTCGACCCCTTCAGAGAGGACCCGGCGCTGCAAAGCCCAAAAGAGCCGGATGCCGCTGCGGACAAGAAGGATTGGTCCTCCTGGAAGGGCTTCATGGAGTGGCTGTGGCCCAAGAGCCTGGACTCCGGCAGCAGCGGACGGCGATTCAAGAACTGGACCCTCAAGGAGCCCCGGCCGAGGCAGCGCGCCATCCCGCTGCTCGCCTCGCTCATGCCGCAGCCTGCGCCCAAGCCTGAGATCGCTTCCCAGCAGATCCTCGGGTGGTATCCGGGCGAGAAAACGGGCCAGCGCCAACTCTACCACCAGAAGATGGCGGACGGCACCGAGCGGGAGGTCTTCGAGTCCGAGATGGGCGAGGTCCGGGAGCTCAGCCGTCAGCGCGCGACTCGGACCGACCCCAACAACCCCCTCAGGAAGGTCACGGGCTTCGAGGTGACCTATGAAGACGGCACCAAGAAGTTCATCCAGCAGGACCCGCTCGTCTTCGACCTCTCGGGACTGGGCATCAAGACGACCAGCCGGAAGATCCTCTACGGCCTGGCCGGGACCTCCAAGAAGGACGTCTTGTTCCGCATCAACGACGTGGGCGACGAGGAGGGGATCCTGGTGTTCGACCCGGACCGCGACGGGGTGTCGGGCGAGACCGGGCTCGAACTCTTCGGCGACCAGTCGGACGTGGACGGCGACGGCAGATCCGACGACTTCCCCCAGGGCTTCGACGCCCTCAAGGCCCTCGTGGCCCGGGCGGTCAAGGAAGGGGTCCTGCGTTCGGATCTCCAGACGTCCGGCAAGCTCGAGACGGACGACCTCAAGGCGCTTGAGGCCTCCTACGGCCTCAAAATGAAGGTCGGAGGGTTCAACCGCAAGGCCGTGACCCTGGCTGAGGCGGGCGTGTCCGCCATCGCGCTCTCCAGCGCGCCCGTGGAATGGGGCCGCGAGTTCGACGGCCGGGGCAACTCCATCTCCTTCCAGCCGGGCGCGGTCTTCCTGCGCTCGGACGGCTCGGCCGGAGCCTACGCCAACCTCTGGTTCTCGTCCCGGTAGGAGGGAGTCAGGCCCGGCCTGCGTCGTCAAAAGCCCGAAGGAAGGCGTCCGCGTCGGACGGCCTCTTCGTCGGGTCGGGCTGCAGGGCCTGCTGGAAGAAGCGGTCGAGGCCCGGGGAAAGGCCTGGCACGGCCCGGCTGATGGGGCGGAACTCCCCCTTGAGCTTAGGCCCAAGGAGATCCGGCCCCTGAAAAGGCCTCTCGCCGGCGAGCAGTTCGTACGTCAGGACGCCCAGAGCGTAGAGGTCCGCGGCCGGGGAGACCGAGCCCATGGCCTGCTCGGGCGCCATGTAGGCCGGGGTCCCGGAGACCGCGGTGCGGCTCTCCCCCCCGCCGCTCCTGGACTGGTGCGCCAGTCCGAAATCCATCACCTTGCATGAGCCGTCCGGCAGGACCATGACGTTGGACGGCTTCAAGTCCCGGTGGACGATCTTCCGGCCGTGCGCGTAGCCCACGGCAGGGCAGACGTCTCCCAGCACGCGCCGCGCCATGGGCAGGCTGAACCGGCCGCTCTCGCTGAGCGCCCGGTCGAGACTGCGGCCTTCGATGAACTCGAACACGAGAAAGAGCCGCGCCGGCCCCTCTGAGATGAAGGAGTAGATCTCGGCCAATCGGGGGTGCTTGAGCTGTGCCGCCAGACGAGCCTCCCGCAGGAAAAGCTCCCGGCCCTCCGGCGAGTCCGCCGCCCCCTGAAGGAGTTCTTTGACGGCCACACGCCGCTGAAGGGTCTCGTCGAATGCTTCATACACGACCCCCATGCCGCCGCGCCCGAGTTCGCCCTTCACGCGGAAGTTCCCGCCCAGCACGGTCCCGGGACGCACCTCGGCCGGCAGCGCCGGCTCGGAACATGCCGCTCCGCCTGAAGTCCCAGCCGGGGCCGCCGGAGCCTCGGTCGACCTCCTCCGAAAAGCGAGCCAGGCCAGGACCGCTGCGGCGAGGAGGAGCGCTCCCAGAAGCAGCCGCCTCCCACGCGGCGCGGAACCCCCGGGGCCGTCCGACCCCAGGGTCCGAACGGCCTCATCCAGGAAAGTCTTCAAGGATGGGTCCAGGCGCGCGGCGACAGCGTAGTCCTTGAGGGCCGCGGCGAACTCGCCCAGCCTCTCCTCGGCCATGGCACGGTAGAGGTAGGCCAGGGCATTGCCCGGGTCGAGCAGGATGGCGGCGCTCGCGTCCTCAACGGCCCGGCGGTAACCGCCCGTCTGAAGCGCGGCGTAGGCCCGGGCGGTCAGGGCCTGGACGCTCTCTGGATCGAGCTTCAGGGCCTCGTCGGCCGCGGCAACGGCTCCGGCATGGTCCTTGAGCCCGTTGCGGACCTCTGCCAGCAGCGCCAGGGCCTCAGCGGAGCGGGGATCCTTCCTGAGGAGCTCCGCGAGGTCGTTGGCCGCGGCCTCTAAGCTCTTCAGCCTGGCCGCGATCTTCGCCCTCAGGAGCCGCGCCTCAGCGTCGTCGGGCCTCATGTAGAGCGCCTGCGAGAGGTCGAGCAGGGCGCCCTTGTCGTCCTTCATGCCGTACTTGAGGCGGGCCTGCCGGACCAGGGCCGAGGCGTCGTGGTAACGGCCGGAGCCGGGCACGGTGGACCGGGAAGATCCGGCCGCAGGGTCGGACTGGGCAAAGCCGCCCGCGGCCATGACCGGAGCGTTTCCATCATCTCCTTGGGCTCCGAAGCTCTGGACCAGGCGCCTGCCTTGCGCCCCGACAGCCTCGTTGACCTTCTTGCCGCAAAGCTGCGTGATGCCGTGGGCCGCGGCGTCGTCGGGCCGGAGCCGCAAGGCAGCCCTCGCGTCCGCCTGGGCCGAGGCGCAGTCCCCGGCGCGCATGTTCAGGCTGGCGCGAGCGAGCAGGGCGTCGTGATCGGCAGGGTCCGTCTCTATGGCCGCGTTGAAGAACTGCCTGGCAGCAGCCTGCCGCGACCTTTCGAATTCAGGGCCCGCGTCCGGAGGCTTCGGAGCGCTGCCGTCCGCGACCTTGTAGAAACCCGTACGCTCCTTGGCCTTCGCCTCTTCCTCCTTCTGCGCCTTCGCGAACCGCTCGGTCTCGTCAGCCAGGCGCCCGGCCTCCTCTTCCCTCTTTCGGAGCTCTTCCAACTCCTGCGCGGCAAGCTTGGCGGCACCCTCGGCCTCAGCGGAGTCCCCCTTCTTCTCCTGCAGGCGGCGCGCTTCCGCTGCCTTGAGTTCGATATCCTTGCCCAGGGCCTGCCGCAGGAGGAATTCCCCCTCCGCGATGTAGGTCTCTCGGGCGTCGAAAGCCCTCTGCGCGACCTCGGTCGCGGTTTTGGCGGCGGAATCGCAGGCCGGAGAGCCGGCGTTCCCAGGGACGCAGGACTCCCGCATCCTCTTGTCGGCCGCAGAGTACTCATCCTGGGCCTGGTCCCACTTCGCGCACAGCGCCGCGGCAGCGGCGGCCGCCTTCTTGCACGCAGGACTCCCGCAGGACTGCCCTCGCGCGTCGGACGCGAGGCACATCTTCCGCACGATCAGGGACGCCTGGCAGACCCCGGCGGAAATCAGCACGATTGCGGGAAGGAGGAGACTGAGCCGCCTGCGGCCGTCAAGCAAGCGGCGCGGCGGTGCCATCAAGGCGCGGGCTTGAAGGACTTCAGGAGCCGATCGAAGGCTCCGCCCTCGTCGGTCGGAGAGCCTTCGGGCGCGACGTCGGAGAGGGCGTAGAATCCCCCGTTGGCCTCAAAAAGCAGGACCCGGGAGACGGACGTGCCCTTGGGCGCGAACTCGGGCGACTGGGGCAGGGGCTTGCGGTAGACGAGCTCTTGGGCCGCGATCCCCGCGACCGAGGCGGGCTTGAGGGGCTCGGAACTGCGGCCGGGCCCGGAGCGGGAATGGCTGGCGACGAAGTCCTCGACCGTGGAGTACATGACGTTGCCCTTGGGGTAGTAATCCACGGCGAGATACCGCCGCACCGCCCTCTTGCCGTCCTTGGGGGGCGGGGCCAGGAACTGCGCGCCCGGGTTCAGGCCGGCCCCGTTCTCGATGACGGTCCAGGCCGAAGGATACTCGACGCTGCACTTGCCTCCAGAGAGGGAATAGGCGGTGAAATCCGGCTTCTTCATGGCGCACCCCGCTGCGACGGCCACGGACACGACGGCCCAGCAGAACTTCTTCATAAGCCTATTTCCTTACCCCAGCCTTCTTGGAGGCAGGAGGCGCCTCGCCCGCGGCCTTGGCG
>JBAZSR010000041.1:0-20401 GCA_041662295.1 Elusimicrobiota bacterium | reverse complement strand
CCCGGTCGGCCGCCGTGTCCGCGGGACTCATGGCTGCGTCGTCTGGGGCGGGGGCGGGGCGTCGTCCTTGCAGCGAACGACCACGCGGTTGATGAAGCTCGTGGTCATCTTGCTCGACGAGCCGCCGACGTGGGTCCAGGACCCGAAGGCGGAGCCGGACTTGGCTCCCGCGGGGATGGACTCCTCCTTGACGAGGACATAGCCCGCCGGGCAGGCGCGCATGGCCCTCCTGTAGCACGAGGACATGGGCTGGTCGATGCACTCGATGAAGTGCTCGGGCTCGCCGTCCGTGCCGTAGCGCAGGGTCGAGGTCGTGCCCGTGCAGCCCGCCAGGCAGAGCGCGGCCGTCCATGCGCCGAGGATCAGGGTAAGCGGGGCTGTCTTCATGTCTGCGAGAATCTACAAAGAATCGAGCCCTCCGTCCATGCGGGGTCGGGCGCCGCGGGGCGGGCCGTGTTTGGCGTTTAGGTCCAAAGACCTATGGCGGGATGGGGCTTTCGGGGTTATACTCCGACTACCTTGTAATCCCTGAGATCGGTCGGGGAGCATCCACCTTCGGACCGGAATCCGGAGTCGCCAGGGGAAGACGCGGCCTAGCCGCCTCTTCCCCTTTTTTGTTGGCAAGGGGGGGGGAGCGATATGTCGAGGAAGGGCGGGACTGGGGCGCGGGCCGCGCTGCTGCTGGCGGTCCTGCTCGCTGCCGCGTTCCTGCCAGCCGCGGCGCCGGCCTCGGAGTCCATCGAGTCCCTCGCGGCCAGGGATCCCCTTTCAGCCCTGAGCGTAGCTTCGTTCCTCGGGGACGACGGCCGCGGCATGGTCATCACCCGGCCGGGAGGCGTCGAGGTCTCCATCCCGGGTCCCGAGGCCCTCTCCGGGACCCTCAACGTGTTCTTCGTCAACGTGGGCCAGGGCGACGCGGAATACATCGAACTGCCCAACGGCAGGAACGTCCTCATCGACGGCGGTCCTGCCGGCTCCGGGAGCGTCATCGGCTCGGAGAGCCCCGTGAGGGTCCCGGATGACCCCTCGGTCGCGCCCGAGGAAGCGTCCGAAGCCGAGGCCGGAGCCCTTTCGAGGGTGTCGGCCCTTGCCGCTCCGCCGCCCATTGCCAAGTTCCTCAAGGAGCGCGGGGTGACCAGGATCGACTACGTGGTGCTGACCCATCCTCACTCGGACCATTATGGCGGTTTGGGCTGGGTGTTCGACAACCTCTCGGTCGGCCGTTTCTACGACACCGCAGTGGACAACCCCAGCGCCAAGGGTGACGGCGTCATCCGGGCCAAGGCCTCTGCCGAGCCGGGGTGCGGCGTGGAGCATCCGGCGGAGGGATCGGCCCTGGATTGGGCTCCGGGTGTCCGGGTCGGGGTCCTCAACACCTGCTCGGACGCGTCGATGTCTTCGGGCCGGTCCTTGGGCACCGGCCGGGCGCTGGACATGAACGACTGCTCCATCGTGCTCAAGATGACCTACGGCTCCGCCTCGCTCCTTTTCACGGGCGATGCCGGGGTCAAGGTCGAGGAGCGCATGGTCCGGACCTATGGGGACCTGCTGGCCTCGGACGTGCTCAAGGTCGGACACCATGGCAGCACGCACTCCTCGAGCGCCGCCTTCCTCGAGAAGGTCCGGCCGAAGTACGCCTACATCGAGGTCGGCAAGAACTCCTATGGCCACCCGACCCCCGCGGCGGTGGCCCGCATCGAAGCCGCGGGCGCCTCCATGTTCCGCACTGACCGGGACGGGACCGGCGAATACGCGCGCCGCGAAGGACCTGAGGCTCCGGTGAGCGTGGCCGCCACGGCCCACTAGCTGCCTGCCCGGTCAATGGAAGCGGCGCTTTCCAGCGCAAAGCCCTTCCGCCCTCCTTTCCAGCCTGCGGTCATGCTCCTCAGTAAGGATGTCGCTGGTCTCCTCGGCAAGCTCTGTCGTTTCAAAAAGAAGGAGATAGCCCAGCCCTTCGAAGAGCTTGCCCCAAGTCCCGAGTTTGGCGTTCCCGCCGCGCTCGGCCCGATGGACGACCGAAGCGTCGACGCCGGCATCATCGGCAAGCTGCCGCTGGGAGATGCCGCGTTCCAGCCTCAGTTCTTGGAGCAAGGTCGCTGCACGGCGCAAGGTTTCTTGGGAGTCCATACTATCTATACGAGCGAGCCCCAAAAAAGTTCCCTTATGAAAGGGCGCGCGTTCCTGCCTGGCCCCACCAGTGCCGATCTTGGTTTATTGTTCTAAAGCAACGCGGGTGGAAATAGATGCTCTATGTTGCTCTATTCGGGGTGGGTGTTGCGGCAAAGCAACGAACCAAGGGACACTGCATCATAAACATCAGGACACGACTTCATAGACCTCAGGACGCGGCCACAGGACACGGCTTCATCATCGCCCAATCCTGCGGTGCCTGCGGGATTCCACGGCCATCCGCCGGCGGGGAGGCGGCTAGGCAGCAAGGCAACGGCTAGGCAGCTAGGCAGCCACGAGGTGCTTCTTGGCAAAGCGCAGGAGCGCGGGCACGAACCCCGGGTACTTCTGTTGGAGGTCGAGGAGAAGGAGTCTGCCCAGGCGGAAGACCTTGCAAGCTTCGCTTGCCGTCACGGTCGCGGCGCTCTCCCTCCGGATGATGAATCCCAACTCGCCAAGGATCGCTCCGCTGGTCACGGTGGCCAGCCTGGCTCCACCGCGGGAGATCTCCGCGGATCCTTCGAACAGGATGTACAGGCAATCCGTCATCTCCCTCTCCTGGATGATGGCAAGGCCAGCCGGGAATTGCAGCAGCTCCATGGATGAGAGGTCGATGCACATCCGCTTGGGGTCGTTTCCGAGATGATCCCCGAAGCATCCCAGCTGTCCCAGCCAGTCGATGTGGGACTGGGTGACCGGAAGCCGGCTGTATCCTGGTGCAGTCATCAATGGTTAGACGCTGGCGATGGGATTTGGATTCAGGGCTGCCGGAGCTGTCCGGCCGATGGCCGGACGAACATGATGGCCATCCGGTCGGAGAAGACCGGCTTCCAGGCAGGGTCCGCCACGAGGTTGTGCGCGAGCATGGAGGTCGGCTGGATGAGAGCGACCTCGATGCCGTGCTTCTCCATGACAGCGCGCCAGCCGGGCCGGCCCTCGTTGATGGTCCGGTAGTCCTTGTCGAGGACCTCCCAGAACGGCTCGAGCCTGCCGTCGATGAAGTCCTTGGTTCCAGGGGAGAGCTTGTAGAGGACGTAGCCGCCCCAGGCGTAGGTGTGGAAGAGCCTCCGGCCCGCGTAGTCCCTGCCGATCATCTCGACGGCAGCCTTGGGGTAGCCGCGCTCCCAGCCTGCCGCGGGGTCCGGGAAGGAAAGGGCCGGCGCCCTTCTGAGCACCACCCACGAAAACGCAAGGAGGATGACGAGCGCTCCAGCCCGCAGGCTCCTCTCCATCCATGGCTCGGGCAAGGCCTGCCGAGTCCGGGCCGCCAGGGTGGCGGCCGCCGCGAAGAGGAAGAGGGGGATGAGCTTCCTGCCGCGCAAAGCCTCGACGAGCAGGCCGATGGTCAGCAGGGCCCAGGGAAAGCGCGTCTTGAGGCTCCCGATCCCGGCCCAGGCCAAGCACGCGATCATGACCAGCCAGGCCAGGGCGGGCTTCTCCGTGAAGTCCACGGGCAGCCATTCGAGGATCAGGGACCGGCCCGGCGGCGCCTTGAAGAGGAACCAGATGGGATAGACGAAAGCCTTGACCCCGCTCGGGTGGATGCAGCATGCCAGGGTCCCGGCAGCCAGGGGCGCGAGGCTCCACGCCTTGCGCGTCTTCCATAGGTCCAGGCCGCATACAGCGGCCAGGATTGCCCAGCCCGCCATGAACCCGCCGTGGATGTTGGCCCAGGCTAGGAGGCTTGCGGCCATGGCCCACACCGGCCAGGACGCGCCCTCTTCCCAGCGCCGCGTCCAATAGAGGAACGCGCTGAAGAACAGGAAGGTGTAGTAGTGGAGCCGGACGGAGCAGAACGGCAGGAGTCCCATGGTGGTCAGTGCCAGGAGGAAGGCCCGGCTTCCGGGAGAAGCGCCCTCCATGGTCCGCCAGAGGAGGAGCAGGCCTCCGACCACGAGCATGGTGTGGAAGATCACGAGGCCGTGGTAGCCCGCGGCCCGGAACAGGATGTGCATGACGGCCTGGCCCAGCCACTCCGTGGCCACCATGGGCTGTCCGGCTGCGGTGAAGGAGAGGTCCTCCTCCAGGGGGATGCGGCCGTGCTCAACGATGCGCTCGCCTTCCACAAGGTGGAAGAAGAGGTCGTTGTCCACGTCCAAGTAGGATTTGACCGCGATGACCCCGGCCAGGACCGCGAACAGGCCCAAGGTCAGCTTTGGCCAGGAGTGTTCTGGGGTCATCCTCTGAGCTTGGCTGCCAGGATAGCCAGCCCCTCGATATAGCTCCCCAGCCCCTTGCCGGCGACCACGGCCTCACAGACCTCGGCAGTGACCGAGACGCGGCGCCAGGGCTCGCGCTTGGAGACGTCGGTGAGGTGGACCTCCACCGCGGGCAGGGCCACGGCCGTAAGGCCGTCGCGGAGCGCGTAGGAGTAGTGGCTGTAGGCGCCTGGGTTGATGAGCACAGCGTGGGCCCATCTGCGGTGGCGATGCAGGAGGTCGATGAGCTCTCCTTCCCCGTTCCTCTGGAAGATCCTGCAGCACAGGCCGAGCTTCCTGGCTTCGGCCATGACCGAGGTGTTGAGCTCAGCGAGGGTGGAGCGGCCGTACGTGTCGGGCTCGCGCTCGCCCAGGAGGTTGAGGTTCGGCCCGTGCAGGACCAGGATGTTTCGATGATTGGGAGCCTTGGGCTTTCTGATCATTTCGCGACCTCCCGTTGCTTTCCTCGCGCCAGGGCAGCGACGGCCTTCTTCAACTCATCCGAGCCCACGTCCGAGACGCGGACCGGCTTAGCCAGGGCCTTGAGCAGGATGAAGACGTTCCTGCCCCCGCGCCTCTTCTTGTCACGCGACAGGCTCGCGCTGAAGGCTTCCGGCTTGAGACCCCTCGGCCAGGCAGGGGGGAAAAGCCGGGCCAGCAGGTCCTCAGCCAAGGCGCGGTCCCGGGGATCGCGCATCCAGCCCCGGCCCAGGGAGAGCCGGACCGCCAGGGCCATGCCCCAGGCCACGGCCTCGCCGTGCCGGAGCCTGCCCGGTCCCGCGGCCGCCTCGAGGGCGTGGCCCCCAGTGTGCCCGAAGTTGAGGAGCTCCCTCCGGCCGGACAGGTCCCGCTCGTCTTCAGCCACGACGCGGGCCTTGAGCTCCACGCACCGCCGCACGGCCCAGGCGAGCAGGCCCGGGTCCCGGCTGAGCAGGCCGGGCCAGCGCTCCCGCAGGCCCAGGGCGAAGGGCCGGTCGAAGACGAGCGCTGTCTTCACCACCTCGGCGAGGCCCGACCTGAGGTCGCGCTCCGTCAGGCCCGCCAGGAAGTCCGTGTCCGAGACCACGAGCGCGGGCTGATGGAACGCTCCCACCGCGTTCTTCGCCAGAGGCAGGTTCACGCCGGTCTTGCCGCCCACGCTGCTGTCCGCCTGGGCCAGCAGAGTCGTGGGCACGTGGACGAGGGGGAGTCCCCGCTGGAAGGTCGCGGCCGCAAAGCCGGCGCTGTCTCCCACGGAGCCTCCGCCGAGGGCGACCACCGGGGTCCGGCGCTCCGTCCCGTTCTTGAGGAAACACCGGTAGAGCCTGAGCAGGGCGCCAAAGGACTTGGCCTTCTCGCCCTGGGGGAGCGTCAGGGCTGCGACCTTCCAGCCGGCGGCCTCGAGGCTGGACTGGAGCCGTGCTCCCGGCCCTGGGGCGAGGCGCTCGTCCGTGACAACGACGCAGGACTTCTTTTGTCCTGCCTCCAAAACGGACCCGAGCAGGCGCGGCAGGCGGGAGAGCAGGCCGCTGCCGATGTGGACCGGGTAGGAGCCTCCGGGCGCCCTCACAGGGACGGCCGCAGGGGCCGCTTCTGCCCGCAGGCCTCGGCGGACGGGCCCCAGCCGGAGCGCGATCGCGTCCGCGACCTTCTCGGGAGAGCCGAGGTCCGCGTCGACTTTCAGAACGGATGCTTCCCTGTATAGAGAGCGCCGCCGTTTGAAGAGGCCGGCCGCATCTTCCCAGAGGGGGCGGGACGCGCCGCCATCCTGCTTCCGGACCCGGGATCTCAAGACCCGCAGGGGGGCGTCCAGGAACACGACCCTGCCAGCCGCCCTCATGACCCGGACATTGGCGGGGTCTTCCACGGCCCCGCCTCCCACGGCCACGACGCCGCTGGTCCGGGCTGCCGCGGACAAGGCCCGCTTCTCAAGGAGGCGGAAGGCTGCTTCGCCGGCGGTCTTGATGAGCTTCCCGACCTCCCGCCCTGTCACGGCCGCGACCATGGCGTCCGTGTCCAGGAACCCCCGGCCGAGGCCTCGGGCCAGGACCCGGCCCACGGAGGACTTTCCGCTGGCCATGAACCCGACGAGGAAGACCGCGTCAGTTCTCGAGCGATGCCTCATAGTGAGAGCGCGTCTCCTCGAGAGAATCCCCGCCGAATTTGAGCAGGAAGGCGTCGGCCAGCTCCAAGGCCGCGAGCGCCTCGCCGATGATCCCGGCAGCCGGTACAGCGCACACGTCGGAGCGGACCGCGGGCGCGGCCGCGGCTTTCCGCTTCCGAAGGTCCACGGATTCCAGGGGCCTGGCCAGGCTCGCCGGGGGCTTCATGGCCGCCCGCAGGACCAGGGTCTCGCCGTTGGTCATGCCCCCTTCCAGGCCTCCGGCCCGGTTGGTCCGCCGCGTCAGGCGCGAGGCCTTCTCGTCCCAGTACAAGGCGTCGTGGACCTCGGAGCCCCGGGCCCGGCTGTTGTGCCAGCCCGAGCCGATCTCCACGCCCTTGACCCCGTTCAAGGCCATGAGGCAGCGGGCCAGGTCGCCGTCGAGCCTCCGGTCCCAGTGGCAGTGGCTGCCCAGCCCTGGAGGCAGTCCCCAGACCCGGACCTCGAAGACCCCGCCGACCGTGTCGCCCTTGGCTTTGGCGGCGTCCACGGCCTCCATCATGCGGCGGCCCGATTCCGTGTCGAGACAGCGGACCGGGGAGGCCGAGGCCTGCCGCTCCCAGCGCTCCGAAGAGAGGCCCGCCGGGTCCGAGAAGTCCGATTCGCCGCCGATGGACACGACGCGGCTGGAGATCCGCACCCCGAATTCGGCCAGGAGACTGCGGCACGGGACGGACAGGGCCGTGCGCATCGCCGTCTCCCGCGCGCTGGCGCGCTCGAGCACGTCTCGGAGGTCCGCATGTCCGTACTTCACGGCGCCAGCCAGGTCCGCGTGCCCTGGCCTGGGCACGGTCATGGCCGGGAGGTCCTTCTGTCGGTCCTTGTTGGGGATGAGGAGCGCCAGGGGTGAGCCCAGGGTCCGGCCCTTGCGCACGCCCGAGAGGATCTGGACGCGGTCGGCCTCGATGCGCATCCTCTCTCCGCGGCCGTAGCCGGCCTGGCGGCGCTTGAGCTGGAGGTCGATGTCCGAAGCCGAGAGCCCGATCCCGGCGGGCAGGCCCTCGATGATGCCGCAAAGGCCCGGGCCGTGCGACTCTCCGGCCGTCAGAAGACGAAGCACTCTCATGGGACGCTCCTCAGTTCCTTTAAGACCTGTTCCGTCACGCGCTCCGGGACGTTCTCCTCGAACCAGACCCGCCATGTCAGGGCCGCCTGACAGACCAGCATGTCGAGCCCGCCCAGCGCCTTGGCCCCGGCCGCCTCGGCCTCGGCCATGAACCGGGTCTTCGCCGGCCTGTAGGCCAGGTCGCAGGCCCAGGACCCGGGCTTGAGCTTCAAGCCCTCCGGAAGCAGGCCCGCGTCAGCCGCCGAGGTGGCGTTGACCACCAGGTCCGCGGCGCCGGCGGCTTTCCGTATCTCCTCGGGCTCGAGCCCGATTGCCACGCCGCCGAACCGGTCCGCCAGGCAGGCCGTTTTTTCGGGCGTCCTTCCTGCCACGAAGAGCTCGGCCGCCTGGGAGCGCTTCAGCCCCTCGCAGACCGCGGCGGCCGCGCCTCCGGCTCCCAAGACCAGGGCGGTCCTGCCGCGCAGGACGACCCCGCGCTTCTTGAGCGGCGTCAGGAAGCCCTAGACGTCCGTATTGTACCCCATCGCCAGCCCGTCTTGGAACATGACCACGTTGACGGCCCCGACCGCGGAGGCCCAGGGGTCGAGCCGGTCGAGGAGGCCGACGACGGCCTCCTTGTGCGGGACCGTGACGTTCCAGCCCAGCCAGGGGCGCTTCCGGGCGGCGGTCAAGGCAGGTTTGAGGTGCTCCGGCAGAATCTCGAGCGCCCGGTAGCGCAGGGGCCGGCCCAAGTCCTCGGAGAAGCGGCGGAAGATCTCAGGAGAGAGCGAGTGCTTCACCGGCATGCCCACCACGCCGGCCCAGGGCGTCCTCATCGGTTCTGCCCATAGTATCATATCCCCGGGACGGTGCCGTTCCGAATCCTTTTTTGGTCCGGGCGCATCGAAATCCAAAAGGGTGTCACGCTGTAAACGAGAGGTTTTATGGAGATCAAGATCAGCTTCCCGGGAAACAAGAAGGTCGCGGCCGAGTTCAACGGCCACAGGGTCATGACGGACCAGCCCAAGGAGGGGGGAGGCGACGGGAGCGCTCCCTCGCCCTTCGAGCTCTTCCTCGCTTCCCTGGGCACCTGCGCCGGGATCTTCATCCTGGGTTTTTGCCAGAAGCGGGGCCTGGCCACGGAGGGCTTGGAGATCAGGCAGGAGGCGCTTTGGGACGAGGCCGAGCACCGGGTGTCGAAGGTCGGCCTCAGGATCCGCCTGCCCCAGGGCTTCCCGGAAAAATACCGTGATAGCCTGATCGCCACCGCGAACCTCTGCACGGTCAAGAAGCACCTGGTCAACCCTCCGGCCTTCGAGATCACGGCTGAGGCGGCCTGAGGGGTTCCATGGAGATTTCGACGTGGCTCCTCCCGGGGCTCGTGGCCGGGTTCTTGGGATGGCGTTACGCGAGGTTCAAGCTGGCGGCAAGGAGGATCCCTGAGATGACGCAACGCGGAGGCGTGATCGTGGACGTGCGCAGCCCTGAGGAGTTCGCGGCCGGGAGCAATCCCGCGAGCAGGAACATCCCGCTCGGGGAGCTGGAGAGACGGGTCAAGGAACTCGATCCGGAGAAGCCCGTCATGGTCTGCTGCGCCTCAGGGACGCGCAGCGCCATGGCCGCGGCCATGCTCAAGGCCCGCGGGTTCAAGCAGGTCGTCAACCTCGGGCCCTGGCGGAACACGCTTCCCCGCTGACGTATTCATTTGCGCTTCCTGTCCAACCGAGCCAGGGCCTCGGAGCGGCCCGAGGTCAGGAGGCGCTCGAGGTCCGGCGTAAGGCTTGGGGCTTTCAGGCCCGCTTCATAGTCCGCGAGGGCCTCCTTCCAGTGGCCCTGGCCGGCCCTCAGCGCGGCCCTGCTGGCCCTCGCTTCAGGGAACACCGGGCCCTTCTCCAGTGCGGCGTCGAGCTCCCGGGATGCTGTCTTGAGGTCCCCGGCCTTGAACGCGGCCATGGCCCGGTCATAGGCCTGACGACTGCCGTTGGCCAGGCGCTTGAGCTCGGCCTTGGCGATCCTCCTGCCAGGCCAGAGCAGGGAGACCTCTCGGATGTAGCGGCTGTATGCGGCTTCGGCCTCGGCATAGCGTCCTTCCCGTGCCAGACGCTCCGCTGAGTCCCTGAGGGGATTCTGGGCAGGCAGCCTCTCCCCTAACCCGTGCCCTCCTGGGCACCGGCTGAGCCAGGCGTCCGCGGAGGACTCCTCTCCGGCTTCCTCGTGGAGCCCTGCGACCTGGCGGCAGGCTTCGGCAAGGCCGTGGTCCTTTTGCCACGCAAGCTCAAAGGAGGCTCGCGCCTCCCGGCGCCGACCCTGGGCCAGCAGGGCCGAGCCTTCCTTGAAGGCCCGGTGCGCCCTGAGCCGGGCCAGGACCGACGCTAAGGACCGGGCCTCCAGGAAGCCTCCTCCCGAGAGGCTCTCGCCTGCGTCGAGGATCCAGTCCTCCGAATCGTAGAAGGACAGGAGTTCGCTGACGGCCGGCTGGGGCAGGCCCGCTTTCAGGACCTCCACGACCCGCTGGTGGAGTCCGGGGTCGAAGCGCTTCAAGAGGGGCAGAGACAGCAGGGCGTCCCCCAGCGGGGGGCTTGTCCAGGCCGGGCCGCCTTCCGCGCTCTGGAACGAGGGGAGCCGGGTCCGCAGTCCCTCCACGAAGGCACTGCCGCTGTGGGCCCTGCTGGTCCCGGCCAAGGATGTCAGGGTCTGGTACCCGATGAACGCCCCTGCGGCCCACGCCGCGGGCTTGACGCGGTTGAGCCCGCTGATGAGGTGGAAGAGGAGCCAGGCCATGCCTGCTCCAGCGAAGGGGAGGTAGCGGACCTCGACCTTGCCGAGGGGCTCGGCCATGTCAGGCAGATAGGGATAGACGTTGAGGCAGGGCCAGAGCGCCAGCAGGGTCCAAGCTCCTGAGAACGCGGCCTTGCGGCCGAGGTCCATGAGGGCATCCTTCCCCGAGGCCAGCAGGCACAAGGCTCCGGCTCCTGCGAGCCAGAGGAGCGGGCCCGAAGGAAGGAAGGCCTTCCAATATCCCAGGTAGAGCCCTGCCGCTTTCCCGAACGGGCCGTGGCTGAAGAAGGCCACTGGACCGCTGCGATCCAGGAAGCCGAGCCACCAGGCCAGTCCCCCCAGGTAGAGGCCCAGCATGGCCCAATACGGAGCTTGTCCGAGGAGGACCCTCCGGAGGCGGACAGGGGTCCCTGGAGGCCGGCCCATGCCTGCGAGACCGGCGCAGAGGAGGATGCCGGGGAGCAGGAAGCACGTCTCCTTGGAGAGGAGGGCTGCTCCGAAGGCTGAGGCTCCAGCGCCGGCCCAGCCCAGGCAATGGCGCTCTTCGCTCTCCCCTTTAAGGAAGCACCAAAGGCTTGCCGTGCAGAACAGGCCGGCCAGGATGTCGTGGAGGATGACCATGCCGCCCAGCGCGGCCGGGACCTGGGTGCTGAAGTAGAACGCGGCGCAGAGCAGTGCCCAGGAACGGCTCATGCCCAGCCGGACCGCGGCAGCGAAAAGGAATGCCGAGCTGCCCCAGACCACGCAGAGCTTGAAGAGCTTGAAGGCCAGGGGGCTGAAGCCGAACAAGGAGTGCAGGACGACGTAGGCCGCCCAGGTGAGCGGGAAGTACCTGCCGTAGGAGCTCAACCCGATCGAGTCTCGGGAGAACCAGCCCCAGAGCTCGGAGAGCCGAAGGTGCGGCCTCATGCCGAAGATGTTGCCGAGGCTCTCGTTGTCGATGACAGGGAGGTTCAGCCCGTCCCAGAAGAGCGCGGCCGCGCAGGCCAGCGACGCTGCGGCGAGCAGGCCACAAAGGCAGGTCCACGCCATCCGCTTCATGAGCGCCGGCGCAGGACCAGGACCCAGGCGGCCAGCCAGGCCATCAGCGCGGCCAAGGTGACGGCGAGGCCAGGGACAAAGGCCGCGGGCCGGTATTCCAGGACGAGGCGGTGGCGGCCGGCGGCCAGGGGCACGGCCCTGAGCGTGGAGTCCGCGGGCAGGACCGCGCACGCGGACTGCGGCCCTGGCTCGAGGAACCTGCAGCGCCAGTCCTTGGCGTAGGAATCAGTGACGAGGAGGATGGCAGGGGCAGGGAGCGCGGCCTCGATCTCCAGGCTGTCGGTCCCGGAGCGTGTGAGCCTGGCCCAGCCAAGAGGCGAGCCTGGCGGAGCCGGAGCAGGATCAGGGACGGACTCGAGGATGACCGTGGTCCTCGGGTCGAACCCAGGGGCCGACATCAGCTCGAGCGCTTCCGCGGGGCTCGTGGCGAGCTTCCACTCCCGGAGCAGGTGGAGCCTGGACATCGGGGAAGGGACGTTCTGGACCTCCAGCGGCTTGTTCGCGGAGAATACGGACCCGAGCCGGAGCAGCTCGAAGACGCGGTCCACGCGCCGGATCCGCGGGAAGACGAACACCTCGTCCGGCCTGAGGCCCTGGGTCCAGGAGAGGAAATCCACGTAGCGCTTGAGCGGCAGTGGGCAATAGCCCAGGACGTCGCTGAGGCCGGTCCTCATGGCGATGTTCGGCGAGCCGGTGGGCGCGTGCAGGACCCTGGCGTCGGCCGGCCCGGCCCGCACCGCCTCCATCCAAGCGGCCGGATAGGCGGGCTTGGCGTCCATGACCACGGCCACGGCCCGGCAGAAGAAGAAGAGCTCCAGGACCGCGAGCAGGCCCAGGGCCGCTGCGAAGCGCCGCGAGCCGCGGCCCAGCCATAGCAGTAGGCCCGCGGCGGTCAGGAGGGCGGCCGTCCCTCCCAGTCTGGCTGAGGCGTTCGCCAGAGACTGTTCCACGAAGACAGGGTGGCGGATGAGGGCCAGCGGCGCGAGCAGGCATTCCCCGGAGCCCTCGATGAGCTTGAGCAGCCAGGTCCAGACAGCGCCCGCGCTTCCAAGGGGGCCCGAGGCCCAGGCCCAGAATCCTGCGGCGGCTGCCAGAGCTCCGGAGGCCAAGGCGCCCAGCGCCAGCCTGGCGTGGATGTCCTTGGAGGACGCGGTCCGTCCGTCTCCAGGGGCGCGGAGCAGGTCCTGGAGCCCCTGGCCCGCGAGCCAGGCCAGGAACAAGGACGCCAGGATGAGGAACTTCTGCGTGCCGCGCACGGCCCCGAAGCCCGGGACCAGGTGGTAGAGCAGCCAGTAGAGCGGCTTGAGGTGGCTCCCGAGGGCCAGCAGGACAGCGGCGCAGGCCATGGCCCCTGCGATGCGGCGCCGCCGGTCCGGGAACCCGAGGGCTCCGCAGAGGGACAGGAGCAGTCCCGAGACGCCGATGAAGAGCGAGGAACCGAAGAGGTGGCAGCGGCCGAAATAGGGGAAGCCGCGCATGTCGCCGAAGATGAAGGGGGTTGTCAGGGTCAGGATGTTCTCGGGGGGCAAGGAGAAGCCCCCGGCTTGGGCCAATGAGAGGCCCGCGCTCCTGCTGGACTCCGAGACCGCGGCGGCCCCGGGAAGGAGCTGGACCGCGGCCAAAGCCAGGCCTCCGCCGAACACGGCCGCCCCTCCCAGAACGAGCTTGACCGGCGTCTTCTCCCCAGGGAGACGCAGGAGCAGGTAGAGGCCGGCGCCGAGGGCCGTGTAGTAGACGAGTTGGGGATTGCCCCCAAGGCATTGCAGGGCTGAGACCGCCATGCCAGCAAGGAGCCACGAGATCTTGCGCTCCGAGATCCAGCTGTCCAGGCAGAGGAAGACCGCCGGGATCCAGGTCATGACCCAGAGGTGGGTCACCAGCCCGCCGTAAATGCCCAGGTAATAGGGGGAGGACAGCATGAAGACGACGCCCGCGGTCGCCGCGGGGAACGGGTCCTGGCCCGACCTCCGGCACCAGGCGTAGGTCAGGCCGCCTGCCAGGAACAGGTGCAGGCAGAGGAGGATGTTCAGCGCCCACCCGACCGGCAGTAGGAGATGGAGCCAGTTGGGCGGGTAGAGGAGGCCTGACTCGAAGGTGGCGAAGAAGGGCAGGCCCGAGAAGATGTGGGGATTCCAGAAGGCGAGGTTGCCGGACCGGAGTTCCCTGAACCCGAACTCGAACCAGGCCAGGAGCTCCAGGGCCAGGTCCTCGTAGGGACTGCCGAGCACCAGTCGGCCCATGCTGGAGAGGCCCGGCCAGCAGAGGGTGACGGAGAGGAGCAGGATGGCCGCGGCCGCGGCGAGGTCCGCGGCCCAGGGTCCGTTCCGCCCTTGCCCGGCGCTCACGGCCGGCCCTGACGCCGGGCCGCGGCTCTGCGGACCTCGGGCTCGAGGAGGGCGGCCGCTCTCTGGTGGCCCTCTCGGGTGAGGTGGATGCCGTCGCTGAACACGGCCTTGTGGTCCTTCATGCGGCTGAAAGCGGCGTCGAGGTCTGCGAGGGGGGTTCCGGTCTCCTCCGCAACGGAGCGCGCAGCGGCGTTGTAGGCCTCGTGGAGCTCGACGAAGAGTTCAGGGGTCTTGATGCCGGTCTTAGCCGCCACCTCGCGGGTGAAGGGCAGGTCCAAGGTCAGGCCCGTGGGAGCGGTGACCAGCACAGGCTCTCCTCCGCCGCGGCGCACAAGCTCGATCATGGCACGGAGGTTGCGGCCATAATCGTCGAGCGCGACGCGGTGCGGGGAGGCCGGGGTCAGCTTGGGCGGACCGCGGAGCCGGTCCGCGGCAGCCTGGAACGCCTGGAGGAGCCGGCTCGACTCCAGCCGCCCCAGGGTCTTCCACTGGCGCTCCAGCAGGCCTGACAGGTCCTTGTCAGGCACGGACCAGGAGAGCCAGCGGTCGTTCCAGCCGAAGTAGAGCGTGACCACGTCCGCCTTGTAGCCCGCGAGCCGAGCTTCCAACAGGCGCAGTCCCTGATAGGAGGACCAGGACGCCACGCCCGCGTTGAGCACCTCCCACTTCCGGCCGTCCTTGGCGAGGCGCTTCTCCAGGACCCCGGGGTAGGGATCGTCTCCCAGGACCGTGCAGGAGTCTCCCAAGGCCACGACCCGGACGCCGCCCTTGGGCTTGGCCTCAGGCCACTCCGGGCCCAGGAAGCCCTCGGAGTTCGTCAGGCCGGGCACGGGGAGGGGCTTCCAGAGCAGGACCGGGTCCAGGGCATAGGGGATGACGGTCTCCCTGCCCCTGCTCGACGACGCGGCGCCCTTGTCCGCCACGGCCCGGACATAGCGCAGGGTGACCGGGACAGGGGCGTAGCGGAACCCGGTCAGGCGCAGGACGAGTTCGGCTCCCAGAAAAAGAGCCGCGGTGGCGAGGATCGGACCGGCCCAGATCCGTAGTGCCTTGGGCATGCGCGGTCCTAGGTGCCAGGCTTGCCGAGCGGCAGAGCCTTCGCGGCCCAAGCCTGGCACCTCTTGGCTCGGCGTTGTCAGACTCCGTTAGACTCGACCCGCCGAGCCAAGGACCTTCTCGTTCTTCTCCATGTACATCTTGACCAGGGCCTCGCGGGCCGGGCCGAGGTACTTCCTGGGGTCGAACTCGCCGGGCTTCTCCGCGAAGACCTTGCGGATCATGGCGGTCATGACGAGGCGGCCGTCGGAGTCGATGTTGATCTTGCACACCGCGGACTTGGCGGCCTGGCGGAGCTGCTCCTCGGGGATGCCGGCCGTGCCCTCCATCTTGCCGCCGTACTTGTTGATCATGGTGATGTAGTCCTGCGGCACGCTCGAGGACCCGTGCAGAACGATGGGGAAGCCCGGGATGCGGCGCTCGACCTCCTCGAGGATGTCGAAGCGCAGCGGCGGGACATGCTCGCCTGGCTTGACCTTGAACTTGTAGGCCCCGTGGCTCGTGCCGATGGAGATGGCCAGGGAGTCCACGCCCGTGCGCTTGACGAAGTTTTCGACGTCCTTGGGATCGGTGTAGTGGGACTTCTCGGCCGAGACCTCGTCCTCGATGCCTGCCAGGACCCCGAGCTCGCCCTCCACCGTGACCTCGCGAGGGTGGGCGTACTCCACGACCTTCTTGGTGAGCGCGACGTTCTCGTCGAAGGGTTTGGAGGAGGCGTCGATCATGACCGAGGAGAAGCCGGAGTCGATGCAGGACTTGCAGATCTCGAAGGAGTCGCCGTGGTCGAGGTGCAGGGCCACGGGCACGGGCTTGCCGATCTCCTTCATCATCTCGATGGCGCCGCGGCCCATCCAGCGCAGGAGGGTGGCGTTGGCGTAGTCGCGCGCGCCTTTGGAGACCTGGAGGATGACAGGCGAGCGGCTAGTCACGCAGGCCGTGATGATGGCCTGGATCTGCTCCATGTTGTTGAAGTTGTAGGCCGGGACAGCGTAGCCCTCCTTCATGGCGTGGTCGAACATGGAGCGCGTGTTGACGAACCCGAGCTCTTTGTAGGAAACGTGGGAGTTGACGGCGGTCTCTGGCATGGTGGTCCCCTTAGCCGGGCTGATGATCCCGAGCAGACGGATTATACGATGTTTCCCGGCTCCGGTGACGCGGCGCCCCGCCAGTCGGTCCAAAGGGTGACCGCGTAGACCAATGCGTACTCGAGCAGGCGTCCGAGCCGGCCGCGCAAGGTGCGGTGGCGGACGCGGCCGCCGGCGGGCAGGTCCTCGGCTCGGGGGGCCAGGGCAACGGCCAGGCCCTCGTCCAGGGAGAGCACCCGGTAGGCTCCATCCACGTGCACCATGGAGAGCAGGCGTCTGGACGCATCCAGCGGGTGCTCGTGCGGCGTGATGGGATTGGCCCTCTGCCGGCCCAGGGCCTCCCATCGGGCGACCAGCCTCGTGTTGAAGGCCTCCGCCCGTCCCTCCCTTCCATCGGGGACGATGAGCTCGGTGTCGAGGTCGCTGGTGGGGGTGGCCGCGCCGCGGGCGAAGCTCCCCATCAAGACCACGGCCAGGACCGCGTCCGGGGAATCGGGCTCCTCAGCCAGCGTCTCGAGGACGACCCGGCGGTACTCCGCGAGCACGACGGCCGCGCCCTCCCTCTGGAAGGCCTCGATCTCGGCGCTCTTGTCCCGGACCGCCAGGGAGTCGAAGAAGGGCGCGACCGCGCCGGCGGGCATGACGGAGGCGGCCAGCAGGGCGTCGCGGATCTGCTTCTTCATGTTGGAGTGGGCGCGATGGGCCGCGTTGAAGACCGCGACGCGCTCCAGGAAGCCCTTGAACGCCAGGCGCTCCGCGGCTCCGATGCCGGGGCCGTCGAAGAACCTGTCGAAGGCCATGCGCGACTCCTCGAGCACCTCCCTGTCATTGAGCGCGGAGAATCCGAGCACGTAGAAGACGCCGGATTCGCCCATGACCCGCATGTGGGTGAAGAAGGCCCGGGGACTGCCGACAGCCGGGGCCTCGCCGCGGGCCGAGAGCGCGGCCAGCTTCCTCTGATAGGCCGGCCAGAGGTCCTTGATGTGGGTGACGGTGTACCAGTAGAAGTGCCTGGCCAGCAGTCGGGCGTGGCGGTAGTGGTCCGTCAGGCCGGCCAGGATGCCCGACCGGGGCTGGAAGGGCTTTCTCCGCGGCGCTGCGGCGCCGGCCTCTGAGCGGGGGCGGACGGAGGCCGCCGGCGAGAGGTCCGCGGGCTCCGCCGGCGCAAGCTGGCCAAGGACCGCGTCCGCGGCCGGCACGGCTGGCGCGGGGAAGGCGTGGAAGAAGGCGTCCGCGAGCCCCTTGGCTCGCTCGCCGCCGAGGTCCTCGGGAGCGGCTTCAAGCGCCGTGGAGAGGCTTTGGTAGAGCGCCTGGCGCTCCGCGGACAAGGCCGCGGGAACGGACGGGGCGGGAGGGGCGAAGGGCGCGGCGTCCAGGGAGGCGGACACCTTGGGAGCGGCCTGCCATCCGGGGACCTGGATCGAAGGCAGGGAGATCGAGACCGGCGGCGCGACGGGCGCCGACATGAGTCCCGCGGACAACGCCGGGGCGCCGCAGAATCCAATGACGCTTCCCGGCCGCGGGGCCGCGGCCGTCGGTCCGCTCCGGGGCTGGGAACGGACAGCCCATGCGGCCGCGGCCGGGCCTGCGGCCAGCGCCAGGGCCAGCAGGACGCCGAAGCCTCTCGCCATCCTCCTTAGGGGCGGCATCCTCATGATGGTAGCGCAACGGCCGGGAAGCCGTAAAGGCCCAAGAGCCCAAGCGGCTCACGGCATTGGGCCCAGCCCTGATGGGTCCCAGTTCTTCAGACGCGGACGAAGTCCGGGAGGGGCCTGCGCACGCCCTGGCAGTAGGCGAACGAGGGGTGGCCCACGCACATGCTGGTGCGCACCACGCGGCCCTTGGGCAGGCGCACGAGTTCCGCGAGCTTGCGGTCCCTGTTGACCGGCTCTGTCAGGAAGCCCAGGACGCAGGCGCCCAAGCCCAGGGACTCTGCAGCGAGCAGGATGTTCGCCCCGCAGTAGACCGCGTCCTCGGCCCCGCAGGAATCGTGGGGCGAGGTGTGCAGGAGGATGGCGCAGGGCGCCTTCCAGAGCACCATGTCGTTGCCCTTCAAGGTCTCCTCGGCCATGGGTTTGAGGAGCGGCAGGAGGGGCTCGAACTCCTTGAGCTGTCTGCCGTAGAACAGGTTGAGGAGGGGGCGCCACAGCGGGGAGGCGAGCTTGTCCGCCAGCCACCCTGTCTGCTTGCCGATGCTTAAGGAAAGCTCCTTGAGGACTTTCGGGTCCGTGACCACGATGTAGCCCACGTTGCGCTTGTTGCACCCGTTGGGAGCCTGGGCAGCGGCTGAGAGCAGGGAGGAGATCTCCTCCTCGGTGAGGGGTTTCTCCGTGAACTCACGGCGCGAGCGGCGCGCCTCGAGGAGCGACATCAGTTCCGCGTAGGACGGCTTCTTGACGATGCGGTCGAAGCAGGCGGCGGAGAGGCCGGTGTGCTCGATGGCCTCCATGGGGCAGACGGCCTTGCAGTGGCCGCAGAGGATGCACGTGTAGGGAGGCTCGATGACCGAGATCTTGCCGTCTCCGCCCTCGATGAAGTTGAGGCCGCACACCTGGGCGCAGCGGCCGCAGTCCGTGCACTTCTCGCGGTCGATGGAGATATTCATGCCGAGAGTTTACATAATTGACTCGACGCAGGCCCCTTGGCTATAGTGGAAGCGGCATGAGCGGAAAAACGAAGGGGATGGCGCTCCATACGAAGATCTTCGTCGGCCTTGTCGCGGGCACGGTCCTGGGACTGCTCGGCAAGGCGTTGTTCGGCGGAGACCCCGGCCTGGCCTGGCTGGCCGTCAACGTCGCCAACCCCCTGGGCCAGGTCTTCTTGCGCCTGGTCTTCATGGCCGTGGTGCCCCTGGTGGTCGCGGCCCTGGCCCTGGGCGTGGCTGAGATCGGCGACATCGGCCGTGTCGGCCGCGTGGGCGGCCGCACGCTCCTGCTGACTCTGGCCTTCTCCTCGATCGCGGTCATCATCGGGGTCAGCGGGGTCAACCTGTTCCAGCCAGGCAAAGGGCTCTCCCCGGAGGTCCGCGAGAGCTTGAGCGTCTCCCTCCAGAGCGGGACCGTCAAGACGAGCCTGGAGAACGCGGGCAAGAAGAAGGGCCTGGTTCAGACCCTGGTCGAGATCATCCCGAAGAACCCGCTCTCGGACGCTGTCTCGGCCTTCGAGGGCGGGCTCATCCCCCTGATGTTCTTCGCGCTCATGGTCGGCGTCTCCATGAGCCTCGTAGGGCCGGAGAAGGCTGCCCCGCTCAAGGGCCTGCTCGAATCCGTGCTCGCGGTCATGCTCAAGATCATCGAGCTTGCCATGGGCCTGGCGCCCTACGGGGTGGCGGGCCTGATGTTCTCGGTGTCCGCCACCGCGGGGATCGAAGCCTTGCGCATGCTCCTGGGCTACTTCCTGCTCGTCATCGCGGCCCTAGCCCTGCACTTGCTCGTGGTCTACTCCGCGGCCCTCGCCCTCATCGCGCGCAGGAGCCCGCTCGCCTTCTTCCGGGCCATCTCGGGCGTGATGATGACGGCCTTTGCCACAAGCTCGAGCAACGTGACCCTGCCGGTGTCGCTCAAGTCCGCGGTGGAGGACTTGAAGCTCCCGCGGGACATCAGCAACTTCGTCCTCACCATCGGCGCGACCGCCAACCAGAACGGCACGGCCCTTTACGAGGGAGTGACGGTCCTCTTCCTCGCCCAGTTCTTCGGCGTGGACCTGACCCTGGGGCAGCAGTTCACCGTGGTCGTGATGTCGGTCCTGGCCGGGGTGGGCACAGCGGGCGTGCCTGGAGGCTCCCTTCCCTTGATCGCAGTGGTCCTTCAGTCCGTGGGCGTGCCCGCGGAAGGCATCGGGGTCATCCTCGGCGTGGACCGGCTCCTCGACATGAGCCGGACCGTGGTCAATGTGACGGGCGACCTCACCATCGCGGCCTGCGTCTCGGCCATGGAGAAAGGGGAGGCGTGAGCCCAGGCCGCCGCACGCTCGGAGGGGCGGGCATCGGGTTCCAGCCGGACGGCCGCCGCTGCGTCGTGACGGACGAGGAATGGATCGGCGGAGCCGTGTTCCTGGGAGTCGGCCTCTTCTCCTCCTACATCCTTTTCTTCAGGCCCGACATCCACGGCTCCGTCACTCCCCTCATCTGGCTTTTCAGGGTGATCTTCCCGTTCGGGTTCGGCTTCGCGGGCCTGGCCATGCTGGGCTCCTGGACCAGGACCGAGTTCGACGCCGGGCTCGGCAGATTCCGGAGGACCGGCGTCAGGTTCTTCAAGCCTTCCGTGCTTGAGGGGCACCTGTCCGTGGTCAAGCGCCTGGTCCTCAAGGCCTGGCAGGAGACCGACTCGGACAGCGATTCCGGGAACCAGTACCAGGTCTGGAAGTTCAAGCTCTCCATGGACCTTGGCATCAAGACTTTCCTCTTGAGCAGGTGGAGCTGGAGGCCTGAAGGCCGGCAGCCTCAGAACGATGCCGTGGTCGAGGCGAAAGAGGAGGCCGGCAGGCTCGCCAGCCTCATCGGGTGTCCTTTGTCGTTCCAGCCCTTGGGGGACAGGCAGGCATGA
>JBAZSR010000040.1:0-20718 GCA_041662295.1 Elusimicrobiota bacterium | reverse complement strand
TGCGCCTACAAGCCCTATTGCGGGGTGTGCCCGATCCAGTGCTATGCCGAGCAGGGCGACATCATGGGCCGCATGCCGTCGAACTCAAGGTGCCGCATCAACATGGGCATCCAAGACGTCATTTTCGAGCGCCTCCGGGAAGGCAAGCATGACAAGGTCTTCCATCGGTGGCTGAAGCAGAAGGAGCCGCGCAGCCCGCACCAAAAGCAGTAGGGGGGACTATGAGCGAGAAGGAATTCATCCCGAAGATCAAGAAGGACATCTCCCGCTTCCTGACGAGCGAGGAGGGCAAGATCCTCAAGAAGGACGTCGTGAAAGCGGCGGCCGTCCTGGGGATCGTGGGCGCGGCCATGGTGAAGGCCGAGGACCTGCTGGCCCAGACCGAGCACACCAACGCGCTGCACAACTCGGGGGCCTCGCAGGCTCAGCACGTGAGCCACAGCTCGCACGCGAGCCACTCCTCGCACGGGTCGCACGGGTCGCACGGGTCGCACGGGTCGCACGGCTCCCACGGCTCGCACGGCTCGCACGGCTCGCACGGCTCGCACGGCTCGCACGGCAGCCACGGGTCGCACGGCTCCCACGGGTCGCACGGGTCGCACGGGTCGCATGGCTCGCACGGGTCGCATGGCTCGCACGGGTCGCATGCCTCTCACGGCAGCCACGGGTCGCACGGCAGTCATGGGTCGCACGGCTCCCACGGCAGCCACGGGCAATGGTGAGTGCCCGATCGTGCGGCGCAGCAGCTTGACGTAGCGGAGAGCCGCCGCAGGGCGGCTTTCCTGAGGGTCGTCGCAGAACGCCCGACGCCGGGTCCCGGGGGTCCCCCCATCCGGGAGAGCCGGTCCCGAAAGGACCGCATCCGGCGCCGGGCGCTCTCTTTCCCGGGGCGCCGGACCCTGCCGAAGGTCCTCCTCTTCCGCAACATCATCGACCCCGGTCCGGCCGCGGGCAGTCTCCACAACGCGACGTTCTACCTGGCATCGGCGCTCAGGGCCGCGGGCGTGGCGGTCGTGCTCTCGGACGCCAGGCTCTCCAGGCTCTCGGAGAAGGGCCCCTGGGGCCTTGAGGCCCTGGGGAGGCTCTTGAAGGAGCATCCCGATGTCACGCTCGCGGGGTTGACCCTCTACGACGCGTGCTTCGAGGAGAGCCGCAGGCTCCTCTCGTTTTTGAGGGCCAGGACCCGGGCCTTCACGGCCGTGGGCGGCATCATGCCCACGCTCAACCCTAGGGAGGTCTTCGTCCACCTGCCTCAGGCCCATCTGATCTGCCGCGGCGCGGGCGAGCTCGTCCTGCCGGAGGTCCTGGTCGCCCTGGGCCCGTGCGACGCTTCCGCGCCCCTGCCGCCGGAGCAAAGGGCCGCGCTCGCTGGGGTCGACGGGGTCCTGTTCGGCGACGAGGGCGGACAGGTCTGGGCCGCCGCGGAGCGGGCTCCATGGGCCGCGGACCTGGACCGCTCGGCCCTGGACTTCTCCCTGTTGGAAAAAGACGATGCTGTCCGGGGCTTGTGCCTCTCGCTCTCGAGGGGCTGCCGCTACGGGTGCTCGTTCTGCGCGTCCATGGACCGGGGCCGGTTCAGCGGAAAATCACCGGAGGCCGTGGCCGCGCACCTCTCTTCCTACGGCCGCAGGCTCAAGGAGCTTTTCGGAGCGTGGTCCAGGGTCCCTCCTGCCGCGTTCGGCGTCGGATTCTACGACGACGACTTTCTCTCCGACCGGCGCCGGGCCCTTGGGATCCTCGAGGTCTTCAAGCGCTCGCCCTTCTTCGTGCTCTTCATCCAGACCGCGGTCAACTCCTTCTTCCGCGTCCGGAACGGCCGACCCACGGATGAACTCGACACGGGCCTGCTCGGAGGGCTTTCCCCGGGACTCTTCGCGCCGAAGGTGGGAGGGACGGCGGCCGCGCCGCCGGAGAGGCCCTGGGTCTACATCGGCACGGAGAGCTTCTGCGACGCCGAGCTCGGCCGCCTGGGCAAGGGCTACGGCTGCGGCCGCTCCGCGAAGGCCGCCATGGCCCTCTCGAAGGCTGGGATCCGGCAGGCGCACCACCTCATCGTGGCCAACGCCGAGACGCGCCTCGAGGACCTCGTGGAGGGGGCGGGACGCATCGTCCGCCTTCAGGCGCTCTGCGGGGAGCCCTTCGGCCTGCTCGAGCCGCCTACGCCCAACCTCGTATCCTTCTACCCGACGGCGAGCTGGCGCAGGCTCGTCCGCCTGGGCCTGAGGGACCAAGTCGAGGTCCGGCGGACCCTGCGGCTCGAAGGGTTCCCCGAGTTCGACTACCCTCTGGTGGACCGCGACGTCCCGGCCGATCCCGATGCCCGGGAGTTCGCGGCACGCGCGGCCCGGGGCGAGCTCGCGGACTGGAGGACCGAGCTTGACGGGCTGCTTGCTACGGCCCTCCTGCGGTCCGAGGAGCTCGGCCTCTCCGGCAAGGACAAGGCCCGGGCCGCGGCCCTGCGGCGGGCCGTGGACCTCTGGCACAGGCCGCCCGCGCTCATCCTGGGAGTCGCGGAGTGACGAAGAACAGCATCCAGCTCTTCGTCACCAGGCGCTGCCAGCTGAGGTGCACGTACTGCCCGGTGAAGAAGCGCGACGCGGACATGACCCCCGCGATTGCCAGGAAGGCCGTGGACTTTCTCCTACGGCGGGGCAGCCCGGACCTGCGGCTCGACTTCGGGGGCGGCGAGCCCCTGCTCAATTTCCCGGTGGTCCAGGAGGCCGTGGAGTACGCGGAGGACCGCGCGCCGAAGCTGGGCAAGAGGCTCTCCTTCTACATGGTGACCAACGCCATCGAGTTCGACGAGGCCAGGCTCGCGTGGCTTTCCCGGCGGCCCTTCGCTCTCGAGCTTTCCCTTGACGGCTCCCGACGGGATCACAACCTTCAGAAGCCGCCCGCCGTCCTAGGATTGGACCCGTATGCCGCGACATCCGCAGGAATCGCGCGCGTCCTGGCCTCGGGCCTGGAATGTGTCGTGGTCGCGGTGGCCGACCCCTCCCGGGCCGGCAGGCTGGCCGCGAACTTCGAGCACCTCCTCGGCCTAGGCTTGAGGGCCTTCGACCTGAGCTACGCCGTGGGCGCCTTCTGGCCGCCCGAGGACCAGGCCGTCTTCTTCAGCCAGGTCCGCGCCATCGTCAAGCGCCACCGGTCTGAGCTCCGTTCCGGGAAGATCCGTCTCGGCAACCTCGGCGGCAGGGTCGAGCCCACGGTCTTGAACGCCGAGCTCATGGTCGACACTGACGGCTCCCTGCACCTCATGAGCGAGTGGATGTTCGAGACCACGCCGGCCGGGGCTCGGGCGCCCTTCCGGCTCGGCCGGGTCCAAGACCGGCCGGACATCAACGCCATCCATTGGAGCCCCTTCCACTGCCACTATACCCTGGTGCGGATGTACGACGGCGACGCGAGGCTCAGGCGCGTCATCCTCAACAACATCGCTTTCGGGCGGGAGGTCGGGAGGTTCTTCGCTGCCTTGAAAGAGGAGCTCCATGGCGGCCGTTGAGGGACAGGGCCTCGAGACGCGGCTCCAAGGCCTGCTGGACCGGGCCGGAGCCCTGCTTTCAGCCAAGGGCGGGGAAGGCGAGGCCAGAGCGTGCCTGGAGACCCTCGACCGCGGCCTCCTTGCAGGCCTCTGGAAGGCCGAGGCTGGCGGGGAGGACACGGGCCGCTTCCTGAGCTGGGCGTTCTACAGGAAGGGCCTCCTCAAGCGGCTGAAAGCCTACGGCGTCAGGCTCGACCGGGACCTGCTTCGGACCGTGTACGGGAGCGCTGGCAGCCCCAGGCTCATCCTGCTCGTGACGCACGCCTGCCAACTGCGCTGCGCGTACTGCCGGGTCCGGCGCTACCCAGCCAAGATGACGAAGGAGACCGCTGAGGCCGGGGTCCGCTGGCTGATGGGAGGGCTGCGCTCCGAGGCGGAGCTGCAGTTCTTCGGCGGAGAGCCCCTCCTGGCCCTCGACATCGTCAGACATTCGGTCCTGCTGGCCGAGGACCTGGCGGAGCGTTCCGGCAAGAAGGTCCGGTTCCTCCTGACTACCAACGGGCTGGCTCTTTCGGATAAGGCCCTCCAGTTCTTCCGCGACCACGGCGTGAGCCTCGAGTTCAGCTGCGACGGCACCTACGCGACCCAGCTCGAGCAGCGCAAGGCAGCCGGCGGGAAGGACTACTACGCCAGGCTCTCCAGGAACCTCGAAGCCCTGCGCGCCGCGGACGTGCCCTACCAGGTCATCGCCGTGGTCACGCCCGAGAACGCGGGCCGCATCCTTGACGAGTTCCGCTTCCTGGCTGATCTCGGTCACCGGCGCATCCAGCTCAACTATGCCTTGGGCCGGCTCTGGGGCCCTGACGCGTCGGCGGAGCTCTTCCGGCAGATGGGACGGGCCGCCGCGCTCTCGCGGGAGCTGGGCGTCTCCTTCGTCAACGCGGAATCCTGCCGCCGCGAGCCCGTGGTCCTCAACTCCGAGCTCACCGTGGACTGCGACGGAGGGGTGTTCCGCGAGACCGGGGTCTGCCTCGAGGAGGACTTCCTGGAGATGAAGAAGCGGTTCCTCGTGGCCCGCGTTCCCGGAGCAGGCCTCTTCGACCGGCACGGGTCCACCCAGTTCGACAACCTGGCGCTCCTTGTCGGCGCCTACGGCAAGGGTGAGCTGCGCCGGACCCTGCTCAACAACCTCGGCATCGGCCTGCGGTTCCTGCGCAACCCTCCTTGGGGGGCGCTGTGAGCCGGCCGGCCCAGCAGGGCCTCGGAGGCGCTCCGGGCGTGCGGGACTACTCCGGCTCGCTGATGGTCATGCTCACGCACCGCTGCTCCCTGAGGTGTTCCTACTGCGGCGTGGTCCGCGACGATCGGACCATGACCTGGCCCGTGCTTCGGAAGGCTCTCGACCTGCTCCTGACGTCGACGAGCCCCAACCTCCAGCTGAGGTACTTCGGCGGCGAGCCCCTGCTCTGCTTCGGCCTCATCCGCAAAGCCGTGGAAGCCGCGGAAGCCTCCGGCCGGAAGGTCCATCACATGATCACCACCAACGGCCTGGGCCTCGACGCTGCCAAGCTCTCCTGGCTTTCGGGCCGGGACGCGGAGGTCCTCTTCAGCCTCGACGGCGGGCCAGCGACCCACCTGCGCTGGAGGCCCTCGCCCTCGGGCCGGGACGTCCATTCCAAGCTCGTGGCCAACATCAAGGCGCTCCAGCGCTCCGGCGTCTCCTACTTCGTCAACCTCATCGTCCACCCTGGCGAGGCCCGGACCTGGGGGGAGGACCTCGACTTCGTCCTGGGCGTGGGCGTAAGGCGCCTCCAGATCGGCTACGCCGCGGGGACGGGCTGGGACCTCCGCGACCGCGGGGCGTTCCTCTCGTTCATGGAGTCCGCTGCCCGCCTTTGCGCGGGCTCGGGCATCGAGCTTCTCAACCTCAAGAGCGGGGCCGAGCCTGTGATGCTCAGCGAGGAGGTCATCGCGGAGACCGACGGCAGGCTCTACCTCGACCCCGCGGTCTTCATGGAGCGCTTCTTCCCCGGCCTGAAGGCAGCCATGCTGCTGGGCCGCCTGGGAGAGGTCCGGTCCCTTGCCGAGGTCCGCAGGACCAGGGCCGAGGTGCTGAGGCTCTTCACGGGCCGCTGCCCGGCCTCCACGCCGGAGGGCAAGCTCCTGGCCGACAACCTCAGGATCGGGCTCGAGACCGGCCGGCTGATGGGCCGGCTCCGAAGGAGCCCTTCCGCGGCGGCCTGAGGGCCCCGAGCCCGAAGAGGCGGGCGTACTCGGCCGGCACGCCCAGGCAGAACGCGTCGTGCGGGCAGGCCCTGCAGCCCGGCCTCTTGGCGTGCCCCACGCTGCCCCGTGCCCCGGAGAAGTCCTCGGCGTAGCGCACCCGGTCCTGGGAGAAGGGCGTGTCGTCGCACCAGGCCTTGGGCTCAGGCACGATGCAGGGAGGCAGAGAGGTCTCGCCGGAGAAGCGCTGGGCGGCCACGCCCTCGGCCTTGCAGCGCAGGAGAGCCTTCCAGACGTAGGGCGCGGCCTTCCCGAGGTCCACGGCGAGCGACGCGGCCCGGTTCATGCCCGCGCCGTTCATCACGGAGAAGCAGACCTCGACCGGCTTGTCCCTCCGGACTGAGGCCGAGAGGCGGCCGAGGAAGCCCATGAGCTCGGGCAGGTGGCGGTAGTTGAGCCTGTTGATGAGGATGCACGCCGTGACCCTGACCTCTGGGACGGCCAGCAGGCTGCGCAGGGCTCGGACCGCTCTGGGCAGGAGCCCCCGGGTGCCTGTGATGCGGTCGTAGGCGGCCGGGCGGTGGGAGTGGAAGGAGACGTCGTAGCCCGTGACGCCCAGGTCAACGAGCCTCTTGACCGCGCCGGGCTTGTCGAGCCCGATCATGTTCGTCTGGAGCACGAATTCCCGGATGCCCCGGCGCCGGGCCGATGAGAGGATGGAGGGCAGGCGCGGGTCTGCGAGGGGCTCTCCCCCCGAGACCGTCAGGCTGACGCCCGGGGGGAGCGCCTTGGCAGCCGCGTCGAGGGCAGCCGAGACCTCGGCGTCCGGGACCATGGCGCTCTCGTGCGGCACGAAGCAGAAGGGGCAGCGCTGGGTGCACGCGAAGGTCGTGCGCAGGATGACGTCCGGCCGGCTCCCGGCCTCGTGCACCTCGAGGCTTGGCCGCACCCTGGAGCCGCCGTCCTGTCCGCGGAGGCTCTCGAGGAGCCTGTAGAGGGCCGTTGAGAACCGCTCCAGGGACTCCTTCTCGGCCCGGGTCAGGGTCCTGGCCGGGGCCGAGGAGAGACGCACCGTGGGCGTGATGGTCACCGTGCCGCCGGTTGCCCCGGCCAGGGCAGCGTCCACGGACAGGTCTGCGACGGGCCTTCCATCGGAGAGCGCCACGCTGCCCGCCCCTCTGCCGGGATTCCAGGAAGCGGCCCAGCCCGCGTCCGACAGCGCCCTGGCCGCATCCTCGAGCTGAGGGGAGGAGGGACCGTCCGCCGGACGGGCCAGGGCCGCGACCACGCAGGCCAGGGACTCGGCCATGCGGCCCTCCGCGGCCAGGGAGCGCGCCTGGCCCATGGGGTCGCGCCTCCTGCGCGCGGCCTCCAGAGCCGCTTCCAGGCCCTCGCGGCCGAGCCTGCGCTGGAGGCGGGCCCGCAGGGCGGCGGCGCCTGCCTTCCCGTCGTGGCGCTGGGGTCTCATGGCTTCCTCCATTCTATCAATTCCCCGCCGGAGCCTGACGGCCTGGCCGAGGGTTCATTGACATGGCGGAGGCTGGAGGCTATGATTGCTCCATGCCCGAGGCTCTAGCCTGATGACGCTCCCTCCCCTTGTCGAGGCCGGCACGGTCGTGGGCCCCCCAAGGGTCATCGAAGCCTGCCTCCCAGGCAGCAAGGGCGCTCCAGGGCTCGCGGCCTTCAAAGGGGCGCTCGGCCTTCTCGCGGGCTGCGCGTCGCGGCGGGTGCGCGCCGTGCTCTCGGGCGACGGGCCCGTGCCCGAGCCTTGGCTGGAAGCCGTTGAGAAAGCCGCGGCCTGCGCCCGGGCAAAAGGAAAGGAGTTCGACCCGGTCCTGCGCCGCGGCTCGGACCTGCCTGCCCGGACCTCCGGCCGCTGGGCCGCTCTGGGAGGCCGCGCCCTTCTGCCGTTCAGGGCCGAACGGACCGCTGCCCTGCGTCGGACCTTGAGCGGCCTGGCCAGGGCAGGGGTGGAGGCCGTCGTCGATTTCCCGGTCGCTCCAGCAGACGTCTCTGGGTTGGCTGCCCGGCTCAAGTGCCTGGAATCCCTGGGGACTGCCAGGGCGCGCTTCACTGCCGCTCCCGGCGCTGGCGCGGGGCGCGCTATGACCTCCCTGGAGCTCGGGCTCTCCGCGTGGCTCGAAGCCCTTGCCAGGAGCCGGAAGAGTTCGGGCGGGCTCGAGGTCGTGTCGTTCTGGGAGGAGGAGGAGCCGGACCTCCTCTCTTCGGACCTCGTCCTGACCGCCGAGGGCGGCCTGGCATGGGCCACGGCCGTGCGGCAGCAGGGGCTGTGGCCCGAGTTTCTCCAGGCGGCCGCGCCGACGCAGGTCCGCGGATGCCGGAGCCTCGAGAGCCTCGTCATGGAGCCCTCCGCCAGGCAGGCTTGGGCCCTGCGCGTTCTCAGGCCTTCCGGGCGGGACGTGTGGCGCGACAGCGTGAGCCTCAGCCTGAGACTCTGGGGCTTCTTTCAAAAGCCCTTCCCAGGCTGGCGCGACGGCTCCGAGAACAAGTCCATCCGCCGGGGGCTCATCAGCGCGGACCTGGCAGGCCAGGACCGCTTCCTTTCCAGCCATCTGCCAGGAGTCTCCTCCGTGTTCCTGTTCCTGCGCACCGGGTGCGTCAATGACTGCGTGTTCTGCAAAGCCAAGCCCTCGGAGCCGGGGCAGTCCCTGGCAGAGGTCTCAGCCAGGCTCAAGGCCGGGGCCCGGGTCTCGCGCAGGAAGATCGCCCTGGCGGGCAACGAGCCCCTGCTTCAGCCCGACATCACCGAGGTCCTGCGCTCGTGCCGCAAGGCCGGGTTCACCGGGGTCGAGGTCATGACCTCAGGCACGCTCCTGACCGGCCCTGATGCCGCGTCGGCCCTGAGGAAGTCCGGAGCCACGGCCCTGGCACTGCCTCTCTACGCGGCCGACGCGGACCTGCACGACCGGCTGACCGGCAGGAAGGGGAGCTTCAACGAGACGGTCCGGAGCGTGGAGAACGCCAGGAAGGCCGGGCTGAAGGTCTTCGTCCACGCCAACCTCCTCAAGCAGAACCTCGGAGCCCTGTCCCGCCTCGAGGGCTTGGTCCTTCGGGAGTGGGGCCTTCCGTTCGCCATCCTTCCCATCCGGCCCAAGTCTCGGGACAGCATGAACCTGGCCTACGAGGAGCTCGAGCCTTCCTACAAGGAAATGCAGGCCGCGGGGCTCAAGGTCTCGTCCATGACAGGCTTTCCTGTCTGCGTCCAGAGGCGCATCCAAGGTCCCGCGGTCCTGGATCCTGGTCAGCTGGCGGACTCGGTCAAGCTCTACCTCCTGCACCAGACTTTCGTCAAGCCTGTCTCCTGCCTCAAGTGTCCTGAGACCCGGCGCTGTCTCGGCACCTTCCGGGAGCACCTGGAAGCCCACCCGGACGACCTCCCGCTTCTGGCGCTATGATGCTCTCCATCAAGGCGAGGCTCTTCCATGTCCTGGCTTCGGCCGCGGGCCTGCTGGTGTATTCCGGCGTCGCGGCAGCCATCGCCTTGCGCCATGTCCCTGCCGGGACCGAGCCTCTCCGCTGGGCCATGCTCGCGGCCTTCGCGGCCCCGATCTGGGTCGCCGGGGGCGCGGCTCTCGCCGCGATCGTAGACGGCGTCTCCCAGACCCTGTTCAAGCGGGGGGCGTTCGGCCTGGGCCTGGGCATCGTCTTCGGAGGCACCATGCTCCTCAATGCGGGCCAGGACGCCGGCCGCGTCGCCAAGCTCATGGGGATCAGCCTCGGAGCCCTCTTCCTCGTCGCTTTCGGGACCTGCGTCGTGCTTCTTCCGGTCTTCTTCATCAGGCACAGGCTCAAGCTGCGCGGCCACGGCGCGGATACCCAAGGCCGGATTTGATACACTGGTGTCAGAGGTTGCGCTTGTTGCGGTTGTGATGAAGGATGCAACAAGCGCAACCTCTGACACCAGTAAATGGAAAAGATAGTCATCTTCGGCAAAGGCGGCATCGGCAAGTCCACGGTCGCGGCCAACCTGAGCGCTGTCTACGCTCTCGAGGGCAGGAAGGTCATCCACGTGGGCTGCGACCCGAAGCACGACTCGACCGTGGGCCTGGTCGACGGGGACATGATCGAGACCTTCATGGAGAAGCACGCCAAGGTCTTCGGCATCCGGGACCGCCAGAACCTGGGCGCCAAGGAATTGCTGGTCCGGGGCAGGCTCGGCATCGACTGCATCGAGGCCGGGGGGCCTGAGCCTGGGGTCGGGTGCGCGGGCCGGGGCATCTCCATGATGCTCGAGGCTTTCGCGGACCTCGACATCCTCAAGGCCGGGGCCTATGACGTCGGGGTCTTCGACGTGCTCGGCGACGTGGTCTGCGGGGGCTTTGCCGCGCCGCTGCGCAAGGGCTTCGCGGAGAAGATCGTCATCGTGATCTCCGAGGAGCTCATGGCGCTCTACGCGGCCAACAACATCGCCAAGTCCGTGCGCACCTACTCCTCCAACGGAGTGTACCTGGCGGGCCTGGTGGCCAACCTCAAGGACGGCAAGTCCGATCGCAAGAAGCTCGAGAAGTTCGCGAAGCTCATCGGCACGCGGATCCTGGAATACGTGCCCCGCGACCCTGCGGTGCGCGAGGCGGAGTTCTCCCGGGACCGGACCGTGGTGGAGCGCGCGCCCAAGTGCGCTTTTGCCAAGAGCATCCGCTCGCTGGCAGCCAAGATCCTGGCCGTGAAGAAAGAGAAGTGCCCCATCCCCACGCCCATGAACGACAAGCAGTTCTACGGCGGCTGGTAGGCCGTTCCCTCCATTTTTTGAAAGCTTTATCGTCCTGTCAAAAATGCTCTAATTCTTCCATGAAGCCCGAAGACCTTTTGACCACGCCCAAGACCTGCGAAGCGCTGGGGATCACCCGGCCCACACTCTACGCCTGGATCCGGCAGGGGAAGATCAACCCCTGGGCCAAGCTTGGAGGTCATTCGGCATGGTTCTTCCTAAAGGACGAGGTCGAGAAAGCCAAGGGCAGGCGCTACCAGAGGATCGGATCATGACCAAGAGCGCTCCAGTGAAGGCCAAGGCGACCGGCTGCTTGAGCCTCCCCTTCGGGGAAGGCGTGCGCCTTGCGCTCAACGCGGTCCCGGACCTCGCGTTCGACGGAGACGGCTTCGGGGCGGTCTCCGAAGGCCTGCTGGAACGGCACGACCATGCGTCGACCCTGTCGTCCCGCAAGCCTGGCCGCGGCATCCGGACCGTGTCCCTGGAGGCAGGGAAAGGCGATTGGCTCGACGGCTTCGACGCCGCGCTGGAGGCCCTGGCCGTGGGGCTGGACCTCTCTGGGGCCAAGCCCAAGGCCGGCTGCGCGGTCCTGGTCGGCCACCTCATGGACCGCAACGAAGGCGACGGCTTGGGCGACAGTTTGGAGCTTGAGCGCATGCTCGCGGCCCTGGGTGTCAAGAAAAGCTCCCTGTGGCTCTCGGGCAAGCCCTGCAAGAGCCTGGAAGAGGCGGCCAACGCCGATGTCGTCATCAGTCTGCCGCACGGCCGCAAGGCCGGCCGGGCCCTGGCCCACAGGCTCAAGGTGCGGCTCATCGAGACCGAGCTCCCCTTCGGCCTGGACCGCACGCGCCGGTTCGTCGAGCTCCTGGGCAGGGAGCTCCGCAAGGGCAAGGAAGCCGAGGCCTTCATCAAAACCGAGCTCGACGACGTCATCCCGAGGCTCGAGTGGAGCGTGCCGCACGCGTTCCTCAACCGGAAGTTCGCGTTCGCCGGGGACCCGCACTACGGCGAAGCCTTCGCTGAGCTCATCGCTGAGCTGGGAGGGTCCATGACCGGCATGGTTCTGACTGCCGGGGCGCATCACCTCGGCAAGGGGGCCTCGGCCCTGAAGGATGCGGCTGGGGCCGTGTTCGCGCCCGAGGCTGCCGCGGTCCGTGCCGCGTGGGACGCGGGCTTTTGGAAGCGGACAGACCTCTTGGTCGCCAACACCCTGCTGCTGGACGCGGTGAAGCCCGAGACCGGGTGGCTCGAGTTCGGCTACCCCTCGTGTCTGACGCACTACCTGCTCGAGGAGCCGAGCCTCGGGTTCCAGGGCTGCCTGGGTTTCCTGTCCAAGGCCGCCACGGAGACGGCCAAGGGTTTCTGCGCGAAGGTGGGCGCCGCGTGAGGCAGAGGCGCATCCATGCCTGAAGACGCGTCCTGGCTCGCGGACCCGGCCTCCCCTGAGAGGCACCTGGTCGCCGGCCCCAGGGCCATGGCGGCCTTGGGCCGCCTGCTCGGCCTGGGCGGCGGCTGGGCCGTGGAGGCCGCATGCTGCCAAGGCCGGGGGAGCGGCAGGCTGGCCTTGAGGAACAGGGACCGGAGCCTCGTCCTCTTCCTCGCGCCGCGGGCTGGCGGCGTCGAGCTCTCGACCGAGGCCGAGGCCGGCCCGGCCGCTGAAAAGCTCCTGGCTGCCCTGGCCGGCCGGCTGAAGGGCCGGAGCTTCGCGGACCTGGCGGAGATGATCAGGGCTGACGCGGATTCCTTCGTGGAGCATCGGAGGCCCGACCAGGATTCGGAGGACCTCCGGGTGCCCTATGTGGGCGCGCCGTTCGGGCTCCAGGAAGCCGGGTGGCGGAACTTCTACGGCGACCAGGACTTCGAGGTCCTCCTCGGCGTGCCGGAATGCACCTTCGACAAGACGGTCACCCTGGAGTACGCGGACCTCGAGTGCTATTACGCCAGGCCGGACCTCAACGTCAACCGCTGGTCCTTCCTGGACTGGCCCAACGACAAGGAGGACGAGCTCGGCGTGGGCAGGAGCACGGCCATCGCGGTGGAGCTCGACGAGCGGGACATGGTGCTCGGGACCACGGAGAAGGCCGACGCCGTGGTCGAGAAGGCCCGGGAGCTCACCGCGGCCGGGCACTACCTCGTGGTTTGCCACCTCTGCACCCCCATCGTCATGGGCGAGGACTTGAACGGCCTCTCCCACCGGCTCGAGAAGATCTCGGGGTGCACGCCGGTCAGCTGGAGCCAGAAGGACCGCGACAACCTCGACAACTTCGGCGAGTTTCTGAGGTCCGCCCTCGGCAAGCCCGGGTTCTTCGACGCCGAGCCCGACCCTCGGGCCGTGAACCTGTTCCACTTCCCCGAGATCTACCGCAGGGAGGAGCTCGCGCCCTTCCTGGAGGGGATCGGGGTCAAGGTCAATGCCGCGGTCTTCCCCATGATGGATTTTCCTTCCGTGGAGCGCCTTCCGGCCGCGCTCTCGCAGGTCTTCTGCGAGCGCTCCTCCTATCCCGTGAAGCTCAAGGAGCTGCTCGAGCCGCGCGGCAGGAAGATCGTGGACGTGCCCGCGCCCTACGGCCTGGAGGGCACGGGGCAATGCCTGGGGCTCATCGCCGAGGCCGCCGGCAGGGCGCGGGAGTTCTCGGCCGCGTGGACGCGCCGCATGGAGGAGGTCCGGCCTCTCTGGGAGCGTCGGCGGGCCCAGGCCCAGGGCCTTCGGGCCGCGTTCGTGGTCTCCGAGGCGACCCTGCCGCGGCTGTCCCAGGTGCGCTACGGCTTCGGCGCGCCCATGGCCTCCATGGTCGCGGAGATGGGGTTCGGCATCGACTACCTGTACTACGACCCCCACGGAGGCACGGTCCCCCCGCCCAAGGAGACGCCGACGGCGCGGGTCCATCCCTTTCGGGGGCCCTGGGAGCTCGAACGCCTCCTTCGGGACGGCGATTTCCAGGCCGTCTACTCCGACGTCTGCTTCGATTGGCGGATCAGCGCCGCTGGCAAGGCCCGGTTCTCGAGCCGGGATTTCCACATGGGCGTCAGCGGCGCCCTGAAGGCCTTCGACTCCCTGCTCGGGGCCTGCCGCCTTCCGTTCTACCGGCGCTATGCCCCTCACCTGGCGGCGCCATCGAGGAGGATCCATGCCTAAGGTCCGGGAGCCGCGCCGGGAGAAGAAGCCCTCCAAGCTCGGCGTGCGGCTCAACATCCCCTTCCTTCAGGGCGCGTACCTGGCGTTCAACGCCATCCCGGACGCGGTCTTCCTCGGGGACGGGCCGAGCTGCGTGTTCGCCAAGGCCGAGCAGATCCACGGCCGGCACGACCTTTTCAGCACGCTCCTCTCCTGCGACTGCGGCCACAGGATCCAATACACCGGGGTCAACGTCTTCACCATCGCCGGGAACTTCGAGGCCGGCATCATGGCGGCCATGAAGAGGATGGCGGCCCGGCCGGACTGCGGCGTCTTTTTCATGGGCTCGATGCCGATGTGCAGCATCGCGGGCACGGACTACGAGCGGCTCATGCGCGAGGCGCTCGAAGGGTCCTCCAAGCCCGCCTTCCTGCTGCCCCGCCGCTCCGCCGTGTACGGGGACTGGCTCGACGGCTACGCCACGGTGCTCGAGACCCTGGCCTCGGACATGGACCTCTCCGGCGCCCGCCCCGAGCCCGGAAAGGTCGCGGTGGTAGGCCACCTCATGGACCGCACCGAGGGCGACCACCGTGGCAGCGTGCGGGAGCTCGAGCGCATGCTCTTGGGGGTTGGCATCGAGCCTGTCTCGGTCTGGCTCTCCGGCAGGCCCTACGAGCATCTCAGGGCGGCCCGGCGCGCGTCCAGCGTGGTCAGCCTGCCGCATGGCCGCGCCGCGGGCCGCGTTCTGGCCCGTAGGCTCAAGGTTCCCTTGGTCGAGGCAGACCTTCCTTTCGGCCTGGACGCGAGCGCGGAGTTCGTGACCGCGGTCGCGGGCGCACTCGGGCAGGCCAAGGCGGGCCGGGTCTTCGCCGAGGCGGAGCTCCGGCAGGCTGAAAAGCTCCTGGGACAGGGAGTCCGGGAAGCCTTCCAGGGACGCTCGTTCGCCTTCTGCGGGGACCCGCACTACGCCTGGGGGTTCAACCGGCAGGCGCGGGCCCTGGGCGGACGGGTCAAGAGCATCCTCGTCATCGGCGGGGCCCACCACCTCGACGACTCCCGGCGCAGGGAGCTGGCCAGCCTGCCGAAGACGGCCTTCGAGCCCATGACCGCGGACGTCGAGGCGGGCTGGTGCCGTGAGGATGACGTCGATCTCGTGGTCTCGAACACCATGGCCCTCAAGTACACCCTGGGCGTGCGGGGCGCGTGGCTGGAGTTCGGGTTCCAGTCCGCGTACACGCACTTCCTCAAGGACGAGCCCTTCCTGGGCTTCCGGGGGGCGCTGGCGTTCCTCGGCCGCTGCGCCAACGAGGTCCGCCGCGGCCGCTGGCAGGGGTTGAGGCCCGCGTCTGATGACTGACGCGAGGAGCGCCCCCGGCGGGATCCGGAGGCTTGAGTTCCACATCTCCTACGACTGCGGGCAGGCCTGCCTGTTCTGCTCCGAGGCGGACCGCATGAAGCGCTGGAAGGCCGCGCCTGTGACCGCGGCCGAGATGGCCCGGGTCCTGGCCGTGAAGCGCCGCCAGGGCTTCGATCACGTCACCTTCACGGGCGGAGAGCCGACCCTGGTGCAGGGCCTGGCCGGGGCGCTCCGCGCGGCCAAGGGCCTCGGCTACGCGACCTACGTCACCTCCAACGGCAGCCGGCTCTGCGAGCGGGACTTCGCGGACCGGATCCTGCCTCTCATCGACGAGCTCTGCCTGTCCGTGCACGGCGACGACCTCGTCCTTCACGACGAGCTCACCCGGACCCCCGGCGGGTTCGAGCGGCTCCGGACGGCCCTTGCGCACGCGGGCTCCCGGGAAGGGCTCTTCCTCCTGACCAACACGGTCGTCACCGCGGCCAACTGGGGCCGGCTCGAGGATATCCTCGGCTTCATCTTGAGGCAGAAGGGAGTCCAACACATCCTGCTTTCGCATGTCGCTCCGGAAGGAAGGGGAGCAAGGGGGTACGCCGGATTGGCCGTCCCCTTCAGCGAGTGGAAGAAGAGGATCCCGGGCTTGGCGCGCCGGGCGCGGGAGAAGGGAGTGACCCTGCGTTTCTTCGGCCTGCCCCTGTGCGTGCTCGGGTCCTGCGCCGTGCTCTCGAACGACCTCTATTTCTCTCCCAGGGTCACGGTGGAGCGCGGCCGGGTCGACGGGACGCCCGGGCTCGTGGAGATCACGAGCCTCAAGCCCACACGGCGGCGGGTCCAGCCTCCGGTCTGCGCGGAGTGCTCCTGCCGGGACCTCTGCGGAGGCGTGTTCGAGAGGCACCTGGCCGAGTTCGGGGCCAAGGACCTGGCTCCCCTCAGGGCCGACTCCGTCCTCAAGGGGGCGGCCCCATGACCCTCAAGAAGAAAGAGGCGTCGGACGCTTCCGAGAAGAGGCACTGGGTGCGGCTCACGCGGGCCTGCAACCAGCGCTGTCTGTTCTGCCACGACCGGGACGCCCAGAACGGCAAGCCGCTCCCCTTCCCAGCGGTCAAGGCCGACCTGCGTCAGGGCCGGCAGGAGGGCCTGCGGCGCGTGGTCTTGAGCGGCGGCGAGCCGACCCTGCATCCGAAGTTCCTCGAGGTCGTCGCCCTGGCGAGGACGCTCGGCTACCGGCACATCCAGGCCGTGAGCAACGGCCGCAGGTTCTGCTACCCGGAGTTCCTCAAGGCGGCAAGGGAGGCGGGATTGGATGAGGTGACGCTCTCCCTGCACGGCCACACCAAGGAGCTCCACGACAGGCTGACCAGGGTCCCGGGCTCCTTCGTCCAGGCCGTAACCGCGCTCAGGCACGCACTGGCCTGCCCGGGGCTCATCGTGAGCGTGGACGTGGTCATCAACGGCCTGAACCTCCCTGTCCTGCGGGAGCTCCTTGAGTTCTACATCGGCCTGGGCGTGCGCGAGTTCGACCTGCTGGCCCTTGTGCCCTTCGGGGACGCTTGGAAGAACCGGGCCCAGCTCTGGTGCGACTTCGGAAAGCCCGAGAACCTCAAGGCCCTGCACCGGGCCCTCGAGCTCTCTCGTCGGCCGGACCTGCACATCTTCACCAACCGGCTGAGGCCGGAGTATCTCGAGGGCTACGAGCGCCTCATCCAGCCCCCGGAGAAGATCCTCGACGAGGTCCGCGGCCGCCAGGGGCTCTTCGAGGGCTGGCTCGGAGGCGGCCCGGCGCCGAGCTGCGAGGGCGAGGCCTGCCCGCAGTGCTTCCTCAGAGATTTCTGCCGGGACCTGGCCCTGCTCCTCAAGGAAGGGAGCCTGCCCCCCAAGGCGGGCACGCTCTGCCTGGGAGGCGCTCCAAGCCCCAAGCCCTTCCGTTTCGGCCGCGTGAGGGACATCGCGGCCTACGCGGAGTTCTTCATCGGACACCGGTACTTCGTCAAGTCCAGGGCCTGCGGCGGCTGCGCCTGGACCGGCCGGTGCGCTGGCGTCGCAATCCGCGCGGTCCGGGAGAAGGGCTTCGGAGCCTTGAGGCCCGTGGGGAGGCCGCGTGGCTGAGCTGGCGTATCTGCAGGTCTCGCGGGTGTGCAACCAGTCTTGCGTCTTCTGCTCCAACCCGGAGAACGGCCGCACCATCGAGTGGGCCGAGGCGGTCCGGCTCGTGGACTCCTTCGCGGCCGACAAGGCGGCAGGCGTCATCCTGACCGGGGGCGAGCCCACCCTGTTCGCGGAGCTGCCGGGGCTCGTGGCGTACTGCTGCGAGAAGGGCCTGCCGCCCCGGATGGTGACCAACGGCCAGAAGACCGCGGACAGGGCGTACTTCACCTCCCTCCGGGACGCGGGGCTCGAGCATATCCACGTCTCGCTCCACTCCCACAAGGCCGAGGTCCAGTCCGCCATCTCCCAGAACGCGGACTCCCTGGCCAACATCACCAAGACCCTGGAGCACGCCGGCCGGCTGGGCGTGCGGGTCGACATCAACACGGTGATCAACGCGAAGAACGCCGGGCACCTGAGCGAATTGGTCCGATGGCTCACGGCCCGCTTCCCATTCATCGTGCATCAGGTCTGGAACAACATGGACCCTCTCATGAACCGCGCGGCCTTGAACCCCGAGATCGTGCCCAAGCTCCGGGCCTTCGAGGTGGAGCTGCACCTGGCCATGCGCCACCTCAACGGGACGGGACGCACCTTCCGGGTCGAGCGCGTCCCCCTCTGCTATATGTCCGATTTTCCGCACCGCTCCACCGAGACCCGCAAGTTCGTCAAGGAGGAGGGCCGGCACATCTACTTTCTCGACGAGAAGGGCCTCCGGGTCCAGGGCAAGTCCTCCTGGACCTACGGCAAGGCCGAGCGGTGCAAGTCCTGCAGGCTCGACCCTCTCTGCGCCGGCCTCTACCAACTCGGCGTCTACTATTCGCCGGACGAGCTCTGTCCCGTGTTCACGGACCCCGCGAGGGTCGTCGCGGCCGTGCTCGAGGACGGCGATTCCCGCCAGGCGCCGCCGGGCAAGGAGAGCCCCCGAAGGTGATCTCCAGCCTGTATTACAAGATCTTCCTGGTCATGGGAGCCATCGTCTCCTATGAGGACTGGAACGAGAAGCGCATCCGCAACCACTGGATCGCGCTGGGGCTGGCCCTCTGCGGGGCCGGGCTCCTCTATCTGGCGTGGAACAGCTTCCTGGGCTACCAGCACGTGGCCCCGTGGGGGAGCGTGAGCTACTACCTGCCCTGGCCCTACTATCCCAAGGTCCTGGCGCACCTGATGCTCTGCCTGACCGCGTCGTTCACGCTCTGGCGCTTCAACATCTGGCCCGCCGGCGACGCCAAGCTCTACATCCTCTTCGGCCTCTTCACGGCGCTCATCGACCCGAACATCCCGGGCTTCCCCCTGCTGCTGTTCATGCTCATCCTCGTCAACATCTTCGTCCCGGCCGGGATCTTCTTCGCCGGCGAGACCATGCTCCGCGTCCTCTCCGGCGCGCGCGCCCTGGCGGAGCTCGACTGGCGCAAGGCCTCCAAGGCCCTGGTGGAGCGCGTCTGGGTCCGGCTCAAGGACGCCTGGCCGTTCCGGTACCACTACGCGGCCCTGACCGTGAACCTCCTGGCCATGTTCTTCGGCATGATGGTGCTCGGCGCGAAGTTCCAGCGCCTGTCCGTGGGCCCCTTCGGACAGATGCTCGTGTTCCTGGCCCTGCTGGTCGTGTGGTCGCGCGTCATGGGGTTCCTCCAGAACAGGACGATCGGCTGGATCGCGCTCATCGGGCTGTCGGCGTTCGTGGTGGGGGGCACGCTGCTGAGGCACTGGTACGTGTGGGCCTGGCTGGTCTCGGCCGTGAAGATGACCATCAGCTTCGGCATGTTCGTCTCCTTCGCCCGCATCCTCTTCGACTGGTTCATCGAGTGGGACAGCCGGCGGGAGCTCGACCCCGAGACCCTCAGGACCGGGGTGGTGCTCTCGGACGAGACCTGGCAGCGGCTCCAGAGCGAGCCGGAGCTCTCGGGCAAGCTCGGGGACCGCTACTCCGACGGGCTCACGGCCGAGGAGGCCGAGACGATCAAGGCCTGGCTGGCGGGCCGCTCCGCCGAGTCCTACAAGGTGTACCACACCATCCCCTTCGCGGTGTGGATCTTCATGGGCACCCTGCTGACCCTCTACTACCGCGGCAGCGTGCTCGTGCTGCTCGGTCCCTATTACGGCCGTGTCAAAGGCGTGCTCAAGGCGTTCCTCGCGGGGTGGCTCTCATGAAAGGCGTCCAGCGCATCGACCTCAAGGTCGGCTTCCAGTGCAACAACTACTGCCAGTTCTGCGTGCAGGGGGACAAGCGGGAGAGGCTCCCGGCCAAGCCGCTGCCCGAGCTCCTCAAGGCCCTGGAAGACGGGCGGTCCTCGGGCGCGGACGGCGTGGTGTTCACGGGAGGCGAGCCCACCCTGCACCCCGACATCTTAGCCCTGGTGGGGAAGGCCAAGGCCCTCGGCTACCGGAACATCCAGCTCCAGTCCAACGGACGCTCCTTCTGCTACCCGGGCAGGGTCGCCAAGCTCGTGGACGCGGGCGCCAACGAGTTCGGGCCCTCGCTCCACGGCCCCAGGCCCGAGGTCCACGACTTTCTCACGGGCGCGCCAGGGAGCTTCCTCCAGACCGTGGCCGGGATGAAGAACGTCAAGAAGCTCGGGTGCCGGCTCATCACCAACTCCGTGGTCACCAAATCCAACTACCGCGACCTCCCGGACCTGGCCCGGCTCCTGGTGTCCTTGGGCGTGGACCAGTACCAGTTCGCGTTCATGCACATGACCGGCAGGGCCGGCCAGAACAAAGCCTGGCTGACCGCCCGCAAGACCATCATCGAGCCTTGGATCAAGAAGGGCCTCGACGTGGGCATCAAGGCCGGACGGATCGTCATGACCGAGGCCATCCCCTACTGCTTCATGTCCGGCTACGAGGACTACGTGGCCGAGAAGATCATCCCCAGGACCAAGATCTATGACGCGGACGCGGTCATCGAGGACTTCACCGACGTCCGCCGCAACGAGGGCAAGGCCAAGGGCCCGAAGTGCCCGGAGTGCCGCTATTTCAGCGTCTGCGAGGGGCCCTGGAGGGAGTACCCCGAGCTCTTCGGCTGGGACGAGTTCGTCCCTGTTCCCAAGAAGGCCTCAGCGGCCAAGCCGCCCAAGCCCGCTCCCAAGCGCGGAAAGCTGCTCAAGCTGGTGCTCGCGGGCCTGTTGGCTTGCGCTGCCGCGGGCGCGGAGGCGTCCGGATCGCCGGGGCGCGAGTACGACCTGACGGCCATCGGAGAGGACGCGGCCCGCAACGCCCATCAGCGCTATATGATCGGCGTGATGCAGTATCAGAAGGGGAACTATGCCGCTGCCAGGGAGGAGTGGAACTGGTGCCTCTTCTACGACCCGATGAACGAGGACGCCAAGGCCGGCTTGAAGCGTTTGGCTCATCGGGAAGCCACGGGTTCGATCGTGATCCTGCCGCAGGCGGGCCCCTCCCCGGCCGTCTCCGAGGAAGACAAGCGGCAGTCCAACCAGCGCTACCTCTCCGGCGTCCTCTATTTTCAGAAAGGCGATTATGTGAAGGCCAGGGACGAATGGAGGCTCGCGCTGCGCCTCGACCCAGGGAACGCGGACGCGCAGTCCGGGCTCAAGAGGATCGATTTCATCTATGGGGATGGGGAGCGCAAGGCGGCGGTCGCGACGCCGGATGACGCTCGCCGGTCTTCCCAGCAGCATTACCTCTCAGGGGTCATCTGCTTCCAG
>JBAZSR010000039.1:0-20927 GCA_041662295.1 Elusimicrobiota bacterium | reverse complement strand
GACCACCCAGGCCGCGGTCGCCCTCCACGGGGCCCAGTACGTCGAGAAGATGCGCCAGTCCCGGGTCAAGGAGCTCGAGTTCCTCGACGTGGTCGCGGATGTCACCTCCGAGAACGACCTCGGCACCCTGCTCCGCAAGGTCATGAGCGAGGCGACGCGCATGCTCTCGGCCGAGCGCTCGACCCTCTTCCTCAACGACGAGAAGACCGCCGAGCTCTGGTCCCTGGTGGGAGAGGGCATCGGCGCCACCCAGATACGCTTTCCCAACCACCTCGGCATCGCCGGGACGGTCTTCACCTCGGCCAAGTCCGTCAACATCCCGCACGCCTACGCCGACATGCGCTTCAACCCGTCCTTCGACAAGAAGACGGGGTTCTTCACCCGCTCGATCCTCTGCACCCCGGTGGCGAACAAGCAGGGGAAGGTCATCGGCGTCACCCAGGTGCTCAACAAGCACGGCGGGCCGTTCAGCGCCGAGGACGAGTCGCGCCTGCGCGCCTTCACCGCCCAGATCGCCATCGCGCTCGAGAACGCCAAGCTCTTCGCCGACGTGCAGAACATGAAGAACTACAGCGAGAGCATGCTCCAGAGCATGAGCAACGGGGTCGTCACCCTCGACGAGGAGGGGAAAATCGTCACCTGCAACGCCGCCGGCCTGCGCATCCTCAAGGCCGAGCCCTCGGGCATCGTGGGCCGGCCCGTGGACGCCTACTTCACCGACGGCGCCTCCTGGATCGTGGACAAGGTCCGCCGGGTGGAGGAGACCCAGCAGCCGGACGTCACCATGGACGCCGAGCTCAGCTTCGACCACGCGAAGGTCTCGGCCAACGTCACGGTCCTCCCCCTGACGAGCGGGGCGTCCAAGAAGCTCGGCACCATGATCGTCATCGACGACATCTCGGGCGAGAAGCGGGTCAAGTCCACGATGGCGCGCTACATGGACCCCACGCTGGCCGACCAGCTGCTCGCCGGGGGAGAGGACATCCTGGGCGGCAAGAGCACGACCGCCACGGTGCTCTTCTCCGACATCCGCAGCTTCACGACCATCTCGGAGGAGCTCGGGCCCCAGATCACCGTCGGGCTCCTCAACAAGTACTTCACCCTCATGGTCGAGTGCATCCAGGCCGAAGGAGGCATGCTCGACAAGTTCATCGGCGACGCCATCATGGCCGGCTTCGGCATCCCGATCGCCCACCCCGACTCCGAGGACCGGGCCGTGCGCTGCGCCATCGCCATGCTGGGAGAGCTGCGCGTCTGGAACGGGCACCGCACCGAGGCGGGCAGGAGGCTCATCGAGATCGGCGTCGGCCTCAACACGGACACCGTGGTCTCCGGCAACATCGGCTCACCCAAGCGCATGGACTACACGATGATCGGCGACGGGGTGAACCTCGCCGCGCGCCTTGAGTCCGCGTGCAAGCAGTACGGGGCGCGCATCCTCATCAGCGAGAACACCTTCAAGCGCCTCAAGGGGACCTACCGGATCCGGGACATCGACGACGTGGTGGTCAAGGGGAAGACCGTCCCCGTCAAGATCCACGAGGTCCTCGACCACCACGACGAGAAGACCTTCCCGAACATGATGGAGGCCCTGGGCTACTTCAAGGAAGGCCGCCGGGCCTACGCGGCCGGCCGCTGGGCCGAAGCCCTCAAGGCCTTCGGCGAGTCCCTGCGCCTCAACCCCGACGACCGGCCCTCCCGGCTCTACGTCGACCGCTGCGGCGCCTTCAAGGCCCGCCCGCCCGAGGGGACGTGGGCCGGAGTCACGACTCTTTCCGAGAAATGACCAGGAAGACCGGGGCGGAGAGACGCATCCACGGCCGCAAGCCCATCAGGCACCCGGCCAAGCTCCGGGTCCACCAGGAGCATCACCTCAAGGCCCGGCTCGAGGAGGGGGGGACCTGGCACGACTGCCTCATCCTCAACATCTCCCCGGGCGGCGCCAAGGTCTCGGTGGAGGGCCCCGCGAGCGACGCCAAGGTCGTGCACCTCGAGATCGGCAGATTCGGCCGGTTCGGGGCCGAGGTCGTCTGGCGGGCGGGCTCGGAGCTCGGCCTGCGGTTCACCCACGACCCCGCGGAGATGACCGAGGTCGTGCTGGGCCTGGCCGTCTACGCCTGAGCCCGGCCTTATTTCGCACGGTCGATTGAGAGAATCCTAAGGCAATTGGACAGGTCTGTACTATTGCAATTGCAATGCATATGCACTATACTATAAGCGATCGAATGACTACCCTTGACCAGTTCGTGGAACGATCCGGAGGGCGCGCAAAGGCCGCAATCCTCATCGGGATCGCGGAAACGACTCTCTGGCGCTGGACCCAAGGCCGATCCCAGCCGCGAGGCCTGGCGCTGCGGCGCTTGACGGAACTTGGCATCCGATGGGAACAGGGCGCCGCGGTGGGAAAGATCGCGCGCGCCGTTCAAGTCAGGCCGACTGCCGAGGCCTTTGCGAAGAATGAGGAAGAGATGCTGCTGGGGATGCTGTCCCTGTCACCTAGGGCACGCGTCGCCGACGTCGACTTCCTGCGGGTCCGCTTGGGCGGCCTGACGCAAGGCGGCGGCAAGCCGGCGCCGATGATCCGAGTGGCCCGAGTCGTGCGGAGGGCCGATGCCTGAGGAACAAGGCGATGATTTCGCCGCGCTGGTCGCGGCCTTGAATCAAAACAAGGTCGAGTTCGTGATCGTCGGAGCGCACGCCGTGGCCTTCCATGGCTATGTGCGCGGCACCAAGGACCTCGATATCCTGATCCGGTCCACCCCAGAGAACATCCCAAGAGTGCTCTCCGCGCTAAAGGACTTCGGGTTCGGCTCCTTAGGGCTTAAAGAATCGGACTTTACCGGCGATCATGTGATTCAACTTGGCAATCCTCCGAACCGGGTCGACTTCTTATCGGGAATCAGCGGAGTCGAAACGGAGAAGGCGTGGAAGACGCGGGTTAAAGGAACCTATCAAGGGCTTCCCGCTGATTTTATCTCGCGTGAATGCTTGTTGAAAAACAAGCGAGCCGCCGACCGTGGGCAGGACCGCCTCGACGTTCAAAAGTTGGAGGAGCAGGCGCGGCTCGCCCGGAGGAAGAAACCATGAGCTCTACTCCACGCCCTCGGCCGCGCCCGTGACGTCGTAACCGATCGTCACCCTGCCCAGGCCGCCGAAGACCGCGTCGCCGAGCACGGCCCTGTTGTCTGTCGCGGAGTCGGCCCAGGGCTCGAGCTTGTAGAGGGTGAGCCTGCCCTCGGCCGCCGGGTCCTCGGAGAAGGGCACCCCGTGGCGGCGGAGCCAGCGACTGTCCTGCTTCAAGGAGAGCTTGGACGGGTCTTCGATGCGCACGCGCTTGACCTCGGCCGAATCCAGGCGGTACCCCGCCATGCTGTACTTGAACTCGAAGTGGCTGCCTTCTCCGGCCAGGGACTCGGGGAAGACCGAGACCACCAGGACGCAGTCGTAGGCCACGTCGTAGACCGCGGCCCTGGCCACGGCCCTCGATTCGCCGTGGCGCTTCGTGCGCACGAAGGTGCTCACCGGCACGGTCCGCTCGTCGCCGCGCACGGACACGGGCCGCCACGCAGCGGCCTCCGGCAGGACGCGGGCCTGCTTACCCTGGGCGGAGCCGGCCGCGCAGAGGGTCTGGAAGGCGAAGGAGCGCTGGAGGTCGAGGAAGCGGTCGGCCTCGGCGTCGAACCCGTCCGTCGGAGCCCTGTACCCGAGCCTGATGAAGCCGCGGCGGATGGGGATGTACACCGCGGTCTCGTTGGGACGGGCGGCGTAGAAGGCCCTCAAGCCGTTGAAGACCGCCTCCCGACGGACCCGCTCGCCCGCGGACCGGATGGCGTTGAGATGGGTCTCGTAGCCGTGGCGGCCGCGCCGCATGTCCGCGTCCACGGACAGGACCGGCTGGGACGCGCACGAGACGCCCTCCCCGCAGGGCGGCCGGCAGGTCGTCTTGACCAGGTCCTCCTTCGGGCTCTCCTGACGCAGGCTCCAGCCATGGGGGCAGGCGAAGGTGCAGCAATCCGGCACCGTGACAGGCTCTGCGGCCGCGATCGAGGCCAGCCCTGCGGAAAGCGCGGCCGCCAGGAGAGTGCGGGTCATGGCTCATCCTCCTGGTCCAACTGCTCGCGCGTGACCTTGGGGCCGGACTTGAACGGCGCGATGCGGCCGCCCTTGAGCGGCGGGGCCGTGGATGGCGGAGTCTCGCCCGCAGACGGCACCTGGGTCGCGGCAGGGGCTTGAGTCGCGGCTGACCCTGGGCCCGTCCTGGGACCGGCAGCGTCATCGAGCGCCTTGGCCGCCGCCTCCTGTTTAGCCGCCCCGTAGCCCGCCATGGCCCGCAGCTTGGACTCCCGCGCCCCAGCCGCCCGTTCAGCGTTGCGCTTGGCGAGCTCGCCTGCGAGCCTCACGGAACGCTCGAGCAGGCGCAGGGGAGACTCGAGCGCCTGGTCCGGCTTGGGAGGAGCCTTCGGGGCGGCCTCGTCCTGGGGCTCCTCCTCAGCCGGGACGGAGAGCACGAGGGCCGAGGGATCCCGGACCGTGTCCGTGGAGGCCGCGGGAGGCTGCGCCGGGACCGGGATCGGAGCCGGTTCTGGAGCCGGGGCCGGTTCCAGAGGGGGAGCCGGAGCAGGGATGGGAGCCAGCAGGGGCGGCGCGGTCTCGGAAGGGGGCCGGCGCTGGGCCAGCATCATGTAGTCCTCCATGCTGAGGTCCGACTGGAGGAGCCGCTGGACGAAGGCGACGATCTCCTTGTCCGAGTACCAGCCCTGCTTGGGCGGCTCCGTGAACAGCAGGTCCTCGCCTTCGAAGACCTCGCCCTTGAAGCGCCGGGTATGCGCAACCGCCTTGAGGACGGACTCGGACCCGCCCTCGCCGCCGGACTCCCGCCAGAAGAAGACCCACTCCCGGACGCGGCCGGGCTTCTCGAACGCGGCCACACTCACCGCCCCGACCACCACGACCTTGCGCAGGAGCGTCCGGCTCTCCGGGGGCGCGAGCTTCTCGACCTCGCGGGCCGCCTCAAGGGCGAAGTCCGCGACCTCGCCCTGGACCACGAGGTCCACGGTGCCGTGGCCCTCGATGAGGCGCATGATCTGGCCGGCCAAGGCGGAGACCATCTCGCGCCTGGGGACCGCCCAGCCGCGGGTCTCCACCGTCCACTCCGGCACGGGCACGACGCTCTCGAAGAGCTCAGCGGCCGAGACAGCTCTGCGCAGGCCGAGCCGGCGCAAGCCCCAACGCGCCCAACCGCCAAGCCGCGACTCATCGGGGAGGTCCAGGACGCGGGAGGTCTCAACGCGGTCCGAGACCAGGATCACGACCCGCCGGCCCGCGAGGCTCGTGCCGTCCGCGGTCCAGCCCTTGACGAACGCGGCGCTCGCCCGCTCGTTGGCCGCGACCTGGTCGGCGTCCTGTCCTCGCTGGAACAGGCAGAGGAGGAGCCCGCAGCCGGCCAGGAACAGGGCGAGGTCCAAGGCGATGAAGAGCGGCCTCCTGCGCCGAACCGCCCTGCGGAGCGCGGCAAGGGGAGAGTCCATCAGGGCTCGGAGAAGGCCTCGTCGTCGAAGACCTCGATCTCCGTCTTCGGGTCTTTCCAGCAGTCCCGGGGCAGGCCCGCTTTCTGCTCGCAGACCTCTCCGAGGAAAGCGTCCCGGTCAGGGATCTGGTCCCAGACCTGGGGCAGAAAGAGGCCGCGCCGCCCTCCCTGGCTGACCACCATGCCCTGGCCCTTGCGGACTTCGAAGCCGCTCTTGACCCTGCGAAACGGCGAGAGCCGGGAGATCTCGATGGAGAGGCCGGGCAGCTCCACGGCCTCCACGGGGGGGAACCTGGGGTCGTGGAGGCCGGCCTCGACCGCGAAGTACTGGACCGCGTCGGCCAGGGCCATGTTGGCGGCGAGGCTTCCGATGCACCCGCGAAGACGGCCGCCCCCAGAGGGTTTGCGCCGGTTGAGGGTCACGAACACGGCCTCGGGCAGGTTCCACTCAGGCTCGCGCCAGAAGGCGGCCTTGGGATCCTCGCCCTTCGTCACCTTCAGGGTCAAGGCGCGGCGCGCCAGACCCAAGAGCGCGGCGCGCGACTCGGCCGACAGGGGCCGCGTCTTCGGGGCCACCGTGCCCCGGGTCCAGGCCAGGGCCGCATAGCCCACGCTGCGGGAGGGATCCCCACCAGGGCCCTCGCCTGAGTTCGCGTAGCGGAGCAGCCTGCCGATCCCGCCTAGCTCCTTCATGGCGAAGAGCGCGGCCAGGACCCCGGCTTCGCCGCAGAAGGTGGTATCGAGCCCTGGCACGCCCCTCTGCATGAGCGCCTGGTTGGCCAGCCGGAAGTAGCCGGGGTCGTCGGGCCGGCTCGTCAGGGCGGAGAGCGTGGCCAGGTCCACCACGCGGGCCGCGCCGGACTCGGGGAAGTGCGAGAGGTCCGAGGACACGACCAGCAGCGTCCTTCCGGGCGTAAAGACCTTGGCCACGGCCCGGCCCACGGCCCGGCTCTTCTCAAGGTCGTCGGTGTTCATGAGGAGAGGCACGACCTTCCATCCGGGCGCCAGCGCACGCTGGAGGAACGGCAGCTGGACCTCGAAGGCGTGCTCCCCGCGGAACGCCGCGGGCAGGGCCGCGATCCCAGGCTCCAGGCGGGACAGGCGCTTGACAAGCCCTGCATCCACCTCCACCCGGCCCAGGGGGGTCTCGAACGCGCCCTCCGCGAGCGTGGCGGCCCCAGGGATTGCCACGCGGTGGCAAGCCGCGAGCACGATGACCGTGTCGTAGCGCCGACCCTGGACGCGGCGGTACGCCTCCCCGGCGACCGCGCCGGAGTAGGTGTAGCCGGCGTGGGGGGAGAGCAGGCCGAGGATCTCGCCCTTGCTGGCGGAGGAGGATGCCGCGGCGAGGTAGCCGTCGACCACGGAACGGAGCTCCGCGGCGTCGCCGGGATAGAAGCCTCCCGCGACCTGCGGGGGGATGACCTCGGCCCGCAGGACCGCGGCGAGCAGGAGAAGCGGCAGCCAGGAGGTCATTGCGGCATATTATAGTGAAATATGGCGGATTCGCGGACCAGGGGTTTTCAGCGCGGACAGATATACCTATAATGAATTCCAATGATCACTCATTGGCTCAGTCAAAAGATCGGCCAAGGAGCGCGAGGACTTCGATGATACGACTCGACAAAGTGCTGGTGGTCCTCCTTCTCCTTGTCCATTCGGCCGCTCCGGTCTCGGCGCGGAGCCTCTCCATGGACGAGTTCGCCAAGCACATCGAAAGAAAATACCCCCGCCCCGAACGGTTCGAACATGATCCGTCGCTTCTGGCCGGACAGCTCAAAGAGCAAGCCTCTCCCTTGGATTGGAACGCCGTCTTCGGCGGCAGCGAACGGGTCATCTATATCGGCGAAAGCCACTCATCCGGCAAGGCTGTCCGACAGGTGCTTGCGAGACGACTTCAGGAACTGACCGCGGCCGGGATCACCCACCTTGCCATCGAGGTGCCTTCCCTCGAGCAGGATGGCTTCGAGCGATTCAATGCGACCGGCGATGAGGGGGGGGATCGGCAAAGGCTACCCCAGACTCCATCTGGATTTTTTCAGGTCAGTGCGTGCGGCAGGGATCAAGCTCGCGGCCATCGACATGGTGCAGAACCAAGGCCGCTCGCCCCGAGAGAGGGACCGCGCCATGGCACAGAACCTCTCAGACATCCTGGCTGATCCCAGGACGCGGATCGTGGCCCTGCTCGGAGCGCTGCATGTCCGGAACGACCGGCAGCCCAGGGACCTGGCCGCGGAAGGATGGAGTTCGAAATCGTTCATCTTCCTGACGAACGGACTGCGGCGCTTTGAAAGCATCCCCGGCTCGGGCTACGACGGCCCTCGCGTCTTCGACGCCGAGGATTACCGCGTATTCCTGGCGTTGGGGCGGGCAGGGCGCCAAGACCAGGAGTCCTTGCTGCCCGCTTCGCTGGTCAGCTGGCCCTGCAACGGATATCTAAGCGTCCCCGAGATCTTGAAAGACGTCCCGGAAGACACCCTCGCCGATGAAGCGAACAAATTCGGGATCCATTACTTCGATTTATCCGAGGTGGTCAAAAGGGGGCTGTCGGACCTGTTCCACAAGCCCTGAACACGGCCAGCCCAGGCCGAGACCGGGATATCCGGAACCCGGATCTGAGGGCAGGGGTTTGCGGCGCGGATAAATATACATATAATGGATTCTCAGGTTAATCAGCGGCTCGGTCAACAGACCGGCCGGGGAACGCGAGGCTGACATGATCAGATACGACAAAGTGCTGGTGGTCCTCCTTGCCGGAGGCAAGGGAGAGCGGCTCGACCCCCTCACCCGGGACCGCGCCAAGCCGGCCGTCCCCTTCGGCGGCATGTACCGCATCATCGACATGACGCTGAGCAACTGCATCAACTCCGGCCTGCGCAAGATCCTCGTCCTCACCCAGTACATGTCGCGCTCCCTCGACGCGCACCTGCGCGAGGCCTGGCGCTTCATCAGCCGGCCGCACCTCGGCGAGTTCATCGACCCGCTGCCGCCCCAGCAGCGCACGGGGGAGGAGTGGTACACCGGCACCGCGGCCGCCATCCACCAGAACAAGACCTCCATCAGCCACGTGAACCCCGACGTTCTGCTCGTGCTCTCCGGCGACCACATCTACAAGATGGACTACCGGCACATGATCGAGACCATGTTCAGCACCGAGGCGGACATGGTCATCAGCGCCATCGAGGTCCCCATCGACCAGTGCAGGCACTTCGGCATCTTCGAGGTCGACGCCGAGAACAAGATCGTGGGCTTCAAGGAGAAGCCCTTGCCCGAGAACGCGCCGACCATCCCGGGCCGGCCCGACATGTGCATGGCGAGCATGGGCATCTACGCCTTCCGGCCCAAGCCCCTCTTCGAGGTCCTCGAGGAGGACGCCAACGACCCCGAGAGCAGCCACGACATCGGCCGCAACATCGTCAACAAGATGATGCAGCGCGGCAAGGTCATGGCCTGCCCGTTCGTCGACGAGAACAAGAAGGCCTTCAAGTACTGGCGCGACGTGGGCAACCTCGAGGCGTACTGGGAGGCCCACATGGACCTGGTCGCCGTGGACCCGCTCTTCAACCTCTACGACACGGACTGGCCCATCTACATGAAGCCCATGCAGGCGCCCCCGCCCAAGTTCGTGTTCTCCCAGGAGGGGCCGGGCGGACGCATGGGCGTGGCCCTGGACTCGCTCATCTGCAACGGCTCCATCATCAGCGGCGGCCGGGTCCGCAACTCCGTCATCGGCCCCAACGTCCGCGTGAACTCCTACGCCGAGGTGCGGGAGTCCATCCTCTTCGAAGGCGTGGAGGTCGGCCGCCACGCCCGCATCCAGCGGACCATCATCGACAAGGAGGTCTGCGTGCCCGAGGGCATGTCCATCGGCTACGACGTCGAGGAGGACAAGAAGCGGTTCTTCGTGAGCCCGGGCGGCATCGTGGTCATCCCCAAGCGGACGGTGCTGACGTGACCGGCCTGACCGGCTCTTCGATCGCGCTCCGCCCCCGAAGAGGAGTCCACCTCAAGGCCCAAAAGGCTAAGCTTGCAAACCTCGCGTTCTGGGAGGACCTCGACCTCGTCTACCGGACCCTGGTCGCCACCCTCTTCAACTTCGTGCCGACCTCGGGCCACCCGGGAGGGAGCATCTCCTCGGGACGGATCGCCCAGACCCTCGCCTTCGACGTCATGGACTACGCGTTCTCCGACCCCGCCTCGACGGCCAACGACCTGCTCTGCTACGCCGCCGGGCACAAGGCCCTGGGCCTCTACTGCCTCTGGGGCCTGCGCAACGAGTGCGTGCGCATCCACGCGCCCGCGCTCCTGCCGGAGGTTTCGCGCCAGCTCCGGCTCGAGGACCTCATGGGCTTCCGCCGCAACCCGACCCAGCCCACCCCGCTCTTCAAGAAGTTCAAGTCCAAGGCCCTCGACGGGCATCCGACGCCCATCACCCCCTTCATCCCCATCGCCACTGGAGCCAGCGGCGTGGGCGCGGCAGCCGCCATGGGCGTGGCCCTCGCGGCCCTCGACCTCTACGGTGCCGAGGACGCGCCCCGGGTCCACGCCATCGAGGGCGAGGGCGGCATGACCGCGGGCCGGGTCCACGAGGCCCTGGCCTCCGCGGCCACCATGGGCCTGTCCAATTTCACCCTGCACGTGGACTGGAACCAAGCCTCCATCGACTCGGACCGGGTCTGCGCCGACGGGGACAAGCCCGGCGATTACGTCCAGTGGACCCCGGCGGAGCTGTTGGCCCTGCACGACTGGAACGTCGTCGAGGTGGAGGACGGCAAGGACTTCGCCCTCGTCCACGCGGCCCAGAAGCTCGCGGCCGGCATCGGCAACGACCAGCCCACGGCCATCGTCTACCGCACGGTGAAGGGCTGGCAGTACGGCATCGAGGGCCGCAAGTCCCACGGGGCCGGGCACAAGTGCTGCTCCCCGGAGTTCTACAAGGCCATCGGCCATTTCGAGGAGCGCTTCAAGGTGGAGTTCCCGCGCTTCGAGGGCGAGCAGACGGCCGAGCGCCTCGAGGCATCCTTCTGGCAACACCTCGAGATCGTCCGCGAGGCCCTCGAGGCCGACGGCGCGATGGCCAAGGCCGCGGCCGACCGCGTGGAGAAGGCGGGACAGCGCCTCAAGGCCGCCTCCAGGAACCCTCGGCACGGCGCCCCTGAGCTCAAGGCCCTCTACGAGGCGCCCTTGAGCGTGTCCCACCCCCCGGCCGAGGTCGCTTACAAGCCCGGCCAGTCCGTCACCATCCGGCAGGCCCTGGGCGCCTCGTTGAGCCACCTCAACAAGCTCACTAAAGGCGCGTTATTGGGCGCCGCCGCGGACCTCCTGGAGTCCACGAGCATCTCGGTCATCAACGAGGGTTTCCCCAAGGGCTTCTTCCACTCGAAGACCAACCCCGGGTCGCGCATCGCCTCGGTGGGCGGCATCTGCGAGGACGCCATGGGAGCGGTGATGGCGGGCGTGTCCTCCTACCGCCGGCACATCGGAGTCACGAGCTCCTACGCGGCCTTCATCGCGGCCCTCGAGCACGTGGCCGCGCGCCTGCACGTCATCGGCCAGCAGGCCCGGCGCTCCGTGGACGGCGAGCCCTACCAGACCTTCATCATGATCAACGCCCACGCCGGTCCCAAGACCGGCGAGGACGGGCCCACGCACGCCGACCCGCAGGCCCTGCAGCTCCTGCAGAACAACTTCCCCGAAGGCACGGCCATCACGCTCGTGCCGTGGGAGCCCGCCGAGGTCTGGCCCCTGCTGATCGCGGGCCTGCAGGCCCGGCCGGCTCTCCTGGCCCCGTTCGTCACGAGGCCTCCCGAGACCATCGTGGACCGGGCCGCCCTGCGCCTGCCGCCGGCCGAGGCCGCGGCCAAGGGCGTCTACGCCATGCGGCGCTGCGAGACCGACCGGACCGTGGTCCTCGCGGGCTCTGGCGCGGGCGTCGCCTTCGTGCGGGACGTCCTGCCCCAGCTCGACAAGGAGGGGCTCGAGGTCAATGTCTTCTACGTAGCCAGTTCCGAGCTCTTCGACCTCCTGCCGCAGAAGGAACGGGAGACCATCTTCCCGGAGAGGCTCGCCCTGCAGGCCATGGGCATCACGGACTTCACCCTGCCGACCCTGTGGCGCTGGATCAGGTCCGACGAGGGACTGCGCCGCTCCTTGCACAGCTTCAGGACCGGGCACTACCTCGGCTCGGGCCAGGGCGACCGCGTGCTCGCCGAGGCCGGCATCGACGGCCCCTCGCAGCTCAGGGCCATCCGGGAATGGTCCCGGGCCAAGCTTCCGTCTTCGGCCGGCCAGCGGTAGCCGGGAGCGACCCGGCAGCGCCAGGGAACCGGACCGTGCCTGGGGGCTGTTCCCGCCCTGGCATGGGGTGTCCTCCCTCGATCGCAGGATTCCTCGACGAAGGGTTTTGTCGCATCGAGACCCGATTCAAGCGATTAAAGCGGTCAATCCACCTACTTTGGCCCTTCAACCTAGAATGCGACAAAACCTCCGAGAGAGATACAAAAAATCTTCCCGAACCCCTGCGGACCGAGACCTCTTTTCCGCCAGCCTCCAGGCGGTGCTCCTCGTGCCCGGCCACGGCCATCTCCTTGCCGAGGGGAGGGTTTCCCTTGACCCAGGAGAGGTCCGAGAGGACCTGGTGCCAGGTCAGGGTCTGGCCCGAGACCTTGAAGTGGAAAAGGTTGGGAGCTACGACGCTGCAGGCCGCGGGCTTGCCCTTGTAGTCCTGGAATTCAGCGTCCGGAGCGTCGCGGAACTCGATGCGGTGGCAGACTGCGAACTGATATCCCGTGGCGGCCGAGGCCAGGTCCGTGGAACCCTCCCCGTCGCCGACCACGGCTTCGAGTATCTCCCGGAACTCTCCCTTCGACAGGGAGTCTCCGGCGGCCCCAGGAATAGGGTCGCGGCAAGGAAGAGGACGATCACCTCCCTGATGATACCGCGCGGCCCGGATACCAGAGACCCTGCAGCAGGTTTGCTACCATAGCCCCGTGAAGCGCCTGCTCTGGCTGCTGCTGGCGGCCTCCATGGCCTGCGTCCCGGCCGCCAATAAGAGGTCCGGCTCTTCCAAGTCCAAGGACCTCTATCCGGATTTCGCGTCCTTGACCGCGGCCCGTGAGGCGGGGAGCGATTTCCGGGTCCTATTCGAGGACCGCCGTTCCTCGGTCGCGGTCTTCGCCATCCACGGGGGCAACATCGAGCCCGGCACCTCCCAGGCGGCCCTAGCCGTGGCAGGAGGGGATTGGAGCTACTATCTCTTCGAGTGCCTGGGGACCTTCGAGGAGTGCCGCTCCTTCCATGTCACCTCGGCTCGCTACGACGACCCGGCCGCGGTCGCCCTCGCCGCCTCGTCTTTGCTCGGCGTGTCCCTGCACGGCAGCCGGGACACCGAGCCCTTCGTGTGCGTGGGCGGGGCCAACGCGGGACTCCGCGCTTCCATGGCCGCGAGCCTGCTGGAGGCCGGCATCCAGGTGGAGGAGCCCTGCAAGCGCCTGCCCGGCGCCGCCCCGAAGAACATCGTCAACAGGGCGCGTGAGGGGGGAGTCCAACTGGAGATCTCCGTGCCCCTGTGCCGGAAGCTCGAAGCCGACGAGGGATTCCGCCGGGAGTTCGGCGCCGCGGTCCGCCGCGGCATGAAGACGCCCTAATCCTTCCCGAGGGCGTGGAGCCGCTCGTAACGCTCCTTCAGGGAACGCTCCAAGTCCTTGTCCCCGCGCTCCCGGGCCGCAAGCATCCGCCGGTAGACGATGCCCTTGCCGCAAGGGTCGAGCTCCAAGGCCCGGTCGAAACTGGCCTCAGCCAGGTCCAGGCGGCCCGAGTCCCCGGCCTTGGCCTGCATCAAGGCCAGGAATCCCAGGGTGTCAGCGGCCGGGGCGTACCTGGGCCTGCAGGCGGCCCCTTGCTCCGCGACAGGCCCTGCTGATGAGAGGAGGCCCCGGCCACGTTCCAAGGGCAGAGACGCCAGCGCCTCATTGAGGACATCCGCCATGAGGGCTTGATAGCGCGTCTCGCAGGGCCTCCTGTCCACGGCCCTGATCAGGCAGGAGAGCCCGAGGCCCGGCCCCTGGAGCCGGCCGACCGAGAAGCACCAGCTCACGCCAGCGTCGACCCGGACCAGCCAGAGGCACAGGAGACATGAGGCGATGCCGAGGGCCGCCAAGGCCCTTGAGAGCCCTGGCCTGGGGGAGCCTCCCTCGGGCTCCGGAGCCGGGGCCAGGAACCCGAGCAGCAGGCCAGCGGGCGCGAGCGTCTCGAAGGAGACCGGATTGAACTTCATCACCACAAACGCGCTCGCAAGGCCCCCGGCCATGGCCGCGGCCCAGGACCTCGAGCCCGGCTCCTTGAGCCTCTGGAGGATGAGCGCGCCGCCGGCCAGCAGGACCGCCAGGTACGCGGCCAGGCCCAGGAGCCCGGTCGTAGCCATGGCCTGGAGCACGTCGTTGTGGCTGTGGGTGGGGAAGAGGGCCCGCGTCCGCCTGATGAGGTCCTCCCCGCGCCGCTGGCGGAATTCGAGCTCGAAGGCATCCGGCCCGGCCCCTAGGAGAGGGCGGTCCTTGAAAGCGTCCCATGCCACGCGCCAGACCTCGACGCGGGCAACGTCCGCCGAGAGCATGGTCCGCAGAGGCCTCGTCGAAAGCCTCCAGGCGGCGAAACCGGCCAAGGCCACGAGCCCGGCAACCAGCCAGAGGCGGCCCTGCCTCGAGCGCGGCAGGCCGCCGGAGCAGGCGAGATAGGCGAGCGCTCCGGCGCAGGCCCCGACGAGCCCTGCCCTGCCGCCCGAAGCCAGCAGGCCCAGGCCCGTCAGTCCCAAGACCAGCCACGGCCAGAGCGTCCGGCCTTCCAGACAGCGGTGGAGCGCCAGGGGGAACATGACGCAGAGATAGGCGGCGAAGCTCACGGCGCCCCCGATGGTCGCGATGGGCCTGGCGCCCGTGAACCCCGGCGCGGGGCCCAAGGAGGCGAACCCGGCGGCTTGAAGCAGGCCGAGGCCCGCCACGAGCCCGGCGGCGGCGAGCATCCAATCCAGGGTCCGCTGTCTCTCGCGCCAGGAAGCGAGAGCCGCCATGAGGCAAAGGCCGGCCAGCAGGGCCATGGGATAAGCGCCGAAAGCGTAGTGGTCGTACTGCCCGAACACGCTCAGGAACACGTCCCGAGAAGCCAGGAGCGAGGCCGCCAAAACCGCAAGCCCGGCCAGGAGCGGCCAGAGAAGGGCTCTCGGGGCTTCCATGGCCCGCGGCTTGCCCAAGGCGAGGCCCAGACCCATGAGCCCAACGCTGACAGAAAGGCAGGAAAGCTTGGCCAGGCCGAAGCCCGAGATGAGCAACGGCAGGACCGCCAGGGGCAGGAGGAACGCCGCGGTCCAGAGCCCTGCCCCGTAAAGGGACTTCAGGGGATGAGGCTCGGATGGCTCTTTGGACGCCTGAGGGCGCTGACGCATTGCTTCGGGATTCTATCAGACCTGGGAAGCGGAGGCCAGCAGGAGGTCAGGACTTCTTGCGGCCGAGGCGCTTGGAGAGCCAGTTGAAGAGCGGGACGCCGAGGCTGACGACCGTGATGGCCGCGCCGATGACCCCTAGCAGGGCGGGCATGGACCAGCCCATGAACAGGCCGGCCTGCATGAAGAGGAACGGCGGCAGGGTGGCCGCGACCGGGATGATGGAGAGCCACTGGAACACGTGCGGCTGGGCATCGATGGCCAGCTTCTGCTGGTAGAGCGAGCGCCACACGATCTGCATCTGGGTCAGGCCCACACCGAGCAGGAAGGCCGCCCCCAGGGTCAGGGGCACGCTCTGGAACAGGAGCGAGGCCGCGAGGAACGCGATCATGGTGCCGATGCCCACGCCGGCCCAGCCGCGCTCGTCCAAGACCTTCGTCACTTTGGGCAGGTACGCCGTGACCAGGGCCGTCACGAGGCTGCCCACGGTGTAGAAGGCCACGATGGTGCCGTTGAGCGCCTGACTCTTGAAGATCTCGAGCGCCGTGAACGGGGCCAGGAACATGTAGAGGGAGAGGTGCGAGAAGACCGTGAAGATGTAGGGCAGGTAGGTCATCCACGGGAGCTTAGCCTCCGTGCCGCCCTTCTCCTCATCCTCGCCGGCCGAGCCGTCGCGCTTGAGCTTCATCATGGCCAGGGGGAGCGCGCTCAGGAGCATCATCCCGGACATGACGGCCGCCGTCGGATTCAGTCCCAGGAGCGGGATGAGGGCTCCGATGACGAGGGCGGCCGTCAACTCCGCGCCCTCGAACGCCGCGTAGAAGAGCGCGCCCGCCTTGTTGAGCTTGTCCCTGTTCTCCTGGCCCACGATGCGCGGGGCGATCTCCTTCTCCGCCACGCCGCGCAAGGCGCCGTAGATGAAGCCCGCCACCAGGTTCGAGACCAGGAAATGGACCGGCGAGAACACGCCTGTCAGGACGTGCGCCACGGGCACGGAAAGGGCGACGAGCCCGTGCAGGATGTTGCCCGCCACATAGACCTTCTTGGCGTCGAAGCGCTTGACCCACCTGCTGCCCAGCAAGGCTCCGGGCAGGATGGCCACCAGGAAGGCCGCCTGAGTCGTGACCGCGAAGGCCAGGCCCTGGGCCGCGTAGGCGTAGAGGGGCGCGATGAGCGAGGTCGCCTCCTGGCCCAGGGCGTAGAGGTACTGGCCCGCGAGGTAGAGGTAGTAGGAGAAGGGGAGCTTGCCCTGCGGCTTCTCCGTGACCGGAGCGGGCGCTTCCGCCTTCGGCCCGGCCGTGATGGGCCCGGACTTGGCCAGCGTGAGCGCGGCCTTGGCCTGAGCCGCGGCTTCTCCGGAGGAAGCAGGCTCGACCGGATCGGCCCGGACCGCGGCATTGCCGTCGAAAGCGTAGTTGAGCCCCGCGGCATCGGTCCCAGGCTTGGCGATGCCCTTGCCCAAGGACCGGAGGGCCGTGACCGAAGCCGGGGCCTCCTTCTCAGCCGGAGCCGCGACCGAGATTCCGTCCTCGACAGCCTGGACCTTGGCCTCAGCAGCAGGCTTCGGAGCCTGGACTTCGGCGGAGGGGAGCCCGAAAGGAATCGAGACCGCCTGGGGCGGAAGAACAGCAGGCAGTGCCTCGGGAACAGCGCTCCCAAGGACCGCTTCAGGCGAGACCTCAGCCAAGCCGCGCTCGATCCGCGGAGCAGCGATCCCCGGCAGTCCGAGAGAGGGGGAGAAACCCTGGGAGGCCAGCGGCGCGAGATTCCCGGCCGGCACGCCTGCCACTCCGGCCGCGGCGCCGATCCCCATGTTCTGCGCCGAGGGCACGGCCGCGACCTTCCCGGTCCCGGCCGTGATCGTCTGCGCCAGGGCAGGGACAGGCACGCTCGCCCACAGGAGGACGGCAGGGATGACAGCGGCCAAGAAGCGCTTCATGCTATGTAAGGAAGGATAGCCTCGTCCGACCTGTCGCGGTTGGGCCCAAGGGCCTAAGCGGCCCGCATCATCGGGCCTGCCTGGATCCAGGTCCATGAGAGGCCATCGCGGCCTTCCCTAGTCGTTCAGGGCGCTGTCGTGCACGGCGCGGACCCGGCCCAGGACGCCCTGTTCGGTGGGAAGGCTCAGCCGCCTGATGCCGGCGCCGCCGGAGGAGGACGGGGCGGGCGCTCCGGCCACTTCGAAGAGGCCGTCCGCGCCCAAGGCGAAGAAGCGGACGTCATCGGCCGCGAACATCAGGATGCGGCCGAGCTCCACGCGGCGGGTCTTGCCCGCCCAGTCGTTGACGGCCCCGAGCACGCGCTCGGTCTCGATGAAGGGCTCGTGCACGAGGTCCATGGCCAGACCGCCTCCGACGATGCCGTGGCGCAGGCCGAAGTCTCGGACTTGCTGGTTGGCCTTGTCGATGAGATGCGCCGAGGGAAGGCCGTTCATGTCGCTCTTGATCTCGGTCATCTCGCCGGCCACGATGAGGTCCGGGGTCTTGCCCTCCTCGCGCACCACGACCTGCACGTCATCGGTGACCCTGAGAATCTTGCGGATGAGGTTGACCTCGTGGGGCTCGAGCTCGGGGACGAGGCCCGCCCACTGGGGCGCGCCCTGCAGGTCGATGGCCGAGAATGTCTTGCCGTAGGCGTCCGTATAGACGCGGATCTTGACCGGGCCATGGACCTTGATCGCGTTCTTGAGACCCGCGATGAGGCCGATGGAATTGGGGTTGACCGCGATGAGCCGGTCGACGTCCGCCGAGGTCCTGGCCTCGTGGAGAGCGACGCCCCGGGCGCCCCGGGGGAACTTGAGGTCCGAGGCGCCGACGCGGGAGCCGGCGTTGGAGATGGACTCAACAGGCCCGGCAGGGGCGACATCACGGGAGGGGGAGGCGACGGCTAGACCGGCGGCCGCTGGGACAGCAGGGACAGCGATGGTCTGCTGGATCCCGGGCACGGCCTGGATCTGGGGGTGCGCCAAAGACGGCAGGACCGCGCCGGCCACGGGGAGACCGTGCATGGCCGTGATCGCCAAGGGCCGGCTGTGGACCGAGGCGGCCGCGGCATAGGCCCCGCCTGAGAATCCGCTGCTGGCGCCCACCGAGGTCGGGACGCGTACGCGATGGATCTGCTGGCTGAAAGCCGGGGAGGAAAGAGGAAGGAGAACGACAAGGGCCAGCAACGGCCTCGGAATCCGCATCATTGGAAGGATACCTCAACGGGACCGGGGCCGCATGGGTCTTGCAGGCCTTCACAGCCTAGGACCTAAGGCCCGGACTCCCCGTGAAAGCCTGCCGGACTTCCGTTGTATTTTACCTAAAAAACCCTTGAAATCCTGGGGCTCCGGGGCTACCCTAATGGCATGGGCCGCCCTTTCCTGCCAGGCGCCTCGCTCCTCGTCGCTGGCATGCTCGCGGCAGCGCAGGTCTCCGGCGCTGAAGGCCGCGGCGAAGCGCTTCAAGAAGTCTCCAGGGCCGCGTCCTCGCTCTCCCAACCGGCCTCGGCCATGCAGTCGGCCAGGCTCGCCGCCGCTGCCGGAAGGCTCGCCAGGATGCTGGCGGCGCCGCAGGCCCCGGCGGAGAAGGAGGCCGGGCTTGAGGCGGCCGCGCTCGAATCAGCGGCCTCTTCCGGCCTCCTGGGCCGGACAGCCGCGGAGAAGAGCGCGGCCCGCATCCTCTGCCTGCTGGCCTCCGGAGGCGCCTGCGGGGAGGGGCTCTCGTCCTCCGAAGGAACAGCCATCCCTCAGCCCTTGCCGGGCGTCGTCCTCCCGGACATGAAGAGAGTCCGGAACATGGAGCAGTCCCTGGGCTGGGACAGGAAGTCCGCCGAAGGCTTCGGCGGGCCGTCGAACCAGGTCACGGCCGTCAACGCCGCGGGAGCGGGCCGTCCTCCGGCGGGCCAGCCCAAGGCGGGGTCCGCGGCCATGGCGCCCAAGGCCCAGCTCCGCCAGGGCTTCTCCCCGAAGGCGGCCCCGCCGCCTCCGATCGAGACGAGCGGAGGCATCGTGGACGACGCCGTCAAGTATTGGGACCGGGTCGGCTCGGACCCCAAGACCTCGGAGATCGGCCGCGCGGGCGCGGCCACGGCCCGGGCGGTCCTCGAGATGTTCAACCTGGAGCGCTACGAAAAGAGCACCGGCAGGTTCTTCGAGCAGCTCTACGACCCCGAGGCCTCTGCGTGGGACGCGGCCAAGGCCGGGGGCACGGCCCTCAAGGACGCGGCCATCACCACGGCCTCGCTCCTGCCCACGGGCGCCTGGACGAAGATCGGGGAGGTGACGAAGCTCGACGTCCTGGGCGGCCACATCGCCAAGGCCGTCCGAAGCCTGAGCAAGGCCAAGGTCCCGCCGCCCTCCGCGGTCACGGCAAACGCGGAGCGGGTCGCCCAGCTCAACGCCAAGATCGCCGAGGGCGCGCCCTTGACCCGCGAGGAGAGCCGGTTCCTCACGGAGGCCACCAAGGGCAAGTCGGACGTGGTCTTCCACGCCACCAAGTCGGAGGTCCTCGAGAAGGAGATCCTCAAGTTCGCCGACGACGGGGTCACGGTCGCCGGCGGCAGGGTCGCGGCCACGACCGAGCAGTTCGTCTACGGGTCCAGGCGCCAGATCACGAGCCTTTGGCGGAAGTTCATCAACGGGGTCGCCGTGCCCAAGGACGGGCTCATCGTGTTCCAAGGAGAGGCCTCCAAGGTGTTCAAGGCGCACGAGGTGCGCGGCGTCTACTCCGCCATGAAGCGCGCGGCCGGCCAGCAGACCTCGCTCGGCGGGGGGGACGTCATCATCACCAAGGCGGTCTACGACACGGCCACCAAGACCCTGACCGTGACCGGCGCGCGCATGGTGACGGAAGGCGAAAGGCAGTTCCTCCTGCAGTCCAAGGGGTTCGCGATGACCCGGTTCTGGGGGAGGCGCGTGCTCCTCGACGGCGGCTTCACCAGCGCCGGCGCCTTCATCGCGGTCTCGGCCGCGGAGCCCCGCTTCCTTGAGTACGTCTTCGACGCCCCGGCGAGCGCCCCCGCGAAGAAGCGATAGCCCCGCCCCGATTTGCTATCCTTGCCCCATGCGCGACCCGCGCCTGATCTCGCACCTGCTCTTCGGCGTCCTCCTGCTCGGGACCATCCCTCTCCACCTCGGCCCGCTCGTGCTGGCGGGACTCTTCTCCTTCATGGTCCTGCACTACGCGTTCACGGCCTTCCACATGAAGGTCCGGAAGTTCTACGCGAAGTGGCTCGCGGTCGCGAGCTTCGTGGCGGTCGTGGCCGGGCTCTCGTGGACCGTGGCGCACTTCGTGCGCCAGACCGTGGCCACCTTCCCGCAGATTGCCACCACGGCCATGCCCAAGGCCATCGAGACCGCGAGGGACTTCGGCTTCGAGCTCCCGTTCGACAACGTCGACGAGCTCAGGACCGTCGCGGTGGAGGCGGTCAAGGAGAACGTGATGGCCATCTCCCGCGCCTCCAAGATCCTCACCCGCCAGTTCTTCCACATCGTGGTGGGCGTCTTCCTTGCCATCCTCTACTTCCTGACCGAGCCCAAGCGGGAGTACAAGCCCGACCTGTTCGACTCGGTCCGCAGGGAGTTCAACAACAGGCTCGACTCGTTTTTGGCGAGCTGCGACAGGGTCATCGGCGCGCAGGTCCTCATCGCGCTCATCAACACCGCGCTCACCACGGTCTTCCTGCTGGTCATGGAGATCCCCTACATCGCCTTCCTCGTCCCCTCGACCTTCCTGCTGGGGACCCTGCCCATCGTGGGGAACATCCTCTCCAACACCCTCATCGTGGCCACCGCGCTGACGGTGTCGCTGAAGCTCGCGGTCGCGGCCCTAGCGTTCCTCGTCGTCATCCACAAGCTCGAGTACTTCCTCAACAGCCGCATCGTGGGCTCGGCCATCGACACGCCGATGTGGCAGACCCTGCTCTGCATCCTCATCGGCGAGGCCGTCATGGGCGTGCCCGGCATCATCCTGGCCCCGGCCGTCT
>JBAZSR010000038.1:0-21591 GCA_041662295.1 Elusimicrobiota bacterium | reverse complement strand
CGGCGCCAGCTCTCGCTGGTCGCGGTGAAGAACCACCTCAACGGACTGAAGAACCCCGAGGCCCAGTACCGCGTCAAGCTGACGGCCGACGAGGTCGAGGCCTCCGCCCTGGTGGCGGACCCCCTGCGCCTGCTCGACTGCTCGCCCATCACGGACGGGGCCGCGGCACTGATCCTCGCCCCCCTGGACCTTGCCAAGAAGCTCGGCAAGAAGGCTCCGGTCAAGGTGCTCGGGGTGGGGCACGCCACGGACACCATCGCCTTGCACAGCCGCAAGGACCTCTGTCGTCTGGCGGCCGTGGAGAAGTCCGCCGAGCGCGCCTATAAGGCCGCGGGCTTGAAGCCCGAGGACGTCGACCTCGCCGAGGTCCACGACTGCTTCACCATCGCGGAGATCATGGCCACGGAGGCCCTGGGCTTCGCCCCGGCCGGCGGGGGGGGCAGGCTCGTCGCCAGCGGCGAGACCGCCGTCGGCGGGAGGATCCCGGTCAACACGAGCGGGGGCTTGAAGTCCAAGGGGCATCCCGTGGGCGCGACCGGGGTGGCCCAGCTCGTCGAGCTGGCGGTCCAGCTCCGGGGCGAGGCCGGCGGCCGGCAGGTGGACGGCCCGCGGGTCGGCCTGGCCCAGAACATGGGCGGCACCGGCGGAAGCTCGATCGTCTCGATCCTGGGGGTGGCCTGAGATGCAGCCGCAGCGATATTGGAGGGAGATCCCCCGCAGGTACCGCCTGGAGGCGGGCCGGTGCCGGAGGTGCGGCAAGGTCTTCATGCCGTCCCGCGGGGTATGCGACAGCTGCCGTTCCACGGATTTCGAGACCGTGCGGCTGGCCGACCGGGGGAAGGTGCACACCTACACGGTCATCCGCGTGCCCCCGAGCGGCTTCGCGGAGCAGACCCCCTACGTCCTGGCCGTGGTGGACCTCGACGACGGGATGCGGCTGACCATGCAGGTGGCGGACTGCGCTCCGGGCGAGGTCCGCGTCGGCCTGCCGGTGCGGATCGAGTTCCGGAAGATCAACGAGGTCGGCAAGTCCGGGGTCATCTGCTACGGCTACAAGGCCGTCCCCGCTTAATGCTATACTGGTGCTGGGTGTTGACTAAATTTACTTATCCGCGATAAGTAAATTTAGTCAACACCCAGCACCAGTGTATTCTTAAGGAGGCGGCATGGCGACTAAGGTAGGCATCAACGGGTTTGGACGCATCGGAAGGCTCGTGTTCCGCGCGGCGGCGGGCAACAAGGATATCGAGATCCTGGCCGTCAACGATCTCACGGACGCGAAGACTCTCGCGCACCTCTTCAAATACGACTCGACCTTCGGCACCTACCCCGGCACGGTCGAGGCCGCCGGCGAGGACCTGCGCATCGACGGCAAGCTGGTCAAGGTTTATAAGGAAAAGGATCCGGCTGCCATCCCGTGGAAGTCCCTGGGCGTGGCCATCGTGGTCGAATCCACCGGCAAGTTCACCGAGGCCGAGAAGGCCAAGGTGCACATGACCGTGGGCGGAGCCCAGAAGGTCATCATCTCCGCTCCGGCCAAGGGCGAGGACATCACGATCTGCATGGGCATCAACGAGGACCTCTACGATCCCGCCAAGCACCACATCGTCTCGAACGCCTCCTGCACGACCAATGCCCTGGCCCCGGTGGCCAAGGTCCTCGACGAGTCCTTCGGGATCAAGTACGGGGTGATGACGACCATCCACTCCTACACGAACGATCAGGTCCTGCTGGACTTCCCGCACAAGGACCTGCGCCGGGCGCGCGCCGCGGGGACGAGCATGATCCCGTCCTCCACGGGCGCCGCCAAGGCCATCGGCCTGGTGCTCCCCAAGCTCAAGGGCAAGCTCACGGGCCTGGCCATCCGGGTCCCGACGCCCAACGTCTCCCTGGTGGACCTGACCGTCCAGCTCGAGAAGAAGGCCACGAAGGAGGAGATCAACGCCGCCTTCAAGAAGGCCTCCGAGTCGCCGCGCCTGAAGCCCTACTTCCAGTACTGCGAGGTCCCGCTCGTGTCCCGCGACTTCCAAGGCCTGAACTACAGCTCGTCCTTGGACGCGTCCCTGACGGACGTGGTCGGAGACGGCATGGCCAAGGTCTTCGCGTGGTACGACAACGAGTGGGGGTATTCCCGCCGCGTGGTCGACCTCGTCGTCTTCATCGGGAAGAAAGTCGGCGTCCCGGCCTGAGGCCGAGGACCGGAAGGAGATGGCAATGCCTGGAAGCGACAAGCCGGCCTTGAAGCTCAAGCGCCTGCAGGACCTCGACGTCAAGGACAAGCGGGTCCTGGCGCGGGTCGACTACAACGTCCCCATGAAGGGGGGCAAAGTCGTCGACAACCGCCGCATCCGGGAGACCGTCCCGACCCTCAAGCACCTGCTCGACGCCGGCGCCCGGGTCACCCTGGTCTCGCACCTCGGCCGTCCCAAGGGCAAGCCTGAGGATAAGTACAGCATGAAGCCGCTCGCGCCGGAACTCGCGAAGCTCCTGGGGATTCCCGTGGCGTTCTGCGACGAGTGCGTCGGCCCCAAGGCCGACGCCGCCGTCAAGTCCTTGAAGCCCGGCGAGGTGCTGGTGCTCGAGAACCTCCGCTTCCACGCGGGCGAGGAGGGCAACGACGCGGAGTTCGCCAAGCAGCTCTCCAAGCACGGGGACATCTTCGTGCAGGACGCCTTCGGCGCGCTGCACCGGGCGCACGCCTCCACGGCGGGCATCCCGAAGAACCTGCCCGGCGGCATCGGCTTCCTCGTGCAGAAGGAGCTGGAGTTCCTCGACCGGGTGGTCGGCAACCCGGAGCGGCCGTTCCTCGCCATCATCGGCGGGGCCAAGGTCTCCGACAAGATCGGCGTGCTCCTCAAGCTCCTCGAGCGGGTGGACTCGCTGATCATCGGCGGCGGCATGGCCTACACCTTCCTCCACGCGCAGGGCGTGTCCATCGGCAAGTCCCTGCTGGAGAAGGACAACGTCAAGGACGCGCAGGCCATCGTGGAGAAGGCCTACGCCAAGAACATCCAGTGCCTCCTCCCGGCGGACCACGTGACGGTCAAGGAGATCAAGCCCGACGCGGAGCGCGTCGTGACCCAGGCCATGGCCATCGCGCCGGACATGATCGGCGTGGACATCGGCCCGCACACGATCGAGATCTTCACCGAGGAGATCGCCAAGGCCAAGACCATCTTCTGGAACGGGCCCATGGGCATCTTCGAGACCGAGGCGTTCTCCAAGGGCACCCTCGAGGTGGCCAAGGCCCTCGCCAAGGCCACGAAGAAGGGCGCCACGACCATCGTGGGCGGGGGGGACAGCCTGGCGGCCGTGGACCTCGCGAAGGTGGATGCCCAGCTCTCCCACTGCTCCACGGGCGGAGGGGCGAGCCTCGAGCTCCTGGAAGGAAAGGTCCTGCCCGGCTTGGCGGCGCTGGCCTGCTAATGCTATAATCGGGGTCAGATCTTGAGATTTGAGTTTTCCAAGGAAAACTCAAATCTCAAGATCTGACCCCAATAACAATATGGCTCATACGATACTCGTCGTCGTCCATGTCCTTGCGTGCGTCGTGCTCATCCTGACCGTCCTCGTCCAGGGCGGCCGGGGCGCGGGGCTCATGGTCTTCGGCGGAGGGGGGGACCTCATCAACACCCCCTCCGGCACCACGTTCATCAAGAAGTTCACGGGCTTCGTGGCCGGCGTCTTCGCCCTGACCTCGCTCTTTTTGTCCCTGATGTCCGCGCGCTCGTCCATGACGAGCGTGACCTCCAAGGTCCCCTATCGGCCGGCACCGATCTCGGCGCCGGCTGCGCCGGGGGCCGAGGAAGGAGGAGCCGCTCAGGCGGCCCCGGCGGACGCGGGGAAGGCGGCGCCAGCGAAGAAGTCCCCTTAGTTCGATCTTAGCGCGGGTGGCGGAATGGCAGACGCGTACGTTTGAGGGGCGTATGGGGAAACCCGTGGGGGTTCAAGTCCCCCCCCGCGCATAGCTTTCCGTGATCCCGAGATTCCTCGCCGACTGCATGCTGGGACGGCTCTCCAAGTGGCTGGTCCTCCTGGGTTTTGACTCCCGCTGTGTCGGCTGGAACGGTTCGGCGGACGCGGTCCTGCTGGAGACCGCCCAGGCCGAGGGCCGGGTCTTCCTGACCCGCGACGCCAACATCCCGGAGGTGAAGGGCCTCCGGAAGATCGTGCTCCCCATGCAGGGCCTCGAGGAGCAGATACGCTTCGTCCTGAGGACCCTGGGCGTGAAGGCCAGGCGCGAGAAACTCTTCTCCCGCTGCACCTCCTGCAACGTGGAGCTCTCCTCGGTCCCCCGCGAGGAGGCCCTGCCGCTGGCGCCCCCGCTGGTCCGGGAGCTCGACACGCCCTTCTTCCGCTGCCCCGCCTGCGGCAAGCTCTATTGGAACGGCACCCACACGGCCAACACCGCGGCCAAGTTCGAGAAGATGGGGATCTTCGGGTGAAGCCGCCGGCGGCCACTGCCTCCGTCCGGCCCGACTGGCGGGCCTACGCTGTTCTGGCGGCCGTGGGCCTGGGGCTCTACTTCCAGGCGCTCTTTTTCGGCCTCACCTATCTCGACGACCAGGTCCTCATCTCGGACAACCTCCACTTCCTGGGCCGCTGGTCGAGCCTGCTGAAGGTCTTCGGGCAGGGGGTGTTCCACGTCTCTCACGAGGGGGACACGTACTATCGCCCGCTGTTCTCGGCCTCCCTGGTCGTGGACGCCAATCTCTGGGGCTCGTGGTTCGGCGGCTATCACCTGACGAGCCTGCTGGTCCACCTCGCGGCCTCCTGCGTCCTGCTGTCCTTTTTCCGGCGCCTGGGACACCCCGAGCGGCCGGCCCTCTTCTTCTCCCTGGCCTTCCTCGTCAGCCCAGCGCTCACGCAGAACGTCGTCCACGTCCCGACCCGCGACGACACGCTGATGGGACTCTTCGTGCTTGCCTCCATGGGGGCCTTCATCTCCTTCATCCGGGAGGGGGGGTGGAGGAACGCGGCTCTCCATCTCGCCTGCTGGACGCTGGCGCTCTTCAGCAAGGAGACCGGAGCCGTCCTGCTCCCGGTCTGCCTTGCCTACCTCGTCCTCGTGGAGGCGGGCGAGCGGCCCTGGTCCAGGATCGCCTCCCTGGCGCCGGGGTGGCTCGCGGTGCTCGTGGTCTGGTCCCTCCTGCGGCGGTCCGCCCTCGATGACCCTCTCTCCCTGAGCCTGGGGAGCGCGGCCTCCTCCCTCTGGGCCAATCTGCCCGGGGTCGTCCAGCTTTGGGGAAAGGTCTTCTTTCCCTTCAACCTATCGGGCCTGCCCAATATGAGGGACACCCCCATGGTCTGGGGTTGGCTGGGCCTGGCGCTCGCGGCCGCCAGCCTTGCCGCGACCCGCGGTTTGGCCTGGAGGAAGGTCCTCTTCGGCGCGGTCTGGTTCGGCGCCTTCCTGGCTCCGTCCATGCTGCTCCAGTCCACGACCATGGCCGGTGTCGTGGCCGAGAAGAGGCTCTACGCGCCGATCGTGGGGATCTTCCTCATCCTCCTGGAGACGGGCTTCAGCCGGGGCTTGGACTCCTGGAAGGGGTGGGCTCCGACCCTAGGCACACTCTTCCTCCTGGTCCATGGGACTGCGGCCTTCTCCTACTCCCGGAGCTACCGGGACCGCATGGCTTTCTGGACCAGGACCGCGGCCGCCTCTCCGCGCCTGCCCCTTGCCCGGCGCAACCTCGGCGCCATGTGCTTCCTCGACGGAGACCTTGTCCGCGCCGAGCGGGAATTCCTCGCTGCCCTGAGTCTCAACCCCATGGAGCCCATGGTGCACAACAACCTGGGGCTCATCCACATGAAGGCGGGCCGGCTCAAACAGGCGGAGGAGCAGTTCCTCCTCGAACTCAAATACTACCCTCGCTACGTCAACGCCCTCTTCAACCTTGGCCTCCTCTACATGAACCAGGGCAAGGTCAAGGAGCCCGAGGCGCTGTGGAAGAAGGCGCTCGCCATCAATCCCGACCACTACGACCTGTACGTCTCCCTGGCCGCGCTCCTCTACAACCAGGGCAGGAAGGCCGAGGCCAAGGCCGTGGTCGAGGCCATGCGGGCCAGGGGCATGGAAGTGCCCGAGGTCTTCCGAAACCTGAAGTTCTAGCCGAGCCGGACCTTCAGGCTGATGGACTTGGGAGCCTTCACGCCCTTGAGGCTCGAGAACATGCCGGCCACGGCCCTGCCGACGATGTCCTGCACGAACGGGTTCATGGCCACGGCCTTGCCGTTCACTTTTGCCTTGACCGACGCCGTGACCGCTTCCTCTCTGCAGCACTTCTTCATGGTTTTTTCTCCGTGTGCGCTTGGCGAATATAGGTGAAGTGTAGTAAAATATCCTCACGGGCCTATAGCTCAGCTGGGAGAGCGCCTGCATGGCATGCAGGAGGTCATCGGTTCGATCCCGATTAGGTCCACCACTTTGAAAGCCCCTGGAAACAGGGGCTTTTCCTTTTGGCCCGCCGTCGGCCATGCTACCATATGCTTGGAGGACGGCATGCAGGGAGATGGGGTGCCGTCCAAGGACTGCGGGAAGGGTTCGAGAGGAGGGAGCATGATCTTCACCACCGTGCATGTCTGGGTCAAGCCCGAGCATGTCGAGGACTTCATCAAGGCGACCAAGGCCAACCACGAAGGCTCGACCTCCGAGCCTGGGAACCTGCGGTTCGACGTCATCCAGGACCTGGCTGACGCGTCCCGCTTCATCCTCTACGAGGTCTTCGAGTCCAAGGACGCCATCGAGGAGCACAAGAAGACCCCGCATTACCTCAAGTGGAAGACCGAGGTGGAGCCCTGGATGGCCAGGCCCAGGGAGGGAGTGCCGCACAGCCCGGTCTATCCCAAGGACCGGAGCGCTTGGTGAGAGGGACAGCGGTCCCGGGGTTCAGCGTCAGTCGCCTGCCCTTGCTCGTGTTCGGGCCGGGTTCCGTCGCAGGTCTGCCCAAGCTGGTCAAGGGGTTCGGGGACCGTGCTCTGCTCGTGACAGGAGGCCGGTCCCTGGCGGATTCCAAACGCCTGGACGAGGTCCTATCAGGACTCAAGGAAGTCTCCATCGAGGTCCACCCTGTCCCGTTTTTCGGCGAGCCTTCGCCGGAGTCCGTGGATGAGGCGGTCGCGGAGTTCCGGGGCAAGGGGATCTCGGTCGTGGTCGCGATGGGCGGGGGGAGCGCGGTGGACGCCGGCAAGGCCGTGTCCGCCATGCTGGCCGAGGACGGGTCCGTGACCGAGTACCTCGAAGGCGTGGGAACGCTCAAGCCCAGCGGGGCCAAGGTCCCGTTCATCGCAGTACCCACCACGGCAGGGACCGGCAGCGAGGCCACCAAGAACGCTGTCTTGAGCCGCGTGGGACCGGATGGGTTCAAGAAGTCCCTGCGGCACGACCATTACGTGCCGGACGCGGCCTTGATCGACCCGGAACTAGCCCTGACATGCCCGCCTGAGGTGGCGGCGGCCTGCGGGGTGGACGCCTTCACCCAGCTCCTCGAAGCCTATGTCTGCGTCAAGGCCAACCCTTTCACCGACTCCCTGGCCTGGGGCGGGTTGGAGGCGTGCAGGGACCATCTCGTGGCCGCATGCACGGGCCAGGACCTCAAGGCCCGCTCAGCCATGGCGTTCGCCGCCTACGCCTCGGGCGTGTGCCTCGCGAACGCGGGACTCGGCGTCATCCATGGTCTGGCAGGCGCTGTGGGAGGTCTGCATCCCATCCCCCACGGCGTCATCTGCGGGACCCTGGCTGCTCCGGCAGTGGACGCCAACCTCAAAGCTCTCAAGGCGTGCGGCGAGGCAGGCGTGCCTGCTTTGCTGAAGTACGGCCGCGTCGGAGCGCTCCTGTCCGGCTCCGACCCCAGGGACGTCGAGACCTCCACAAGGCTCCTTGTGGACAAACTCGAGGAGTGGACCGAGCGCCTGGGCATCCGGTCGCTCCATGATTGCGGGCTCACCCTTGCCGACGCGGATAAGATCGTCGCTGAGGCTGGGTTGAAGGAGAACCCGGTTGCGCTGGATCAGGACGCGGTCAAGGCCATCCTGGTCAGCGGGATCGCCGAGTGAGGCATCCCCTTGCGGGACCCCTGCTAGGCGCGCTGGTCTGGCTTTCCCTGGGGACTTGCGGCCTCTCACCCGAGGCTCGGCGTCTGGCCGGAGTCATGGCCTGCGTCCTGGTCTGGTGGGTGTCCGAGGCACTGCCTCTGGCCGTATCCGCCCTGCTGGGGAGCTGTTTCTGCGTGGGCCTTGGGATCGCGCCTGCCAAGAAGGTCTTCGCAGCCTACGGCGACCCGGTGATCATGCTTTTCTTGGGCTCGTTCTGGGTGGCCAAGGCCATGAGCGTCCACGGCTTGGACCGTCGCGTCGCGATGCGGCTCTTGAGCGTTCCCAGTCTCAACAGCAGCCCTTCCGCTCTCATCGCTGGGGTGGGCTTGGCGGCAGCCGCGGTCTCGGCCTGGGTCTCGAACACGGCTACGACGGCCATGCTCCTGCCCGTTGTCCTGGGCATGCTCGCCTCTGTCCCTGCCGCCTCCCGGGACCCCAGGTTCGAAAGCAGGCTCCTGCTTATGCTCTCTTTCAGCGCTTCCATCGGAGGCCTGGCCACTCCTGTGGGCACCCCGCCCAACCTCATCGGCATGGGGATGCTCGAGCGGCTGGCCGGGATCCATCTGGGTTTCCTCGCGTGGATGAAGATGGGCGTCCCCCTGGCCGTGGTCTGCCTGGCTTTCGCGGGGCTGCTCCTCTGCCGCGGGACCGAGACTCCTGACTGCTGGGGGAATTTGAGGAGCTATCTCGAAGTGGAGAAGGGGAAGCTCGGGCCCTGGAGCAAGGGGGAGAAGGCCGCCGCGACCTCCCTGGCTGTGGCGGCAGGGCTCTGGCTCTTCGCCGGGGAGATCATCCCCGAGGGGGTCTCCGCGCTCCTGGCCGCGAGCCTCCTCTTCGCGCTGAAGGATGAACGCGGGACGCCTGCCCTGACCTGGGAGGCGGCCTGCGGCATCGACTGGGGCGTGCTCCTGCTCTTCGGCGGGGGCATGAGCCTGGGCGGACTCCTTTTCGACACGGGCCTTGCCGATAGCCTGGGCCAGGGCCTTGCGGCCCTGCTGGGCGTGAATTCGCCCTTCGGAACGGCCGGGGTCTCGGCAGGTCTGGCCCTGGTCACGAGCGAGCTCTCCTCCAACACGGCCTCGGCCAACGTCGCTGTGCCCGCTGCCCTGGCCCTGGCCAAGACCACGGGCGTCGACCCAGCCTACCCGGCCCTCGCCGCCACCCTGGCCGCGAGCTTCGGCTTCCTCCTCCCGGTTTCGACCCCGCCCAATGCCCTGGTTTTCGGTACAGGCAAGGTGCCGCTCAAGGACATGATGCGCTTCGGTCTGGCCCTGGACGTGTTCGGGTTCATCCTGGTCTGGCTGGGCTTGAGGCTGCTGGGCATCTAAAGGGAAGCGGCGAGAGCGTCAGCGTTGGCTCTGGGATCGGCTCCGAGATCCATCCGGAAGCAGCGGGCCCTGCGGACCGCGGCCAGGCAGGTCCTCAGCCGGCTCGCTGCCACGCCGGCCAGGCGCAGGAAGCCTGGGGCGAACGGGGGCAGGGGCAGCATGAGCTCGAGGACCTGAGGCAGACCCACGCCGAGCACCATCTGGGAAAGGAGCGTCCTGACTGCCGCGGCTTTGGAGCAGGGCTCGAGGATGGGACTGGCCGCGGTTCGTCCGCCGACAATGACCCAGTCCAGCGGCGCCGAAGCCGCGATCCTGTCCCGGAAGTAGTCCACGTCCACCAGGTGCTTGATGCCGAAGCGCCTCCGCGGAAAGGGGCGCACATAGCGCTCCGGCACCCCGGCCCAGTCGTTGCCGCGAAGCCCCAGCCTGAGCGGGAAGGCCAGGAGATCCCGGCCCTTCCGGTCAAGGAGGGGGATGTCGTCGGACAGGAGCTTGAACTCGGGACGTCCGAGGAGCTCGATGGCCAGCCGGGATTTGCCGCCGTTCATGGGAAGGAGAAGCAGGCCGCCCCGGCCTTGGAAGGAGAACCCCAGTCCGTGGACCCGGTGGAGGCCCTGCCGGTCGAGCAGATCGCCGACGCGCGAGAGGACCGCGAGGTAGGCGAGCTCATGGGCCAGGGGCTCGTCTTCGCACCAGAGGTCGCCCTGCTCTGCCGCGAGGTCGTACTCGAGCAGGGCACGGCCCTCGTAGTCCACCCTCCGCAGGTTCCCGTTCGATGAGATCTTCGCGGAGCGCCAGGACAGGGCCGGCCTTCGGGGCTTCGGCCGCGTCGGAGGAGGGCGGAGATGGACCCTCAGTCGGATCGAGGCCTCATCCCGGCAGGGCCCCCGGTCCTCGGAGACGAAGTAAGCGAAGTCCCGGTCGAGGTGGCTGAGGATGGCCGGGCTGTCGCTCTCCAGAGCGGCTCGGACGCCGTGGAAATCAAGGGCCAGCGGCATGGCCGCCTAGTACCGCGGCTGCAGGCGGGAGAGCGCGGCTTCGAACCTCTTCTTGAACCGCGGGGCGAGCACGTCCGCGCACACTCCGTAGCGGATGAGGGGCTCGAGCCCGCCCTCCGGGGTCGGGCCCGAGAAGTGGACTCCCACGATGCCGGTCTCGGAGATGACCAGCTTGTTGTAGGCCTCGGAAGCCGGGATGCCCTGGTCAAGGGCCTTGGCCTGGATGTCCTGTCCGAAGGCCTGAGCCGGGACCTTCCAGAGGGTGAAGAAGCCCGCGTCCGTGGCGCAGGCCTGGCGCAGGCCGGCTTTCTTGAAGGAAGCGATGACGTAGTCGAGCCTGCGGCGGTAGAGCCGGTAGAGGGACTCCAGGGACTTGGCCGCTGTCTTGCGGTCCTGGAAAAACCGGCCATAGGCTGCCATGAGAGCAGGGACCGGGCCTGAGTCCGTGTTGCCCTTGATGGTCATGTAGTCCTGCACGAAGTCCTTGGACCCGACCAGGGCGCCGAGGCGCGCTCCAGGGTCGCTGAAGGACTTGCTGACCGAGTAGAGCTCGAGCCACTCGAGGTCCGGGTAGTCCTTGGCAATGCTCGCCAACGGGATATGGGTCTTGTCCGAGAGGCCGGCATAGGCCGCGTCATTGACCAGGCGGGTCTTGTGCTTCAGGCAGAAAGCGATGAGGCTCCGCCAATCCGCGGTTGTGGCTTTGACCGAGGCCGGGTTGCCGGGCCGGATGACGAACACGAGGTCCGGCCGCCGGACCCTCGCCTTGGCCAGGGCGGTTTCGAGGTTCTCCACCCTCAGGCGCATGCCCTCGCTCGCGTAGAGGGGCCAGACAACGCGCCTCGCCCCCAGGTAGGAGTCGGACCAGGTGCCTGCCACGTCGTAGGCTGGGAGGTTGGAGGCCATGATGAAGCTGTTCCGCCGCTCCCGGTCCGGCAGGTGCAGGCCGCAGGCCAGGGGGATGAGGGCCGTGGCGGTCTTGATCCCTGCGATGGGCGCCGCGGCAAGGCCCGGGTGACGCTTGAACCGGATGCGGCCGTGAAGGCTCACCATGCCGTCGCAGAAATCGAGCAGGTCCTTGTCCTCGGCGTAGGTGTGGTAGTCGTAGCCAGGGTCCTTGCAGAACCTGGCCTCGAGGCGGCGGATCCTGGAGGGCGGGATGCCGTCCGGGTTGCCGAGGGAGAGGTTCAGGGCCGGCAGTCCGCTCCTGCGCTCGTAGTCGGCGAGCAGGAGGTAGATGGACTGGAAGAGGTTGATGCCTGCTGGCGGTATGGCGCGGGGCATAGGGGTATGGTAGCAAGAGCGCCCAGGCCAGGCAAGGCAGGTTTAGAGGGTGTAATAGAAAAATTAAAATGTCCGCTTCCAGAAAAATAGAAATGTCCGCTTTTAGGGTAGCATCGAGGGATGGACGACACCGAAAGGATCAATCTCAGCATGCGTGAAATCGACAGACTGCGAATCATCCGGGACCTCTTGGAAAGACGCATCCTGCAACGCCAGGCGGCCGAGCAACTCAGGCTTGGCATCCGACAGGTGCGGCGGCTGAGCCGCCGCGTGGAAGCCCAGGGGGCTCGTGGGATACGCCACGGACTGCGCGGCAAGCCAGGCAACCACCAGCTGGCTCCTGGCCTGCTGGAGCGCGCCCTGAAGCTTGTAGCGGCCCATTACCGGGACTTCGGACCCACCTTTGCCAATGAAAAGCTGCGGGAACGCCATGGCCTGGCTTTGTCGACGCCTACCTTGCGCATGGGGATGACCGCGCAGGGGTTGTGGCGCCCTAAGCGGCATAAACCATTCCATCGGGCTTGGCGTCCGCGCAGGGCCTGCCTGGGCGAGCTGACGCAGGTAGACGGCTCTGACCACGATTGGTTCGAGGGCCGGGGTCCCCGCTGCACCCTGATCACCTTCGTCGATGATGCGACATCAAGGGTCCTCCTGGGCCGCTTTGCGAAGGCGGAGGACACCCTGACGCTCATGCGCCTAGCCGGGGAATACTTCCGCCGCTATGGACGCCCGCAGGCCTTCTACGTGGACAAGGATTCGATCTACAAGGTGAACCGGCAGGCCGACCTCGACGAGCAGCTCCGCGACGAGCAGCCCATGACCCAATTCGCCCGGGCCATGGATGAACTGGGCATCAATGTCATCTGCGCGCACAGCCCGCAGGCCAAGGGCCGGGTGGAGCGGGGCTTCAAGACCCATCAGCACCGCCTGGTCCGGGAACTGCGCCTGGCCGGCATCTCCAGCATGGAGGAGGGCAATCGGTTCTTGGAGCAGCGATACCTCGCAGGCCACAATGCCAGGTTCGCCGTTGCGGCCGCCAACATGACCGATGCCCACCGGAAGCTCTTGCCCGACCATCGACTGGAGCGGATCCTCTCCCTGCGCAGCGAACGAACCCTGTTCAACGACTACACACTGCGCTACATCAGCGGGTTCTTCCAAGTGCTGGAGCATCAGCCGGTCCGCATCAGGCCTGGCGATAAGGTCCAGGTGGAAGTTCGCCTGGATGGCTCAAACCATCTCCGCTTTAAGGACGCCTACCTGAACTTCAAGCCGATCGAGAAGCGCCCGTATCAGCCCTACCTGCAAGCTCAACCGTCACGGGGCAAGCAACGGGAACATCCGGAGGCAAAAGGGGTGGGCTCAACGCCGGCTAAGGACCATCCTTGGAGACGATTCCATCTCCCAGGGTCCAACCGCGGACCACAGCCAGTGATGCGGGGAGAACCTATCTGAAATGCACGACGATTCACAAAATCAGATGAGAGATGCCAATCTCGCGAGAGAGATCTCTCTTCCTCACGACCGGACACTTCTAAAAAACGGATTACCGGACATTTCTATTCTCTTGCAACAGACGGCGTCAGGAGGGGCCCGCGGGGCCGGGCTGGGACGGCTCTTCCGGGACGTAGGCCTCCCCCTTCGAGAGGGCCTGGAGGTAGCGGAGGTTCTTCTGCGCGTCGCAGCGCCGCTTGAGGCATTCGGACGCGCGGAGATGGCCGTCGTCGAAGCCCGGGCGGCTGAGGACCCACCGGTAGTCGGCTTCGGCGTCCTTGCGCTTGCCCAGCATGTCCGCGGCGTGTCCCCGATAGAGGCGGACCAGGGCCGCCCACTCCGGCGGGTCGTCGGGCTTGAGGTTGTCGACCGCGTACCCGAAGAACTTGAGCGCGAGCTCGACGTCCGCGCGGCCCAGGCAGTCCTTGCCGCTCAGGCTGCACGTGAAGGTGAGGAGCTTGCGCCGGAACAAGGCCGGGTCCGCCCGGTACAGGGCGTGCAGGTCCTTGGTCAGGGCCAGGGAGCCGCTCCAGTCGCCGAGCCGGAACTTGATGACGGCCTCCAGATACTTGAAATAGGGGCTCTCGGGATAGTCCGTCCGCAGGCCGTGGATGAGCGTCAGCGCCCGGGCGTAGTCCTGCTGGTCGATGATGAAGACGGACGCCATGAACTGCGCGGCCTGACGGCGGAGGTAGCGCCCCTTCTCCATGGCCAGAGCCATCCGCTCGAGGCCCCGCTTCTCGTTGCCGTGGGCGCCGCAGAGCAGGGCCACGGGCTTGACCACGGCCGGCAGGTGTGCCGCCTGGTAGTCGAAGATGCCCAGCCCCAGGTACGCGTCGTAGTACTCGGGGTCGGCCTTGACCGTGGCCTTGAGGTGGCCGAGCGCCTTCTTGCCTGTGAAGCATGCGTCGAGCCAACGCCAGCGCAGGATCTCCCACATCCCCTTGGTGCCCAGGGCCATGCCCGCGACGAAGTGGCCGTCCGTCTCCACGGCGTCGTCCTTGGCCTTGAGCAGGGGCTTGGCCTTCTTGAGCGCGGAATCGATGTCCTGCTCGAAGAGGCCCTGGAGAGTGGGCGTCCCCTTGAAGAGCCCGTATTCGGCCGAGGACTGCCACCAGATCTGGCCTGATTCGAAGAGATAGCCCAGCGGGTTGTCGGGTTCGCTCTCGATGAGGCTCCTGAATTCTCCCCGCGAGGCTTCGTAGTCGAGGTCGTAGAGCTTCCTGATGCCCTGGTCCAGCGCGGACTGGACCTTGGGGCTGTCGATGGTGCTGGCTCCCGCAGGGGCGGCGCAGAGAAGGGCGAGGACGCCCAGCCGCGGCAGGAGTCTAGCTGCCATAGATCCTCTCGCCGGGGTCGGACGCGGGCTTGGGGAGGCGCTTGCGCTTCGGCGGCTTGGGCTTGGGCGGCGTCGCGGCCTCCGGGGCGGGCTTGGGCTTTTGCGGGGCGGCCTCCTGGGGCGGCTCCTTGGCGAGCCGCTCGGCCAGGGAGCACGAGGCCGCGTGCCCCAGCCGGCAGGCCTCCCGGTAGTCCGACAGGGCTCCCGCAGGGTCGAGCAGCTTCTCCCGGATCCGGCCCCTGAGGGCGTAGGCCGCGGCCAGAGCTTCGCGGCACTCCTGGAGCTCGAGCGCCTTGATCGTGGACCGTTGGAGCTCCGCGGCGCGCTCCTCGTAGAGGGAGATGCCCTCTCCGAGAGCGTCGGCCGCGGGGGAGAGCTCCAAGGTCTCGGCGAGCAGGGCCCCGCGCTGGACCGGCACCTCCGGCTCCCGGCCCCCGGCCAGGGAGGCCGCCTTGGCGAGGGCCTGGCCGGCCGGGACGAACCTGCGCTGGAGCGTCAGGGCGCGGGCCTGGCAGAGGTGCGGCTTCCAGCTCGCGGGGTCGAGCCTCGCGGCCTGCCTGTAGTCCTTGAGCGCCTCGTCGATCCTCCCCCCCCGCTCGCGGCTCGCGCCCAGGAGGAGGCGGCCCTCCGGGTCCTCGGGCTTCATGGAGACGGATTCGCGGAGGTCCCGCTCCGCGGACCGGGGCCTCCCGGCCCGCAGGTGGAGGCGGCCCCGGAGCAGATAGGCCCGGCTGACCCCCGGGTCGAGCGCGAGGGCCTTCGTGAGGTCCTTCTCAGCAAGGTCGAGCCGCGCTTCCAACAGGTAGGTCTCCCCCCGGTTGAAGTGGCAGTGCGCCAGCAGGCCCGCGCCGTGGCCGGTGCGCCAGGCCCGGATCGCCCGCGAGTAGTATTCGATCCGCTCTTCGGGCTCCGCGCGCAGGTCCGCCTTGCGGAGGTTCAGGAGGAACTCGTCTGCCGCGTGGCACCGGACTGCTCCCGTCGCGATGAGCGCCAGGGCGACCACGGCGGCTCTCACATCCCCTCCTAGAGGCGGTCCTCTTCGTGGTTCCGCCGCCGGGCCCAGGACTTGCGGATGATGTCCCAGGCCTCCTTGGCCGTGTCGACGATGGAGTAGAGCCCCAGGTCTCCCGGCGAGACCAGGCGTTCCTCGACGAGGAACTCGACGTGCAGGAGCTTCTTCCAGAACTCCCGGCCCACCAGGATGATGGGCATGCGGCGCTTCTTGCCGGTCTGGACCAGGGTGAGGGTCTCGAAGAGCTCGTCGAGCGTGCCGAACCCCCCGGGGAAGGCGACCATGGCCTTGGCTCTCATCATGAAGTGCATTTTGCGCAGAGCGAAGTAGTGGAACTGGAAGGCCAGGCCCGGGGAGATGTAGGGGTTGGGGTCCTGCTCGTTGGGGATGGTGATGTTGAGGCCGATGCTCTTGCCCCGGGTCTCGTAGGAGCCGCGGTTGGCCGCTTCCATGATCCCCGGGCCGCCGCCCGTGACGATGACGAGCTCGTGGCCTCCGGGACGGCGCTGGGTCTGCGAGACCATCTGGCCGAACTTGCGGGCCTCCTCGTAATAGCGGGACTGCCGGAGCCGCAGCTCCCAGAAGGCGAGCTCGGTCTTGAGCTTCCGGTCCCCCGGCCGCTCGTGGAGCCGGCGGCGGACGTCGTCGCGCTGACGGGAGGCCTCCGCGCGGGAGACCAGCCGGGCCGAGCCGAAGACCACGATGGTCGATTTGATCTTGTGCTCGCGCAGCACGGTCTCGGGCTTGAGGAGCTCGAGCTGCAGGCGCACGGGGCGCAGCTCCCTGCGCTGCATGAACTGCATGTCCTCGTAAGCCCGGGAATAGGTGCCTTCGGCGCGGATGCGCTCCAGGGCCTTGCGCTTCTCTTGGGGGTTCATGTCGGGTCTCACGGTTGCCTCCTAGGGCGATTGACGGGGTCGGTCATGGCAGGTTCAGGACCCTTGGCAGCCACAGGCTGAGGGCCGGGATGTAGGTGACGAGCGCCAGCGCCGCCAGCAGGATCAACCAGAACGGCAGGGTGCTCCGGTAGAGCAGGCCGAGCGGCTTGTCGAAGCGGCGGCTCGAGAGAAAGAGGTTCAGGCCCAGCGGCGGGGTCATGTACCCGAGCTCGAGGTTCAGCAGGAAGAGGGTGCCCAGGTGCACCGGGTCGATGCCGTACTGGAGCGCGACCGGCACGATGATCGGCACGACGATGACGATGGCCGAGAAGATCTCGATCATGTTGACGACGAGGAGGAAGGCGTTGAGGAGGATCAGGAACTGCCACGGCTCCTTGAAGCGCGCGCTGACCAGGTCGAAGAGCCGGGCCGGGACCTCGGCGTCGATGAGGTAGTTCGTCAGCCCGAGGGCGCAGCCGAGCATCATGAGGATCGCGCCCACGAGGATCTGGCTGCGGGCCATCACGCCGGGCAGGTCCCGTAGCTTGATGTCGCGGTAGACGAAGACCTCCACGACGAGGACGTAGACGCACATGATGGACGCGGCTTCGGTGGCGGTGAAGGAGCCGGAATAGATGCCGCCGATGATGACCAACGGCAGGGGGATCTCCCAGGCGCAGGCCCGGGCCGCGGCCGCGAGGGTCCGGCCGGAGAACGGGATCGTCGGCACCCGGTGGGCGCGGGCCACGATGACGGCGTAGACGGCGAGAATGCCGAGGAGGATGAGTCCGGGCAGGGCGCAGGAGGCGAAGAGCTTGTCGATGGAGACCTTGCCCACCAGGGCGTAGAGGATGATGGGCAGGCTCGGGGGAAACAACAGCCCCAGGCTCCCCGTGGTGGTGATGAGCCCCAGGGTGTAGCGCTCGGGATAGCCCTGGGAGCGCAGGAGCGGGTAGATGAGCCCTCCCAGCGCCACGATGGTCACGCCCGAGGCGCCTGTGAAGGCGGTGAAGAGCGCGCAGGCGGCGAGGCCCGCGATGGCCACGCCTCCGTTCATGGAGCCGAAGAGCGCCTGGGCCAGGGCCAGCATCCGATGGGGCGCCTTGGACTCGGCGAGCATGTAGCCCGCGAACGTGAAGAGCGGGACCGCGATGAGGGCGGGCAGGCTCGCGAGCCGCTGCATCTCGACGATGACGGCCATGGGGCTGATGCCGGCCCCGTGGAAGAGCTGCAGGGCCAGGGCGCCCACGATGGCGAAGAGGGGTGTGCCGATGAGGGTCAGGACCAGGAAGAGGGCGACGGTCATCGGGTCAACTCTGCCCCGCGGTCCTCATCCTCGGAGGTCCAGCCTGGCGCTGCGGCGTCCGCGACGGCGAGCGCGGCTCCGATGAGGGAGTGGAGGGCCAGCAATGCGAAGCCCCCGGGGTAGACGATGGAGTAGGCCCAGGAGGGGACGGACACCCCGGCGGCCGTAAAGAGGATGTTCCCCCCCGCCTTGTCGTCGAGGAAGAAGAGCCACGAGGCCCGCGCGAGCAGGGCCGCGATGGCGGCGCAGCACAGGGCCGCCAGGGCCTTGACCGGGGACTGCAGTCGGGCCGGAAGGCTGGCCGCCGCGGTCTCCCAGGCGAAGTGCTTGCCCTCGGCCGCGGCCAGGGCCGCGCCGAAGAAGCCCGCCCAGAGCACGAGGTGCCGCGAGAGGGTGTCTCCCCAGAGCAGGCCCGTGCCGAAGAACTGGCGCAGGACGACCTGGTAGAACGACAGCAGGACCATCACGGAGAGGAAGGCCACGAGGCTGGCCTTCTCCACGGCCGCCAAGGCGGCCTCGACGCGCCTGAGGACCAGGGCCGAGAACAGGAGCAGGACGCAGCCGGCGTCCAGGACGGCGCGGAGAGCCTTGGTCATCTCGGTCGGTTCGGCCGGGGGCGGGGGCCCTAGCGGGCCTTCCTGGCGCGGAGTTCCTCGAGCGCGCCTTCGACGCGGACCAGCAGGTCCGCGGGATAGAGCCGGCCGGCCAGCTCCTTGCGGGCCTTGGCGCCGAGCTCGCGGTAGAGCTTCATGGTCTCCGCCGTGGGCTTCTCGGAGAGGATGAGGCCCTGCTTCTTGACCAGGGTGTCCATGGCCGCGGCGTTCTCCTTGCGCGTCATCTCCAGGAGCCGCCGGAGGTGCTTGGCGCTCACCTCCATGAGGACCTTCCGTTCCTCCAGGGAGAGCCCGTCGTAGAACTTCTTGGACAGGAGCACCGCGCCCGAGGCCTCGGCCATGGGCACGGAGTAGATGTGCTTGGTCCGGGAGTGCCACTGGAGCGCGATGACGCCCATCGGGGGTCCGTAGACCGCGTCGATGAGGCCCGTCTGGAGCGAGGAGAGGACGTCTACGACGGAGAGCGGGATGGGGCTCACGCCGATGGCCTTGTACGCGGCCTCGGCGATGGGGTCGCCTTCCCAGACCCACATCTTGGCCTTCTTCATGTCCTCGGGCCCCTTGAAGGGCGCCTTGCTGAAGACGAAGACCGAGCCGAGGTCCGACCAGCCCAGCAGCACGTACCCGGCGTCGGCGAGCGTCTGGGTGAACTCCTTGTCGAACTTCGCGTGCACGGCGTCGGTCTCGGCGACGCTGTCAAAGAGCCACGGTGCGTCGAGGATGCGGAGCTTCGGCGCGATCTCGCCGATGCCCACGCCCGTCAAGCCCGCGGCGTGGAGCTGGCCGATGCGCATCTTCTTGACCACGTCCTTCTCGTCCCCCGAGACCCCGCCGGCGTAGATCTTGAACTTGAGCTTCCCCCCGGAGGCCATCTGAAGCTCTGCGTTGAGTTCGCCCAGGACCTTCATCCAGGTCGAGCCCTCGGGCGCGAGGGTGGCGAACTTGATGACCTTCTGGGCCGAGGCGGGTCCGGCGGCCAGGGCCAGCAGGGCCGCGACGACGATGGTCTTAGAAAAGTTCATCTTTCTTCTCCAGGAGGGCCGCGGCCTTGAGCTTGGCGACCTCGTCGGCCAGGCGGCTGTTGGGCAGGCTTCCCGCCTGGCCCGACCGCACTTCTTCGAGCAGTCCGGTGAACAGGCCCTCGTCCTGGACCGCCACCGCGTAGTAGCGCGCTTCCAGCCACATGCTCAGGAGGTACCGGCCGCTGTTGAGCTTCTTGGCGGCCTCGAAGTGCTCCTTGGCCTTGGCCGGGTCGCCGCCCAGGATCTTGGGACGCGAGGCGTAGTAGGCTCCCAGGAACAGGTCCGGGCCGCCGAACTGGTAGCTTGGGTCGAGGTCGTAGACCCTGCGCATGATGGACACGGCCTTGGGAAGGTCGGCCACGGCTTCCATGTCGTCGCGCGAGAGGTTGACCCAGCCGGCCCATGAATAGGCCGTCCAGAACAGGGCCGGGACGTCCTTCTTCGAGGCCGTCTTGAGCGCGGCCTCGACCGCGGCGAGGTCCATGGTCCCCAGCCCCTTGAACGCCTTCGAGGCGTCGAGGGTCCTCATCCCGAAGTCCCTGCCCCTGCGGTAGAACTCCCGGGCCCGGTCGTCCTTGCTGCCTTCAAGGAACAGGAAGGCGTAGGCGCCGTAGCCCTGCGAAGCGATGATGTTGAGCTTCGGGTCGGCTGGGTCGCTCCTGAGGAAGGCTTCCACCATCTTGAGCTGGGAGCCCAGGGCCTGCTGCGCGAGTTCCGTGTCGGACTCGTCGTAGAAGGCGCCGACTCCCTGCTCCAGGAGGGCCGCGGTCTGGCGCAGGGCCACGAGCTTGAGGCTGCAGCCGGAGAGGCCTAAGGCCAGGGCCAGGAGGCCCGTCCATCGCAAGCGGGTCATGAGCCTGTCCAATGTAGCAAATCAGCCGCTTTTCGGGCGATGGCGGGGCTCGCGGTCAGCCCCGGGGAGTCGATGCCCACGAGGTTGACCCAGCCCGGCAGTCCCCGGGCGGCTTCCTCTTGGATGACGAAATCCCGGAAGGAGCCGTCCGCGGAGAGCTTCGGCCTGATGCCGGCCGTGTCCGGGTCGAGGTCCGCGGGCCCCACGCCCGGCAGATAGCGCGCCACGGCGCGGACGAACTCGTCCTTGTGGCCGGCGTCGACGTCATAGCCCGCGTCACGGACCTCGAACGAGTTCGGCCCGAACCTCACCCCCCCGCGCTTGTCCAGGGTCAGGTGGATGCCCAGGCCGTGCGGGTCCGGGAGCGGATAGACGAGCCGCCGGACGTCGATGGTCTTGCGCAGGCGGAAGTATTCGCCCTTGAAGAGCCGCAGTCCGTAGCCCGCGGCCTTCGTGTCGAGCCCCGGCATGCGGGCCACGGCTTCGGCGCCGAGGCCCGCGGCATTGACCACCGCGGCTGACTCGAAGGGGTCGGCCATGCCCTTGACCCTGAGCCGGTAGCCTTCGGCGACGCGCTCCGCGGCAATGAGCTCCGCGTTCCAGAGGAAGATCGCGCCCTGCTCCTCCGCCTTGCGCAGGAAGTGGCGCATGAGCTCCTCGGAGTCGATGATGCCCGCGCAGGGGACCTTGAGCCCGGCCTTGCCCCGGACCAGGGGCTCGAGGTCCCGCAGGAACTTGGCGTCGATGAGCTCGAGCCCTTCCACTCCGTTGGCCCTGCCCTGGCGGAGGAGGATCTCGAGCTTCGGGAGCTCCGCGTCGTCGCAGGCCACCACGACCTTGCCGGTCCTCCGGCAGAAGATCCGGCGCTCGTCGCAGACGGCGTAGAGGGCTTTCCTGCCCTCCACGCAGAGCAGGGCCTTGAGCGAGCCTGCGGGATAGTAGAGGCCCGAGTGGAGGACCTCGCTGTTGCGGCTCGAGGTCTCGGTGCCGTGGCGGCGGTGCCTCTCGAGCACGACCACCGTCCTGCCCGACCTGGAGAGGAGCTCGGCGGTCGCCAAGCCCACCACGCCCGCGCCCACGACAACCGCGTCGACGCGTTCCATCCCGGTCCTCGCCTCAGGCCAGGCCTTCGAGGGCCCGCGCGAGCTGGTCCGGGCAGGAGGTGTCCTTGTCCCCGCACCGGATGCCCTTGAGCCTCTTGATGACCTCCTGGACCGGCCTTCCCGCGGCCAGGGCCGCCACGCCCTGGGTGTTGCCGCTGCAGCCGTCCGTGAACGCGGCTTTCTTCAGGACGCCGCCCTCGACCTCGATGGCGATGAGGGTCGAGCTGGTGCCTCGGGGCCTGAAGGTGGTCTTCATATCGGTATTGTAT
>JBAZSR010000037.1:14197-22551 GCA_041662295.1 Elusimicrobiota bacterium | reverse complement strand
TAATCCTTTCTATTGATCCTGGTCTTGGCGGTCACGCCAGCCCTCAGACTGCCCCAGGGGTCCTTGGCCGTGCCGTCGGACTCGAGGTCCAGGATCACGGGCCTGGTGACGCAGTGGAGGGTGAGCTCGCCCTTGAGCTTGGCGGTGTTCTTTGTGACGTCGAAGGCCTCCGAACTCGTGAACCTGATCTCCGGACAGCGGGCTGTGTCTAGGATGTCCGGCGCGCGCAGATGATCGTCGCGAATAATCACGCCCGTGTCCACGCTGGCCGCCTCGATGACGGCCGAGGCCTTCCAGGTCTTCGGGTCCGAGCGCGTGCCGCTGAAGGAGCCGGAGAAGCGCGTGAACCTGCCCGGGACTTTACCCACGAGGTGGCGCACGCGGAACCCGACGCTGGAGTGCTCCGGGTCGATGCTGAAGTCCATCTGCTGGGCCGATTGCGCCTTGGCGGGAGCGGCCTTCTTGGCCGGGGCCGCGGCGAAGCACGTCTGGGTCAGAAAGAGCGCTGCGAAGAGATGTGTCATGGGGCCTCCCTGGGTGGCGGTACTATATGAGATGCCAGGCAGTGGCGTAAAGGTTCATGGGCCGGGTTCGAATCCTTTTCCGTGGAATGGCGTCTCAAGTGTGCCGGAAGAGGTCGGATGAGGAGGGACGTGATGAAACAGAGACGATTGGAATGGTTCTTCGCGGGAGCCGCGGTCTTCTTCGCCTTCGCTATCGTGGCCGTCAACTCCGCGCTCGCGGACTGCGGCGGCTGCGGCAAGGACATGGGCAAGGGCAAGGCGCACGCAGCGTGCTCGTGCATGGTCCCGGGCGCCGAGGTCGCGGTGACCAACATCGAGAATGGGGTCACCATCACGATCACGGCCAAGGACAAGGAGGCGGTCAGGAAAATACAGGAAATGGCCGCGGATTACGGCAAGGCGGCGTTGAAAGGCTGTCCGTTCATGGAGGGGAAGAAGGAACGGCTCTACGAGTGCGGGATGGGGCCGAAGTGCTACCACGGTCCGAAGACAGGGGATGGCAAGTGCCCCAAGTGCGGCATGAAGCTTAAGAAGAGCAAGTCCTAAAGGACGCCGCTGGGCGGCGGTCGAAGATGGGGCTCAGCCGGCTTTGGCCGGCTGAGCCTCGACTGTGTCCGCTTCGATCTCCTTGGCCGCCAGGAGTTCCCGTGTGCGCCTCTTCTCCGCCACGCTCATGAAGCCCACGGCGATGAGGATGAGGGCGAGCGAACACCAGTCCGCGGTGCTGGGGAACTTCCCTCCGAAGATGGAGTAAGAAACCAGCGTGGCCGTGGTCCCCGCCACCAGTGAGGTCAGCCTGTTGACGAGGCCCGCGAAGGTCGCGGTGCGGCCCTTGAACATGAAGATGAAGACCGAGAAGAACGCCACCATGCCGTAGATGGACCCGGCCATGACCGCGGGGAACCATTTCGAGTGGATCGTCTCGATGGCCCCGTGGAACAGGACGACGAACCTGAGTTTCCAATCCACGGCGGCCTGGGCCGCGGCGTCGAGGCCCGTGAACCCGTCGTGGAACCGGCTGCCGACGAAGTAGATGAGGAGGGCGGCGGCGAGCATGGTGTCGCTGGCTGCGATCTGCTCGATCGAGAAGAACCACTTGTTGTCGAGGGGCGCGCCCTTGGGCCGGGTGTTCTTGTAGTAGTTCATGATGTAGATGCGGAACGAGTAGGCCAGGATGTAGGCCGACATGACCGCGATGGCCGCGGGGTTGGTCAGGAAGTCGAAGTCGCCGCTCTTGGCAAGGAAGATCTGGGTGCAGGCGGCCGCGATGGCGAAGGCCACCGCGATGTTCTCTTCCTTGTAGACGGTCTTCTTGAGGATGCCCTGGCGTATCTGGGCCTCGTCGACGAGCCGGCTGATGACGATGACGCTCGCCCGCATGATGATCATGGCCACCATGACGGATTTGAGGATCATGTACATCATGGTGGTCGTGGGGATGACCACGGCCGTGCACATGCCCGAGGGGATGATGTAGGCGTACTCGGCCGGCATCCTTAACGGGCCGACCTGGATGAAGCGGTCGGTCTTGGTCTTGTGCCAGCCGGCGGCGAAGACCACGAGGAGGCAGATGAGGGAGCCTCCCAGGGTGCTCCAGACCAGGAATTCCATGTCGTTCATGGCCGGGACGACGATGGCGGCCCGCCCAGTGAAGCACTTGGTGGCCACGCCGAAGATGACGTAGAAGAAGAAATAGCCCAGACAGAGCTGGAGGAGACGGCCGGTGCTGCCTTCCGTGGTCTTGAACATGGGTATCATCATACCGCCTCCACCCGTTTCCGTCAAGTCATTGCGGCACTTGCGGTGCCGGGGATTAAGAAACTTAAGTTATCTCAGATAACTTAAGTTTCTTAATCCCCGGCACCAATATCGGGACGAGAAATTGGTAAAATACAGCCCTATGATCCGCATCTCCTCCCAGCTCCTCGTCAGCGCGCCCAAGGACCGGGTCAGCGCCTACCTGAGGGATCTCAGGCATATCCCAGAGTACGACAAGAAGGTCTCCGAGGTCGTGGTCCTGCGGCAGGACCGCGAGAGCGCCGAAGTCGCGGCGGTCGGGACCTTCCTCGGCCGCAAGTGGAAGGACACGGTGACGATCCTGTTCTCCAAGGACGGCGGCTACGAGTGCAGCGTCAACGTGGGCCGCTTGACCACGATGAAGTCGGTCTACCATCTCAGCCCGGTCACGGGCGGCACCCTGCTCGGCCACGAGGAGGTCTACGACGTCTCGGTCCTCCTTAAGCCCGTGCTCCTCGCCGCCCGCGGTTGGTTCCGCCAGGCCCTCGAGGCCGAGATGCGGGTCATCAAGGAAGGCGCCCAGGCCGTCGACCGCCAGCTCAAGCTCAAAGAGATCGACAGCCTCGTCTGACGGCGTTGTCGGTGCTTTGCTGGTGCCAGGGGTTAAGTGACGGAGGATTCCGCAGCTTAACCCCTGGCACAATTTATGGGTCGACGTTGAGCAGGAACCCGTCCGAATGGGCGGCCATCTCGGGCGCGTACATGGACTGCAGGACCGCGGCAGCCACCCGGTAGGAGCCGGGCAGGGTGGGCCTGAGCCGGTAGCCGAACTCGTACTCCCCGTGCGGGATCCAGTCGAGGAAGAAGTTGGTCAGCGAGTCGCGCGGCTCCTCGTAGCGGGCAAGCCGGTCCCATTTCCAGCCGCTCAACAGCCCTGAGGCTTCCAAGCCCGCGGCCTTGGGGTCCTTGAGGTGCAGATACTCGAACTGGCTGCGGCTGGAAACGCTGAGCTTCACCTCGATCTCGTCTCCCACCCGGACCGCGTCCCCGGACTGAAGGGGCTTGAGCGTGAAGCCAGCGCCATCCTGGACCCGCAGGAAGAATCTGCGGCTGACCTGGAGCAGGCTCGGGCCCGACGCCTTGGCCGGTCGGTCCGTGGTGTAGATCCAGGTCAGGGACGCGAAGCCCAGCCCGGGCCCGGTCTTCTGGATGGAGACCGCGCCACGCCCTGGGACGATATCCATGCCTTTCTCGGTCCAAACAAGGGGCTTGGCCAGCCAGTCCATGGGCGAGACCGAGGCCGCGTATGTGTCGGGGCCCCAGCGGACCATGTAGGAGTCTCCCCGGTCAAGCGCGTCCCTGGTCTTGAGCACGTCGAGCAGTGAGTAGATGGCGGCCGCTGAGGCCTTGGTGGACTTCCACTCGTTGCCCTTGCGGTTGAAGAGCAGCCACTTCACCATCCCCGTGATCCTGGGGTCTTTGGGACGGATGAGGAGGAGGGTCCGCAGGAGGAAGGCGTGGGTCTCGACGGAATCGTTGTACCAGAGCCACGAGAGCTTCTCCGGCGTCCAGTACACGCCCGCGATTGGGTCCTCCCGGGCTCCGTCCATGGCCGTGGTGAGGTACTGGTCGCCCTTGGCCCTCTCCCCGAGCCTCCAGTAGACGTGCGCTGCCAGGGCCTTGCCCATGGGGGTCATGGCGGTCTTGTGCAGGTCCGCGAAATCGGCCCAGGTCTTGGCGAGCTTCCAGAGTGCCGCGGTGTCGCCCGTGCCCTTCTCGAAGGAGGTCACGACATAGGCCGCGTAGAGGAGGGTCGAGACGAGGCTTTCGTCGGGCTTGAGGCTTCCTTCGAGCCTCCTGGGGATCTCGCTTTGGATGTAGGAGAGGGCCCTGGCAGCCGTGTCCTTGGGGATGTCCACGCCGTAGCGCTGGGCCTCGGCCCAGCCGGCCAGCACGAGGAGGGTGATGTAGGGGTCGGACCTGCCTCCAGGGAACCAGGGGAACGCGCCGTCGCTGTTCTGGGCCCGGAGGAGCTTCTCCGATGAGTCCGCGAGCTCTTTCGAGACATTCTTCGGGTCGAAGAGGTCGATGAGCGGGAACGCTGACCTGCGTCCTTGGGAGACCTGCTGCCACGGGCTCTCCATGAGTTCGGTCAGGCGCCTCGGGTCCGAGCGGTCCCAGGCAGGGGTGAGCGTGTCCCGCTTGCTGAGCTTGGCCGCGGCCTCGGAGAGGGCTGGGTGCTTCTTGTAGAACGCGTTGACGATAGCCAGGGGCACGAAGCGGTTCAAGGTCTGCTCCACGCATTCGAAGGGGTAGCGGATGAGGAAGGGCAGGCTGTTGAGGACCGTGAGCGCGAGCTGGGGGTCGACCTGGAGGGTCATGGATTCGTTCTCGCGGGTCGGGTCATCCTCCTTGAAGGAAGGCAGCTCAAGCCCGGCCTTGACCTCTCCATCCAAGGCGGCGAACGCCGTCTCGATGAGACGCTGGCGCGAGGGCAGGATGGATAGGTCCTTCTCTTCAGCGTCGGCCAAGGGGCCTGCGCGGCCGATAGCGCGGAGCTTGAGGGAGGCCAGGCGTTTGGGCGCCTTCACGGACCAGGAAAGGGCCGCGGTGCCGTGGGGCTTGACCGTGAAGGGTTTGGACAGGGCGCCGGAGTCCAGTCCCAGGACCTCCCCTGCGGGCTTGCCGTCCTCATCCACCACGAGGAAGGCCTCGCCAGAGAGCTCGGAGGCGGTCTCGTTGTTGATGAGGATCTTGACCGTGCCTGAGTCGCCCTCCCTCAGGAAGCGCGGCAGTTCCAGCCGCGCCATGAGGTCCTTCTTCGTCACAGCCTCGTCCTCGAGGACGCCGACCTTGGCGTCGCGGGTCAGCACCGAGGCTTGGATCTTCCAGCCCGTCAGGCGCTCCGGAGCCGTGAAGGTCGTCGCCCCCGAGCCTGCCATGACCTTGAGGTGCGGCTGGAACAGGGCGGTCTCGGAGAAATCCGAGCGGACCGCGACCACGGGCGGCGCCGCGGCGCTGCCTCCGGAGGCTCGCACTGCGGCCACGTCGTTGCCCCCGGCCAGGGCCGCGGCCATGTCCGCCATCGCGAAGGACTTTTCCTCCAGACGCATGTCCGCGGATCCGTCTTCCGTCGGCGCGGACATGGACTTCATCTTGGAGCGGCCGAAGGTGCGTCTGCCGTGAACCCGGCTCCCGTTGAGCCTGAGCTCGGGGAGCACGGGCTCGGACACGGCCTCGCGGAACGCGTCGAGGAGCTTCTTGATCCAGCCCTCGGTCACGGCCACGCTGCCGATCCCTGGCTGGAAAAGCGAGCCCTGCCCGTTGGACGGAGGGGTCCGCTTCGGGTAGAGGCCGAGGCCCCAGGGCTTCTCCGCGGCCATGTAGTGCTCGAGCGAGCGGTCGAAGACCCTGACGGTCGCCTCTCCGGAGGCGGGCCTGCCTCCCGCGTCCGAGACCGCCAACCGCCATATAGCCTTGGCCCCGGGCTTGAGGGCCTTGGTCCCCTTGAGGCTGATCGCGAGCCTCTTGTCCTTCCAGGGGACCTCGATGCCTGCCTGGCCGGTCTCGATCCTGAAATCCCGGGCCGAGAACCAGCGCACCCAGAAGCCTCCCTTGTGGTCGTGGGTGACCGGGACGTCGATGACGCGCACCCCGCCCTTGTCGAGCACGCGCTTCTCAAGCAGGAAGGGGCCCCCCCAGATCTCGACGAAGAGCGCGCCCTTGAGCCGGGTCGAGCCCATAAGCACGCGGGCCTTCTCGCCCGGCAGATAGGAGGAGTGCTCCGGGATGGCCACCCCCGGAAGGTCGATCAGGGGCCGGCTGGAGGAGCCTGCCCCGAGCAGGATGATGGAAGCCTCGTTCTCTCCGCCCCAGGGGTCCCTGGCGCGGACCGTGAGGCGGTAGACGCCCTCTGCAAGGGTGCCGAGTCCGATCCTGCCGGGCTTGCCCGGCCCGACCGCGAGCCTGCCGCGTCGGATCTCGGGCCCGTTCGGGGCGGCCGCGAAGGCTTCCTCGAGCGAGACCTCGTCCTGGAAGCTGCCGTCCCACGCGGGCCTGCCTACGGCCTGCCTGGGACCGCCGTCCACGCTGTGGAGGGTGAAGGAGACCTCGCCCGAGGCCGGGGTCTCGTCGAGGGTGAGGAGCTTGGCCTCCACGGAGCCCTTGGTCCGGGAGGTGAAGAAGCCGGCCGACGGGGTCAGAGAGACCAGATAGGCCGTGGCTCCTGCCTTGAAGGAGCGTTGGGCTGTGATCGTCCGCCCTCCCTGGTCGCGGGACGCGGCCTCGACCGTGAACCTGGAGGGGAGGGGGGCGGAGCCCGCGTCCGCTGGAGGCGTCGGGGTGAAGGTCAGGGAGAACCCGCCGCACGCATCCGTCTTGGCAACGCGCGAGTGAACTAGTTCGCGGCCGCGGCCCGCGCCCCACCCGCGCCACCACCAGCACCACCATGGCACGAAGGGCTCCCGGTAGACCTTGAGGTCCACGGAGGCGTCGCTGACCGGGCTGCCGAAATAGTAGCGGCTGGTCCCCGTCACCGTGACGGCCTGGCCGTACTTCCAGGGCCCGGAGGACTCCTTGAGTGTCACCTCGAACTCGGGGCGCTTGTACTCCTCAACTTGGAAGCTCCCCCATCCCTGTCTGACGCGGCCGCGCTCCGTGATGGCGGCGGTTATGCTGAAGCGTCCCAGGAGCCGGCCGGTCGGGATGACGAATGATGCCGAGGCCGAACCCATGGCGTTGAGCGTGAGCGTCTTCTTGAAGAAATTCTGACCGTTGGCGTCCATGGCGTCGAGCACGAGCCTGGAGGCGCCGTCATAGGATTTCCAGCCTCGGGGCAGGCGGGTGAGCGCCGTGGCTTTGACCCGGACCTCCTGCCCGGGCCGGTAGATCGGCCGGTCGGTCTCGAGCTCGACCAGGTACGGGGCTCGGCCCGAGAAGTGCAGGCTCGACGGATATGCGAGGAGGGCGTAGGAGCCGCGAAGGGAGGCCAGCGGGTCGAAGGAGTAGCTGCTCGGCTCCATATCCGAGAGGTTGAGGCTCACCACGGCCTTGCCCCTGCCGCTGTCGTCCAGGTCCGACTCCTCCAGGGTCCAATCGCTCCAGCGGGCCTGGCGGTAGGCCGAGACATGCGCGGCCCGGGGGTCTCCGGTGCGGCCGTCGAAGGCGTAGACGTGGAAGCCGGCGGTCCTCACCGTGGCCGAGGCCATGGCCGGGTCAAGGATGAATTCCCGCTCCGGGCCCTGCGGTCCCTCCGTGACGGCGAGGAAGAGCTCGGTGATGTTGAGGACAGCGGCCTGCATCATGGTCGCGCCTGGCTTGAAGTCCGCGTCCGAGCCTGCCAGCGCGAGATAGAGCCCGGGCTCCAGGGCCGGCGGGTCAGCGGGGATCGTGGTCAGGAGATAGGGAGAGGCCGTGCCCACTCCGACCTCCCACGCGTGTGTCGGGGTCCGGGCCGCGAAGCTCTTGATGAGGCCCTCCTCGGGCCTGCGCAGAGCGGTCCAGCCATGGCTCCAGCGGTCGGGCTGGCCTTTTCGGAGCTCCGCGGGAGAAGTCCGATACAGCCTCATGTGGACGCTCCGGAGGTTCTTGACGCTGACCTCGAGGCTCCCGATCCCCGGGGGAGGGACCGAGGCGGCTGTCAGGCTCAGGGAGGGCATCTCGATGTCGGCCAAGAGCTTGGACGCCTTCCGGGACAGGAGGCTCGACGGGTCCCCCACGACCTCCCGGCATAGGGCCGCGGACTCCGCGGGCCTGCCAGCCAGCCGCAGGAGCACCGCGGCCTCGTAGGCGGCCCGGGCCGAAGCCGGGCCTAGGAAGGTCCCTTTCCAGCGCAGGAGGAGCCCGATGGCAGCCTCGAGGTCGGCGGGGAAGTCCTTGGAGGACTCGACCCGGCCTCTGGACGCGAAGGGGATGAGGAGCCTTTCGATCTTCCACAGCCCGCGGGCCTCAGCGCGGTCCTTGCCGGCCATGCGTGAGGCGTCCTCGAAGAGCGCGGCCGCGGCGGCTGCGGGAGGGTCATTGAGAGAGAACTTCCCTTCATAGTCCTGCTTGAGGAAGCTCTTGGCCTCAGGGGGCGCTTTGTCGGATGGGGCT
>JBAZSR010000037.1:0-14187 GCA_041662295.1 Elusimicrobiota bacterium | reverse complement strand
TAGCCGGACAGGCGCAGGACCACGAAGTCCCAGAGCGTCGGTGTTTCGGACAGGTCCGCGTCATTGAGCGACACGAAATAGCCCTCATCTTTGAGAGGGACTCGCGCGAGGCGCGCCCTGAGGTCCCAGAGCCCCTGGTACGCTTCTCGGACCGCGGCGTGCCATTCCTCAGGAGTGCGCTTGGTCAGGTCCGTCGAGCCTTCCTCCCGGTCCTGCGGCACGGCGCGGTCGTACTGCTTGAGGAACTCCCTGCCGAGCTCCGAGCGCAGGATGAGCATCCGTGCCTTCCAGAGCGTGTCCGAAGGCAGCTTGGAGGAGAATATGCGCTGGCCGGCCTCGGCGTAGCGGAACAGCAGGGCCTCGGATTCCGCGGCCCGGTAGAGCGCCTTGAGCCGGACCTCCTCGGAAGGGTCCTTGAGCAGGGACTCGTAGCCCTTGAGGGCTTCGGCGTACTGGCCTTTTTCGAAGAGCGCGTCCGGAGACGAGGTGTCCGCCGAGACCGCGGCTGGGGTCAGGAGGATGGTCAGGAGGACGGATGGGACGATGGATCGGCGCATGATGGCTCTCCCCGGGTCGGATGCTGTAGAGGAAGATGGTGCAAGGTTCATGGAGCGGGTGTCAAGGCGGTCCCGCCGGGTGAAAAATGCTAAAAATGCTTCGGTGCCTGACGCTCATCGACGCGGCCTGATGTCCCTCCTCCTGGCAGGAGCGGTCCTGCTGGCTGGCTTCCACATGTGGAGCCTGACGCTCTTTCCTCCGCCCAACCCGGACGAAGCCATGGAGGCCAATCATTCGCAGACCCTGCTGCTGCGGGGGGAGAACGTCTACTCGCTCTTCGACGACATCTTCCCTCCGGGGTTCGCCCCTGTTGCAACCTCCTTCCCCAATGTCCTGAGGCCCTTCTTCAACGCGGCCCTGGCTGGAGCATTCCTCGTCGGCGGGGTGAGCCTGGAGACCGGCAGGCTCTTCTCCCTGGCCTGCTCGGGGCTGACGTTCCTGCTCGCGTGCTGGCTGGCATGGAGGAGGACCCGCTCCCTGGCCGCGGTCTCGGCAGCGGGCTTCGTCCTGGGGCTCGACCCTGTGTTCATCGCCAGCAGTCATGACGTGAGGCCTGAGGCCATGCTGGGTCTGCTCGGCCTCGCCTCGTATGCCTGCCTGACCCTGGCCGCGGAGCGTCCCGAGGAAGGCGGATTCTTCGGTCCGGGCGGGCGCTGGGCCCTGCTCGCCGGACTGCTCGCCGTCGGCAGCGCCGGCGTCCACACCAACGGCGCGGGGTTCATCCTCGCGGCGTTCGCGGCCTGCGTCTGGCTGGCTCCGGGACTCCTGCCGCGGTTGGCGCTGGGGGGCCTGTTGGCCGGCGTCGGCCTGCTCTGGTGCGTCCGGCCGGACCGGTTCCTGCCGGGCTGGGTCCTGTTCCAGGGCTTCTTCGGCTATCGGCCTCCTTACGGATCCTGGGGCTGGAACATCCTCGGCATGGCCGCGGGGGAGCTCGGCCGCTGGATCGGGCCCTCGGGGATGGGGCATGAGCCCTCGTCCCGGCTCTTCGCCTGGACGCTGGCCCTCCAATGGTCCCTCGTCTTGGGAGTCTGGCTCGCGGGTTGGCGCGTGATCCGGGACGCGGCCTTCCGCGGACTGCTGGTCTGGATCGGGAGCCTCGCCCTCTTCTATGCGGTGTTCTTCGCGAACAAGAACCCGCAGTACCTATCGGTCTTCGCGCCTTTCCTCACCCTGATGCTTGTGGAGTTCCTGTCCCGCTCCCTAAAGGGGGGGGAGGCGCCCTCTGGAGGCATGGGATTGGCCGCGGCCGGCGCAGCGGTGCTCCTCCTGGCCGCGCCCTTCCTCGCGGCCCCGGCCCTGATCGTGCTGGCCCATCCCTGCCGGGACGCCACGCAGCGATGGACCGTCTGGGCCGCTGTCTTGGCGGGTCTCCTCCCCGCCCTCTGTCTGAGGCTCTTCAATCCCGGCGCCCTCGGCGGGAGCGTGTCCTTGGGGCTGGCGGCGCTCGGGTCTCCGGCCGTCCTGGTCGTGCTGGCCCTGCCCCTGCTCGCCATGCTCGTCGGAGCCGCTGCCAGGGCTTGCGGCGCCGCCTGGCCCGAGCGTCCCCTTGCCGTGGCCGCGCTGAGCGTGTGCCTGGGCGCGCTCGTTGCGTGCAACGGGGCCGAGGTTCTCTCTCGCTGTTTTAGCGGACCGCGGTTCGCCCCGGTGGAGCAGGGGCTCAGGCGTCTGGTTCCGCCCGGTGCCAAGGTCCTGGGACCGCAGAGGCTCTGGCTTGCGCTGCGGGACCGCCCCTATCGGGACTGGAACGCCCTGGCCTACAGCCGGTGGCTCACCGGGAGCCGCGACGTCCGCCGCCTGGTCGCGGGGTGGGAGCCGGACATCCTCCTCGCTGACGCGGACTTCCGCAGGATCTTCGTCAAGGACGGGGTCCTGGCCGGTTTCGCGGACGTTCCGCTCAGGACCGTCGGTGTGGTCGATCAGGGTCCTGGGTTCGGTCAGCCAATCGAGGTTTTGGCCTTTGTCCGCATCCCGGCGCGGGTCCGGGAAACGGGGCTCCGCGCCTTAGGCCGGAGGCGGAAAGGGAGGTAGGTCTTTAGGCCCAGGCGGAGTAGGCCCTTTGCTCCAGGGTCTTGTGGTCCAGAGGTCCCAGGCGCCTTGGGGCGGGTATGACATAATTGGGGTGATGGTGAACCATCCTCGGAGGTCTCGTATGACGACGAAGTCCCTGGTATTGACCCTCGCTCTTGCCGCGTGCCCGGCCTGCGCCATGGCCCAGGCGGTCCTTCCTCCCCTTCCGACCATGGACGCGGTCAAAGAGGTCCTGGCTCAGAGGGCCGACGAGATCGGCCACGTGTGGATGGATATCCGGCCCAACGGCGGGGGCTACACCATCGAGGACCCGTTTTTGCGCATCCGGCTCGAGGCGGACCGGTCCCTCGACGACTTCCGCTTCAGCGGCTGGCTCGACAACGGGTTCTTCAACATGACCTCCCGCAGGGTGTTCATGGGCCGCAAGGACCACACCCTCAACGGCTCCGGGACCTTCCTGGACCTGCGGCAGTTCGGCGGGTTCGGGAAGGACTACATCCTCTCCGGCACCCTGGTGACCCAGGACCGCAAGAGTCATCGTCTCGATGTGAACTTCCGGTACGACGAGTACAGGAGGCGCTACTCCATCAGCGGCAGCGGTCTGAGCTTGACCCTCGACATGGACAACCGGTTCGAGCTCAACGGCTCCGCGGACTTCAAGGTCCTTCCCAAGGATGGTCTCGCCGCGGTGGCGTGCGCCGCGACCCTCGTCGTCAACGACGCGGGGCCGGAGCGGGAGCGGTCGGACAGGGGCGCCAAGCCTCGGAAGAAGGACTGATCAGGGGCCCAGGCTCGTCCTTGGGCCTTGACAAAAAACGGAACTCCTGCTAGAACCATAGTCCACCGAGGACCGCTCCTGTTTTTCCGGAGGCGTTCTTGCATAAGAGGCTGGCCCTCGCCGCGCTGGGATTCCTCCTTTCTCCTCTCCCGGCAGTCTCCCAGGTCCTCGACGCACATCCTGGCGTCCCGGTCGTAATCGACGCGGGGCACGGCGGAGAGGACCTGGGAGCTGTCGCGCACGGAGCCTACGAGAAGGACATCGTCCTCTCCGTGGCAGGGCGGCTCAAAGCCGCCCTGGCCGAGACCGGGACCAGCCGGGGCATCCTCCTGCGCGAGGGCGACGCGTACCTCCCCCTAGATGAGCGCGTGGCCAAATCCGTGGCCGTGGACGGGGAGGAGTTCATCTCCCTGCACGTCAACCAGGTCCGGTCCAAGAGATCCTCCGGCATCACGATCTACGTCTTCGGCAAGAGCAGCGACCGTTGGGCACGAAAGACGCGACCCGTGCGGAAGCTCACACCCTTGGCTCCTCCGCCGCGTCAGGCGGTCCTGGCCAGCCTGAGGCTGGCCAATGCGCTCACGCGCAGCCTGACCGGCGAGGGGTTCAAGGTGGAGCCTGTCCGTCGTTCAGCGTTCTACGTGCTCAAGAACCCTAGGCTCCCGTCCGTCCTGGTGGAGCTGGGCTACCTCAGCAACCCGCGGGAGGCGGAACTGCTGAAGGACCCGGGGTATCAGGATCGTCTCGCCCGATCCTTGGCGCAGGGGCTTGCGGAATACACGATGCAGGCGAGGCGGAAGACGGAAAGGTCGGCGACGACAGGTCGTTAGTTCGGAAAGCGCCAGGGACGCGATCCACATCGACATCATCGTTCCTGCTCCGGGTCCCGGGCGCGTCTTATCGGTGGGCGGCCGGTCCGGCTTCGGGCCCGATTCTCTGCCTGGGTCCCCGCCGGGCCGGCCGTGTGGTTTTCAGGGCTTCACTCCCCGGACAGGGGCTCCACGAGCTGGAAGGTCGCGTCCTTCTTGAAGAGGTCGTCGGAGCCGCCTTCAGCGTAGAGCTGGAAGCCCTTGTGCCGGACATAGGTCCCCGGCGCGTCGAAGGCCTCGAACGAGGCCCAGGACTTGTCGGCCAGGCCTGGCGCGAGCTTGAAGGTCGCCGCTGTCTTGAAGCCCTGGGTCCCGTCGTCCTTCTTGAGAAGGACGAGGCCGTCCTGCCGGGTTAGGAAGTGCCCGGGCTGGTCCGCGGACTCCAACGAGACGTGCCATGCGTCCGCGAGCCCGGCAGAGAGCTTGAAGGTCGCGGACCTCATCTCCTTGGCGCTCGGCGCGGCGATCAGGCCTAGGCTGCCGCGGTGCAGGACGCGGTGGTCGGGATAATTGATGGATTGGAGCATGACCGGACGGGGCGCGCCCGCGTTCGGGCTTAAGGCCGCTGTCCCGACCAGGTAGGCGAAGGTGTTCTTGGGCTCGCTCCAGATCGAGAGCGCGGCAGCCCCGCTCCACGCGTTGAGCGCCTTCTGTGGATGCCAAGGGTCGGGCTGGACCACGACCGGCCGCTTGGGGGCCTCGGCCGCGGTCTCTGGCTGGTGCCAGTCAGGCCTGTCTCCGGGCTCGTAGACCCTCCAATTGTCGTCGTCGGTCTTGAACGCCACGCGGCCGGAGAAGTCCGTGGCCACGAGCATGAAGCCGTAGCTCCCGCCCCGCCGGCCGCCCACCGTGAAGACGTCTCCGGGCCGCAGGACCGCGGTGGTGGAGAATGCGGGCTGGGGAGCCTCATCGCCCCTGGTCTTGAACGATGGGGAGTATGTCCGCAGGGGCTTCCCGTTGAGGTAGACGTCCGCGTCGTCGGCCATGTGCCAGTAAAGCTTCACTGCTACGCCTGGAGCGGGCGCGTCCGCGGGGGGCTCGGGCTCAGCAACGGGCTTCTTCGCCGGGGGCTCGGGCTCGGCAACGGGCGCCTCCGCCGGGGGTTCGGGCTCGACAACAGGCGTCTCCGCCGGGGCCGCGGGCAACACCGCGGGCTTCTTCGCCGGTGGAGCGGCCTTCTTGGAGGGTTTTTCCGCAACCGGCCTCCTGCCGTCGAGTTCCTCGAAAGCCTTGTCCGCGCGCTTGCGGACGCCGCTTGTTTCGGATTGGGCGAAAGCGCACGGAGCGCAAAGGGCGAGACCTAGGACGGCTGCGAGCATGCCTGACATCGTATCCTCCTGTTGTCACCGACAGCGGCGAGACAGATGATACCAGAATCAGCGGGCCCCTCGCCGTCCGTCAGGGCGTTGGCGGGACACCGGCCGGTTTGACCGCGCTGGGACGGACCTTGTTGCCGAATCCGAGGCCCCTCTTGCGCTTCGCCCAGGAAGCCCACGCCGACTCGAACTCCTCGAGCGACCCGTACCCGTAGGCGGACTGGAGGGCGTTCTCCAGGGGCTCTCCCTCCCTGAGGCTGGCGCAGAACTTTTTGAACCTCACGCTGGAATGCCTGCGGTACAGGAACGCGGTCATGCTGTAGGCCTGGGCGTACCAGGCGGCCACCTTGTCGGAGGGAGCGTCCTTGGGCGAGGAGCCGACGAACCACCGGACCTTGAAGACCGGGGAGAAGCTCTTGGTCCAGCGGGGATCGGATTGGGAGGTGGCGCTGCCGCGGAGGAGCTCCGCGAAGCCCTCGTCGAGCCATGTCGGCGGCGCGCTGGCGTAGGAGGCCCAGTAGCCGTGGAGCGCCAGGTGGGCGCACTCGTGGGCGATGAGGCTCATGGTCTTGTAGCGGTCCTCGTGCAGATAGGTCGCGACGGCCTTGGCCTCGTATCGGGCGTTGGCCTCGGACCACGCCGGCGGCTTGAACGGCGCGGCCAGGTAGGACGCCTTGTCCCGGTAGATGAAGATGTCCAGCCGGTCCTGGAGGACGATCCAGGACTCGAAGAGCTTGACGTCGCGGCGGAGGTTGGCGTGCAGCTTCTCGAGGGCTCCGGGAAGCCAATCCGGCATCCCCTGGGCCTGGTGCATGATCCGAAAATGAGGGGTGAGGGTCTCGTGCCACTCCGTGCGTTCCTTCGCCAAGGCCGGGAGCGCCGCGAGCAGGAGTGCCAGCAGGAAGGTCGTTTGGGCCGGAGCGCTCATCGCCCGGCTCAGATGTCGAGGAGCTTGAGCCCCTTGGCCGCGTCCATCCGCCGCTCCACCACATCGGCGCAGGGGACGAGGGTGACCTCGCAGGTCGGGTCGATCGTCGCCCGGAACACGTGGCCGCCGGCCGCGGACATGTCCTTGAGGCTGATCACGGCGTGGAGGTGGGGGAAGGCCTTGCCGTCCTCAACGCGGGAGACGTTGCCCATGAGGGAGACGAACTCGACCGGGCCGGGGAACACGACCTTGTGGTACTGACGTGTCCCTGCGTCGAAGTGGCCGAGCTCCACGTCCTTGCCCGCGCCGATGCCGGTGACGGTCCCGGCGTAGACCTTCCGCTCGTCGAGGAACGCGCTGAGGGTCCCGACGAGCTCCTCGCCGGGGAGGAGCTTGAGGAGGACGCGGCCGTCCGGCAGGTCGCGGTGCCTCATGGCGCGAGCTCCAGGAGAGAGGGGTCGTAGCCGTCGGGCGCGGAGAAGCCCATGAGGTTGAGCAGGGTCGCGGCCACATTGCTCAGGCCCGCGCCCGGAACCACGGCGAGCTTCCACTTGTTGGCGCCGGAGAAGTCCTTGATGATGAAGGGCACGGGGTTGAGCGTGTGGGCCACGAAGGGGATCCTCTTGCCGTTCTTCTCCGTGAACATGCACTCCGCGTTGCCGTGGTCCGCGGTCACGACCAGTACGCCCCCGGCCTTCTCGACCGCGGGCAGGAGGCGCGAGAGGGAGAGGTCCACGGCCTCGACCGCGATGCGCACCGCGGGCTCGATCCCGGTGTGGCCCACCATGTCGCCGTTGGGGTAGTTCACCCGGATGAAGCGGCGCTTGCCGCCGGAGACGGCCTCGAGGACCGCGTCCGTGATCTCCGCGGCCTTCATCCAGGGCCGCAGGTCGAAGGAGACCCGGTCCGAGGGGATCTCCACGTACTTCTCGAGTTTTTCGTCGATGGTGCCCGAGTTGTTCCCGTTCCAGAAGTAGGTGACGTGCCCGAACTTCTGGGTCTCGGAGACGGCGAAGGAGGTCACCCCGCTCGCGCAGAGGTACTGGCCGATGGTCTGGTCGATGGACGGAGGCTCGACGAGGTAGTTCTTGGGGATCCCCGCGTCGCCGTCATACTGCATCATGCCGGCGAAGAAGACGTCCGGCCGGGGGCCGCGCTCGAACTCAGAGAAGGATGCCTCCTCGAAGGCGCGCGCGATCTCGATGGCCCGGTCCCCCCGGAAGTTGAAGAAGACCACGGCGTCCCCGTCTTGGACCGGGCCCACGGGCTTGCCGCCCTCCGTCACCACGAAGGAGTCCATGTACTGGTCCGTCATCTTGGGGTCCTCGGCGTAGTAGGTCTTGATGGCCTCGCAGGCCGAGGGGAAGGTCCGGCCGACCCCCTGGACGTGGGCCTTCCAGCCCCTGGCGACCACGGACCAGTCCGCGTTGTAGCGGTCCATGGTGGTGATCATGCGGCCCCCGCCGGAGGCGAGGCGATAGTCCCGGCCCGAGACGGAGAGGTCCTGGAGCTCCTTCTCGAGCGGCCCGAAAAAGTCCAAGGCGCTTTTCTCGCCTACGTCGCGGCCGTCGAGCAGGCCGTGGACCCGGACCTTCTTGAAGCCCTCATCGGCACAGCGCTCGAGGAGCGCGTTCAAGTGGCTGATATGGCTGTGCACGTTGCCGTCCGAGACCAGACCGATGAAGTGCACCGCGCCCTTTGCGGCCCGTGCCTTGATCTGGCCCCAGGCCTTGCTCTTGAAGATGGCGCCCGAGGAAATGGCGTTGTTGACGAGCTGAGCGCCCTGGCTGAAGACCCGGCCTGCGCCCAGGGCGTTGTGGCCGACCTCGGAGTTGCCCATGTCCTCGTCCGAGGGCAGGCCCACGGCCTTGCCGTGGGCTTTCAGCCGCGTGAACAGAGTCTCAGCGAAGAGCCGGTCCAGGACCGGGGTGTGGGAGACGAAGAGCCCGTCGGACTCGTCGCGCTTGCCCAGGCCGATGCCGTCCATGATGACGAGCACGACCGGACCGGGGAAGTCTTTCCAGCCGGGGAGTCTTTCGAGCTTGAGATTGGGCATCGTCACCTCACGCCTTGGTCGCGCAGCACTTCTTGTACTTCTTTCCCGAGCCGCAGGGACAGGGATCGTTGCGGCCGATCTCAGGGCCCGTCTTCTCGTAGGTCTGGGGCTTGGCGCCCTCTGCCGGGGGCTCGTTGAACTTGCCGGCTTCCACGGCCTCCTTGTTCTTCTCCAGCCAGGCCTTCACCGCATCCTGGCTCTTGATGTCCACTCCCTGGGCCATCATGTGCTGGGAGAGGATCTTGACCTGCTTGAGGAAGGCCGGGTCCTTCCACTTGCGGTAGAAGAAGGACATCATGCCCTTCTCGTCCGGGACCTTGGGCTCCTCCTTCTTCGGCTCGGGCGTAGCTTCCGGGGCCTTGACCGCTGGCTTGTCGGCCTTGGGGGTGGGGGCCTTCTTCTCTTTCGGAGGTTTTCCAGCCGGCTTCTCCTTCTCCAGGGTCGGGGCCGGGGCTTCCTCTGTCTTGACGAAGGGCTTGAGCAGGGATTTGAGCCAGGACATGTCAGCTACCTCGATGAACGGATTGTCAAAATGGCGGAAGGGGAGGGATTCGAACCCTCGAGGGACTTGCATCCCTGGCAGTTTTCGAGACTGCTCGTTTCAACCGCTCACGCACCCTTCCAGGGAACGAACAAACTCATTATAGCAGAAGCGGAATTTGACCCGCCATCGGAAAGCTCCATCAATCCGGCTTGGTGTGCGAGACTGTTCGGCTCGACGAGGACGGGATGGGGCGTAGTGTTATCGTAGTGCGGCTTGACGGCGGTCTTGTCCGTCGCTCTGCTCAGGAAGCCGAAAGGGTCTCCAACAATCTCCTGACACGTCGCGCACGGAGGTCGGCATTCGCCCTGTCGAGGACATGACCGGGCAGGTTCTCGATGAAGGCCCGTTCCGCGAGAAGCCGCTTGAAATGCATGGAGATATAGGAGCGCAGGTCTCCTGGGGTGCGGCGGATGCGTTCCTCCAGACCGGCGCATCCATCGAGGATCGCCACGACATCCTCGATGTCCGGGCTGGCATGGAAATCGTCGCGTCCGCGGTTGAAGAAGGCCTCGAGCTTGGAAGCGAGAAGATACGGCGCGGTGAACACCTCGATCTTCTGGCCGTCCGGCAGCACAACGGTCTCCGAGTTGGCCAAGCCGCCAGGATACCAGCGATTGGAGAACCCCAGGATCGCCGGGTCTGTCGGCATGACGTCCACCTTGATTCCGGAGTACTCCCACCGGCAGATCGGGCCCTTGTCCCTGGCATTCTTGAAACCGAGAGAGCGCAGTTCCTCCTCGATCCGGTAATACTGTCCGAGGCTGGCAAGTTCGACGACGCAGTCAACGTCGTCGGTCGGGCGGGGAGCCGCATCGGCCGGATAGGTGATGTGGAGTTCGATGGCCGCGCCTCCGACGAAGGCCACCTTCTCCTTGAGTCCGCGGAGCCCGCGGGCTGCCACGGCCAGCATCTCGAGACCGGGAGATCTACGGCGCATGGATCCTCTTGCGGAGCTCCTCGGCGGCCATCATCCTCTCCCGTGCCCGGCCCACGCGGAGCGCGTCAACCAGGGCCAGGAGTTCGTGCAGGCGGCGGTCTTTGCGGGCCGCCTCGGGAGCCCATGGGCAGAGGGGGGAGACAGCCTGGCCCCGGAGGTTTCCCTCCGGGTGCGGCCAGACGTATTGGTCGTCCTCTCCTGAAACGACCCTCTTTGCCAGGGGTGGGGCGGAATGGGCCGTGGGAATGCCGCGGGCGAGCATCCCGATCTCTGCAGGGAACACATATTTAAGGCCGTGGATGAGAAACTCCTCCAAGGCCGATTTGTTGGGGCTCTTCTTCTCCGGATCGATCAGGCCGGAGCGCTTGGCTCGTTCGAGGGAGGCACTGACCTCGGATTGGGCAAGCCCGAGCTCCATGGCGAGGTCGACCAAGCGCCACCGCTTTCCCGCTGAAGCCAGGAGCTTCAGCAGAAGAAGGATGTCCTGAGGTTTCAGCCCTTGCTGGGCGCGTTGTGCGAGGTAGTTGCCGCTCCACATGGCAATAGTATAGCAGATAATATCGCAAATCGCAAATCACGATATGAGATATATTGTTCCGAACTGTGCCGCTTATGCCGCCGTTATGCCGCGAAAGACGCGGGATTCCCAGCGTAGTGGTTGCGTAGTGTCAGCGCGGATGCCGCTTGCTCCGCTTCTTGAAGTCCTTCTGCAACTGATGCGGTTCCAGTGTCGCCTGGGTGATCGTGCGGCCGTTGGAGTCGCAGAATTCCACCTCGTATGCTTCGTTGGGCACTCGGAACTCCGCGACTACGACGCCTGTCGCCCCGGCCTTCAAACCCTCTTGGGGTAAGTCCTTGAGCAAGGTCACGACCTCATTGATTCGGAATCTGGGGTTCATGGGTCTCACTTGACGAAGAGAGTGGTCAGTTCCGGGGAATCGGTTCCGGGCCTGACAATCCAGCCAGTCCTGACGACTCCGCTTCCGGTGGGACCTGTCACGGGGATGTCGATGGTATAACGGGTCCCGTATTGATCGGCCTTGCCCAGCAAGGGTTTGGCGCTCGATAACCCTCGCCGCAGTTGAGCCATCAATCCTTCCGCACTGTCGCGCGTGAATCCCAAGGCGGATTGGAATACGCGCGCTTTATTGCCTCCTACGGGGTGTGCGGGATTCAGGGCGTATTCGGTCAGCTTTCTGGGGTCGATGATTGCCTTCTCGGCGCGAAAAACAAGGCCGGCCCTTCCTGACAACGGCGCGCTCTCGGGCAGTAGGGCACCGGCCTCTGATGTGGCGAGTCGCTGAAGCCGTGCGGTGCCGCTGCGTAATAATGAGGTCGCGACTGGGACGGCAACGCGAAGGGCCCATGGTCCGCCATAGACCACTCCGAAGCCGATGGCGGCCGACACAGCGGCGACCGTAAGGTGGTGGCGATTGTTTCGGATTCGTTCGGAATTGATCGATTCTTCCTCGGGTGGTGCAAACTCCTGGCTCGCCCATGTCCTCTTTGTCTGGTAGAGGCCATAGGCCGCAAGTCCAATGCCGATGCCAACTCCAATCGGAAGCAACGGGGAATGTCCGCCCTTTGAGTGATGAACGGCGGCTTCGTTGGGCGGAAGATTCGGGACCGGCTTGGAGGGTCCGGCCTTGATCGGTCGCTTGAGGGGTGGGTCGTGGCCTGTCCACCGGCCGGCCTCGAGATTGCCTGGAGTGGCAGGGCTTGTTGTCTCACTCATGTCGGTGGACACCGACCCAATGGTCTTACGTCCCTCGGAGAGTTTCAGCAGGGTGAAGGCAGCCTTGTTATTAGGATTGCGATTAAGGGCTTCCTTTGCCGCCTGGGACGCAGAGGGATAGTCCCCTGCCTGGAAATGCGCTTGAGACGCAATGGCGAAGCCGTCAGACTTCTGGGGTTCAAGCTCCACGAGAGCCGCGGCGATGACCAGGGCCTGCTGGTCGTCACCGGCTCCGTGCTCATTGAGAAGCAGGAATCCCCTGGCGATCTCCTTGAGGACTTCCGGGTCCTCGGCCGAAACCTGGACTTCAAAGAGCGCTTGGCGAGCGCCCGCCTTCTGTTCAGTGGTCATGAGGTCCCGCAGTCGCTCCAAACTCGCTTCTCCGCCGAGGGACGCGAGTTGATCCTGGCTTAGGCTGGACTTGAAAATGCGCTCGAGGAGAGGGGAGGGGTGGTTCTGACGTCTCCTTTCAGCTGTCTGTGGGGTTGTGGGTGGGCCCTTTCCTTGGGCGTTCCCGGAGGGGACAACGAGAACGAACGATATCAACGTCACGAACAGGATCATGGTCGGGTGCCTTCGTTCGATAGTGTAGCCCTGACCAGATGGTTTGTCAATTGCCAGAAGTCCGCATCCGGAACCCGGGCCAGCGTCCCAATCCAGCGTAGTGGTTACGTAGTGATTCAGGGTCCAAGAGGCAGGATGGGGCCGGACCGGACTTCACGAGTCTCGACGAGAACTTGAGGCGGGCATTTCTGTCGACGGGGCGGGAAAGGTTTTCGAGACTGCTCGTTTCAACCGCTCACGCACCCTTCCAAGACGATTGAGATGACATTATAGCAGAAGCGGAAATCGGACTGCGATCGGGAAGCTCCCCGCCAGCCTGGAGCGGAAATCGCGGCCGAGCTGAGCGGAGCAGTCGGCGTCGGTCAGCGCGAGGTCGATCGTCCTGCGGCGGAGCATCTCCTCGATCTCGGCGTGGCCGCCGGAGGTTACCTTGACCATGAGGGAGGGGCCGCGGTCCTTGAGGAAGCCCACCGCGGCGAGGATCTTCTCCCGGGACACGAGCCGGCAGACGCCGAGCCTGATGATCGGCGGAGAGGGGGCGTCGGCTTTGAGGCGGGCGACCATCTCCTCGAGGTGGGGGAAGACGCGCTCGCAGTAGTCGAACGCCATCTTGCCCTCCGGGGTCAGGGCGACCCCGCGGGAGGACCTCAGGAGGAGGCACTTTCCCAGGGAGACCTCGAGCTGGCGGAGCTGCTGGCTCAGGGTCGACTGGTTGAGGAGGAGGGGCCGGGCCGAGGCCCGGGGAGAGGCGGTCGCGGAAGCCCTCGGCGCCCTCACGGCGCCGTATCTCAGGGGAGATTCCGCCTTGAAGCCGAGGCCTCTGGAGCTCTTCACCCAGCTGCCCGACATCGACTACGTCGTCATCAGGGATTCCACGGGCAAGCCTGTCTTCGAGTTCGCTCCGCACCTGCGCAGGCTGAGGAAGGCGGAGAGCTCGAGCCGCCTCCCCGTCTTCCTTGAGATCGTCGAGGGCGAGCGGACGCTCGGGACGGTGCGGCTGGCCATGTCGCTCGAGCATGCGCACGCACAGCTCCAGACCATCTTCTTGCGCGGGATCGCGGTCGGCCTGCTCATGCTCCTTTCGCTGGCCGTGGTCTCCTGGTGGCTCGGGCAGCTCATCGGCGCGCAGCTGGAGCGGTTCGGCCGCGCGATCGGGGCCAGGGACCCTGCGGCGGTCAAGGACGTCCCGGGGATCCTGCGGGAGTCCGAGCTGGAGGGGGTCTGGAGCGCCTTCGTGACGCTTCTCACGGACCTGGGGCGGGAGGAGCAGCAGCGGCGGGAGGTGGAGAAGGTCAAGAACGACCTGACGCACATGGTCGTCCACGACCTCAAGCACCCGCTTACGGTCCTGCAGACCGTGCTCGCGCTCATCAAGGACAAGCGCGAGGGCGCCGCGCCAGCCCCCGAATTCGAGCCCTTGGCCATGGCCGACAGGGCGGTGCGCCGGCTCAACGCGATGATCGAGGACGTCCTGCAGATCGCGCGCATGGACAACACCGACGTCCCCTTGGAGCGGCGACGGTTCCCGCTCGGGGAGTTCATCGGGGAGGTGGCGGACGAGAACCGGATCATCGTCGAGCACTCCGGCCGCGTCTTCCGCCTGGAGGCGGCTCAGGAGGGCCTCGACCGCGTGGTCTTCGGGGACAAGGCCCTGCTGCGCAGGCTCATCGGCAACCTTGTGCTCAACGCCGTGGAGCACTCGGGGGAAGGCGCGGGCGTGACGCTGGGGGCGCGCCTCGGAGCGAGGGGGGGCTCGGCGGTCGAGATCTTCGTCCACAATGAGGGCTCCGCGATCCCCAAGACCCAGATCGCTGCGATCTTCAATAAATACGCGAGCTTCGCGGACTCGGTGAGGAACGTCGGGTTGGGGCTGG
>JBAZSR010000036.1:0-23246 GCA_041662295.1 Elusimicrobiota bacterium | reverse complement strand
CATGATCCAGGCCGCAGCCCTGACGCTGGCCGTCTCGCTGGCGACCCCGGTCCGCGCCGAAACGCCGGCGCTGGACTTCGACCAGGGATTCGACGTCTCGGACATCCTGCAGAAAGCCAAGGCCGCCGCCTCGGAGGAGAAGAAGGCCTCCGAGAGCGCCCCGGTCGCGGCGTTCTTCACCCGCTACGACCGCGACTGCGCGCGCTTCACCTTCGGGCCAAAGGACAACCCGCAAGGCCTTGAGGTCATGCTAAGGAGCACGGAGTGGATCGAGGAGTGCCATCCCATCCCGAACCCTCCCCACTACCCTCCGCCTCCGCCCCACCGCCCCGGGCAGAACCCCCGCTGGCCTCCGGCGGCCCTCACCGCGCACGCGAGCTCCGGGCAGAACTGCTGGGAGCGGCCGGGACGCTCCTACAACGAGCGGGCCTCGGTCAGCATCCGCGACCGTCAAGAGCTCTTCCCCTGGGAGTACGACAGCTTCGAGGTCTGCCTCGAGGGGCCGTGGCTGAGCCTGCGCAGCATCGAGACCGCCTACGCGTACAAGACCGTCCAGGGCGGCAACTACGACGGCCGCTATGTGGTCGCTCCCATCCAAAAAGTCGCGATGAAGCCTGACCCCGCCGGGATCACGGTCCAACAGTTCGCGGCCGACATGACCCTGACGCTCCGGGACAAGTGGGCTTCCTATTATCAGGGGGAGCAGACGGTCCTCGTGCTCAAGTTTGCCAAGGACGTCCCGAACTGGTTCGACCCGACCCTGCTCGAGAAGGAACTCACCGTGGCCGCCGCCGAGACCTACACCGTGGACTTCAAGGCCTTCGCCTCCGAGTTCAGCCAGAAGCTCGAGGCTGGCAAGAAGTACTACGCCATCTACTCCTTCAAGAGGCTCAGCAAGATCTCGAAGGACTCGCTCATGAAGGTCGGGGAGACCGACCGGGCCGCCTACCAACCGGCCCCCGCGGCCCTGGGCAGATAGGCCCTGGGACCTAAAGCCCCTTCGGGCGCATCCCGGAGGGGCTTTTCTTCGGTTTCTTTGGGGTCAGATCTTGAGATTTGAGTTTTTTCTGACGAGCATCTGCGGCTTAAGACCGGTTTGGGCTACTCCACCGTCTGAGAAAACTCAAATCTCAAGATCTGACCCCATTATATTATCCTTTGAAGACGATGAACTTCCTGCAGACGAAGTTGATGGCCAGGGACGCGACGCCGTTGGCGGCATAGGCATAGGTGGTGGGCAGGCCGGTCCACTGGATGAGCATCCAGCCCAGCCCTGTGCCCACGACAAAGCTCGTGGCGGACACGAGCAGGAACAGGAGGAACTCCACGGTCCGGCTGTGCCGGCCCGGGGTGAAGACCCATAGGATGTTGGCGCCGTAGGCGGTCAGGTTCGAGAAGAAGAAGGCGATGACCTTGCTCCAGACATAGTGACTGGAGCGCACGCCCTCATCGAGGGGGGCCGGGGTCAGGCCCAGCAGCACGGCCACGGGGTCCGACGGAGTCAGCGCCGGGAGCGCAAGGATGGCCGCCAGGTAGAATGCACCTCGCGGTCCGCCAGCCTGGCAAGAAGGCCCTTCTTTGTCGAGCCCCCCATCAAGCCCTCGCCCGCGCTCCGGCAGGGGTCCGCCGCTCGAAACGGGAGATGAAGGAGCACCGACGGCAGAGGTCCTCCACAAGACGGCCCGAGGCGAAGCCCTCAGCCATATCCCGGGACCGCGGGGAGGAAAGGATTTCCGCGAGGCTCTCGGTCTTGAGGTCGCCCAATGGGATGGAGCCCTCACTGTCGAGACAGCAGGGGACCACGGTACCGTCCGCGAGCACGCCGAAGTGGTCCACGAGTCCCCTGCAGGTCCCGCACTCCGAACGCGTCGGCGCCCCAGGGCTCGGCCACTCGAAGCGGGTGTCCAGATGCAGGCAGAGCCTTCCCGTGATCCTGCGCCCCTTGCGGGAGCGGACATCCACCGGCCCTCCCATGTCCACGCCGAAGGCTTCCCGGATGCGCCGGAGGAACGCCCCCGGCGGCTCGGCCGAAGCCCGCGGCAGGTTCCAGAGCCGGTAGTTGATGAAGAGGTCCGGCCGCGCCGACAGGGCGCGGTTGGTGAAGTCCACGATCCTATCCCAGTGGGCGTCCACGGACCCAGGAAGGCCTGCCTCCAGGCTGTGCAGGGAGAAGCTGACCTGCCGGACAACGGGGCTCAGGAGCGCCGCGGCCCTGTCTTCGGTCAGGAGGGTGCCGTTGGTCGCGATGTGGACCGGGAGCCGCACCCGTCCGCAGATCTCCACGAACTCAGGGAACTCCGGGTGGGCCAGGGGCTCTCCCATGAGGTGGAGGAACGCGCACTCGACAAGGGGCGCGGCCTGCTCCAAGACCTTGGCGAAGAACTCGCGGGTCATGAGCTTCGGAGGGCGCCGGACCTCGGGGCAGAAGCCGCAGCGGATGTTGCAGGCGTTGCCGATCTCGATGTAGGCCTTCGCGAAGCGCTTCGCGGTCACGGTCACACCGGGTTCGGAACGTCGACGAACCGGGTCGCGACCCGGAACCGGGACCGGACCAGCCCTGCCAGGGCGAGGACTCCCGCCTTCTCCGAGTTGTAGTGCCCCGCGGCCAGGCAGTTGATCCCGTTCTCCCGGCAGGCTTCCTGCAGGGGCTCATTGGCCTCGCCCGTGATGTAGAGGTCAAGACCTGCTTCCACGGCATGACCCAGCATGTCCGCCGCGCCTCCGCTGATGACGCCCAAGGCGCGCACCCTGGCCGGCCCGAAGGGGAAGACGATTGGAGAACTCCCGAGCCGTTCCTTGAGCACCCCACAGACCTGGAGCAGGGAAAGGGGCTTGGGCAGGGTCCCATGGAACCCGAGGCTCACCCCGTTGTAGACGCCGAAGGGCTTCACCCGCCGCGCCTGGAAATAGGAGAGGATCTGGATGTTGTTGCCGACCTTGGGGTGATTGTCGAGGGGAAGGTGGTAGGCCAGCAGGGTCATCTTCGAGCGCAGGAGCGACTCGACACGCATCTTGAAGGGTCCCTTGAAGACCTGGGACTGGCCCCAGAGCATGCCGTGATGCACGACCACCATCTCCGCGCCCCATTCCGCGGCCCTTTCAAAGAGCTTCAGGGACGCCGATACCCCGAAGGCGACCTTGGAGACCCGGGAGATGCCCTCGACCTGGAGCCCGTTCATGGAACGGTCCTTGATATCCTTGACGGATAAATAGCCGTCGAGGAACCGGATGATGTCATCGCGGTCGGTCATGTCGATATCTTACCAATAATGGGGTCAGACCCTGACATTGGGGCGGTCTGACATTGGGACATGGCTGAATCTGAGATTCCAATGTCAGGTCTTTCCAATGTCAGGGTCTGACCCCAATTACCGGGCGCCGGCAGCGGCCAGGGGCAGGGCAGGCAGGAGCGGCGGCATGGGGACAGGGATGCCTTCGGACCCGGTGGCGGTCTTGAGCGCGGCCTCCGCGCCGACGCGTGCCGCGGCAGCGGCGGCATCAGCGGGCTGGCCAGCCCGGCGGTCGCCGGCGACGGGGGCCTTGGCGTTGAGGGACTTCAGGTAGGCCTCGTAGAGTTCCTGGCGGCGCTGGTGCTGGGACGCGCCAAGGCGGATCTCGATCTCGGCGGTCACCCGCTGGACCGCGATATGCTCCGGCCGGGCCGTGACCGTGCCGCGGCCGTCGGCGCCCACGCTCGCGCCGATCTGCCGGAGGGCCGCCTCGGCCGGCAGCATGCCCTGCTGGTGGTCGATCCTCGAATCCACGTAGGTGCCGCCGGAGGGCAGGCCCGTGCGCGGGTCCACGCGGCCGCGGCCGCGGACGTCCTCGACGAAGCTGCGGCGCACGCCGCCGGCGAAGGAGGAGAGGATGCGGCCGCGGGAGTCGCGCTGGTCCTCGCCGGCCCAGCGGATCTCGCGCGCCAGGAAGCCCTTGCCGAAGCGCACGTCCTGTTTGCCGTCCGTGGTGCGAGGCTTCTTCTCGTGCTCCCACTCGCCGGGGAGGATCGGGCTGTTGTTGTTCACGCGCTCCGGGAACTGGCTCGGGTCCATGTAGCGGTCCACGGGGTCGGGGAGGAGCTCGAAGATGTCGATGACGCGCAGGACGGTCCCGACCACGCCGTAGCGCTGGGTCGCGCCGCCCTCGGTCTGGTACATGTACACGCGGCCGATGTAGCCTTCCTGGTTGGGGTCGCGGCCCGTGATCATCTCCACCGGGACCTTCACGATGCCGCGCGGCAGTTCCATCACGATGTTGCCCCAGTTCCAGGGCATGTAGGCCCAGCGGCCCACGTCGCCGCTCTCGTCCTCGGCCTCGTCGAGCCGCCGCTGGAGGACCGGCCGGCCCAGGGAGACCGTCTGGCCCGTGGAGGGGTCGATGTAGCGCTTCATCCGAAGGGTGGGAGAGATGTCCTTGTCGGTCCGCTTATAGACATTGCCCTCCACGTCCTCGAGCCACCAGGCCGCGGATGCGGCCTCGAGGCCGCTCTCCGAAGTGAAGGCCTTGAGGATCCGGCCCGTGGAGTCGGAGACCGCGGCATAGAGCTCCTCGGAGAGGTAGCGCCCGGCCGTCCCAGCACCGAGCTTCAGCTCGAAGCCCTGGCCCCGAGCCGAGACCACCCGGTCCTGGCTGTCGAGGCCGAGGGACAGGTCCGCGACCTTGTGGAAGCTCCACTTGGAAGAAGGCTCCTTGGCGTCCTGGGCCTTCTCCCGGGCCTTCTTGTACTCCGCCTCGGTCGCGTAGACGTCCACCACCGCGTCGCCCTGCATCGCGTAGGCGTAGCCCTCGAGCTTGAGCGACAGCCAGCCGCTGCGCAGGGCCGCGGTCTCGGCCTCCCGGGCCTCGACGATGAGGGCCGCCACGCCCGCGGCCCCGAACTCGGCCTTCTCGAAGGAGCCCTTCAGGTCGGAGGACTGCAGGTCCTCGAGGCAGGCGAACTTGTCCGCCGGGAGGCTAGCCCCCTTGACCTGGACCATGACGACGAGGTCCTCGGGGCTCCTGCTCAGGGCGGCCAGGGGGTGCAGGTAGTTCCTCCGTCCGCCCTCGCCGGGCTTGGCCTCGAAGGTGAAGACCCGGCCCTCGGCCTCGAGCTCGCGGAGCCTGGCCAGGCTGATGCTGCCGGTGAACTCGCCGACGCCCTCGTAGGCGTCCCTGGTCAGGGCCAGCTCCGAGCCGGAGAGCGCCGCGTCGAGCACGCGCTGACGCCGGATCCGCTCGGCCTGCTTGGCGGCCGCGGCGAGCACGTCCGCCTCGGAGTCGGCCCCGCCAATGATCTCCCTGCCGCCTGCCTTGAGGATCTCGGGCAGGGTCATGTCCTCCTTCGTGGAGCCGTCGCCGGCCAGGCGGCTGAGGTTGCCAGGCGGCAGGAGGAAGCGGCGTCCCCCGGCCTCAACGACCCGCTTGGCGTAGCGGCCGGCCAGATCCTTCTCGACGACCCAGGAGAGGTCGGGCTCGTCCTTCCAGGCCTCCTTGGAGCCGTTCCAGGCAGGGGCCACGCGGAGCAGGGAATCGATGCCGGCGGGCTTGGAGATCCAGCGCTCGCGCATGGACCGCAGGAAAGAGATGCTCTCGGCCGCCGGCTGGATCTCGCGCGGGTCCGTCGGGTCGGCGCGCAGGGCCGTGAGGCGCCCTTCCGCCAGGCCGAGCGCCGCGTCGATGGTCATGATGCCGCGGCCGTAGCGCAGGTAGTCGCGCCGCCGCTCGGAGCTCCGGCGCAGGCTGAAGAGGCCGTCGAGGGCCCGGGCCCACTGGGCGCTCCCCGAGACCTCAGCCGAGCCGAAGGCCTCCAGGACCGCCTCGTCGTAGGCGATGAGGGCCTGGACGTACTCGTCGAGGGCCTTGTCCCGGGTCACGTAGTCCTCGGGCCTCAGGGCACCTGCCAGGTACATCTCCAGGGCCTTGATCCTCCGGGCATCCACCTCCGCCGAGAGGGCGGTGATGGTCTTGTAGCGAGCCTCGACCGCCAAGGGGGCCGTAGTCGCGCTCCAGAAGGCCTCTTGAAGGGCCTGCCGCATCTGGCTGCCGTCGCGCACGGCCACGGCGGCCGCGGCTTCCCGTCCCTCGAGGTCCGTTCCGAGGAAAGCCATGACCTTCTGCCAGGAGGGGCCTTGGCCCCGGGCCAGCTCGTCGAGAATCAGCTGGAAGTTCCGCTCCACCTTCTCGCGACGACCCTGGACGTCGACCCTGGTCAGGAGGTCCAGCTTCTCGGCCGGGGTGAAATCGTCGTGGCGCACCCAGCCGTCATGGGTCTTGGCCGTCCGGTGCTCCAGGATGCTCTTCTTGAGCTCCTCCTTCAGGCGGGAGGGCACGCCGACGAGCATCGCGTCGAGCTTCGCCTCGAAGTCCTCGTCGAGGAGGCGTTCGGACACGAAGCTCATGAGCTTCTCCATGGCGGAGCGCTCGAGGACCTGGGCCGAGTCGTCCGGAGAGATGAGCCTCGAGGTGGGCTTGAGGCCTCCCTCGGGCAGGCCCAGGGCCTGGAGCTCGGTGACCAGGACCGCGAAGTCCATCTGCAGGGCGGAGATCGTCTCGATGAACTCCAGATGGGTCCGGGAGGCCTCAGCGGCCGCGGCGAGCACGTCGATCTCGGAGGCCATGCCGAAGCGCCGCTTCTCGATGACGCCGGAGAGGTTGCGCCGGGCCAGCATCAGGCGCTCGCGCCCAGCGTCGATGATCCGCACCTTGTCCGTGACCGAGGCCATGAGCTGGTGGAGCTTCAGGCCCAGGGTCCGCAGGCGGTCCTGGGATTCGAGCTCCCGGCGCAGGGCGTCGGTCAGGATGTTCTCGAGCCCCTTCTGGATCTGGTCGGGGTTGGGCGCCTCGAGGATGAAGCCTCCGACCCAGCTGCCCCTGAACATGCCGAAGGTGGCCACCGGGGTGAAGCCCTTGTAGCTCATCTTCTCCGCGATGAGGTTGGACTTGAGCTGGAGGAGCGGGTCGGAGGAGCCGTTGAACTGCGCCGGCAGGCCGTTGCGGAAGAGGGTGTTCTTGAGGTGGTTGAGGTCGAGGAGGGAGACCTCCTCCACATACCGGCGGGCCGCGTCCTCGGCCCCGGCCACGCCGTCGTCGGGCAGGACCGCGAGGACCTGCTCCACTGTGACCTTGGCGCCCAGCCCCAGATGGGCGGCCAGCTCCGCGAAGTCGGCGTTGAGCCGGTCGCGGACGCCGTCGCCCGCGGGCCCCGTGAGCTTGCCGGCCAACAGCCCCTTGTAGAGCTTGAGCCTCGAGAGCAGTATCTCGGACTTGGCGCGCGCCGCGGACTGCTCGGCCCGGAAGAGGCCGTCGGCCCGCTCCTTCTGGAGGTTGGCGAGCGCGATGAGGGCCTCGGGCGGGGTGGAGGCGGAGCGCAGGCGGATCTCGACCCAGCCCTCGATGAGGTTCTGCCCGATGGGCGCCTTGGCGAGCGACTGCTTGAGGTAGTAGTAGCGGAGGTTGCCCTGGGCCTCCAGGGGCGACTCCGCGGGAGTGGCGCGGGAGGGGGAGAACTCGGCCCGGGTGAAGGCCGAACGGCCGTAGGCGTCGGCGAGCTGGCGCTGGAGCTCGTCGTAGGTGGAGGGCAGGCCCGCCTCGCCCCGCGCCTCGGCCGCCGCGGGCGCGCCGAAGTAGAGGGCCATGGCCTTGAGGCTGAAGAGCCGGCTCTTGAGGGAGGCGAGCTCCACGCGGCTGCGGCTGTCGTCTTTCCCCTGCAGTTCCGCCATCCGGCGCTCGACGCGGTTCAAGTCAGCGGCGATCTTGGCGCGGGCCGCGCCGAGCCCCTTCTCGAAGGCGGCCAGGTCGGCCTCGGCGGCGAGGGTCTGGTAGCGCGCCAAGGCCAGGGCCTCGGGGGAGGCCAGGCCGTCGCCGCTCAAGGCGCTGATGAGCCGGCCCAGGGACCGGCCGATGAGGGAGATGGGCTCGATCCGGATGTTCTGGACCCGGAGGTTCTTGTCCACGATCGTCTCAGAGGCCCGCGCGATGGCCAGGCGGGAGCGCAGCACGTCGAGCCCGGCCTCGAGCGGCGGCTTCTGGCTGAAGGCGCCGGAGAGCCGGCCGAGCGCTGACTCAAGGCTCTCCTCCATGGTCAGGGACATGCCCAGCGGCCGGCCCAGGAGATAGTTGATGACGCTCAGGGACTGCTTGCGCTTGGCCTTGAGCTCGTCGAGCTCCGAGAGCGCCTTGTCCAGATTGAAGCTGACCGACGCCCCACTGCCGCCCGCGAGCCCAGGAACGAGCTCGCGCTCGTAGATGCCGACCATCTCGTCGAGGCTCTTGAAGGCGGCGTAGGCCTCGAAGAGCTGGAGCGCGATGTCGCCGGAGACCTTGTCCCCGAGGCGCGTGTAGAGCCCGGCCTCGCTCTCGTGGCGCTGGACGGTGAGGGCCTCGAGCTCCTCGGGCCGCAGGTCCACGTTGAAGATGGGGAAGATCCCGAGTCCGGTCAGCCCGAAGGCCGGGATCCAGGCCACGCCCGCGGCCGTGATGTTGACGCCGATGTTGAGGTCCACCGAGACCTTGGCGAAGCGGCCGCTGGCGGCCTCCACGAGCTCGCGCGCCGCCTGGGAGCGCATGGCCAGGGCCTCCACGCTCAGGGAGTTCTTCTGCGCCAGGGCCAGGCTCTGACCGAGGTCCTCGGGCTGGGACAAGGTCCCGCGCCAGCCCACCCCGGGGACCTCGCCGCCCTTGGCCAGGGAGAAGTCCATCACGGCCCAGGCGCTCTTCATGGCCGCCCCGGTGCGGGCCGCCATGTGCGTGGTCATGGACCAGCGCCAGCGCCGCACCGTCTCCCAGAGCGCGGACTGCTCGATGAGCCCGTTGCGGTAGGCCCGGATGGCGTCCCAGACGTCCTGGCTCAAGCCCGGGCCCCGGCCCTGGAGCCGCTCGACCTGGGCGTCGTAGGCCGCGGCCTCGGCCTTCTCGCTCTGAGCGCGGAGGGTCACGTTGCGCAGGGACTGGGCCATCTCGTGGATGATCGCGTCGTTATGGAGGAACAGGGAGCGGTCCGCGGCCTTCGAGCCCGGGTCGTAGATCGGCAGGCGCACGGACATCCCGGCGCCGAGGACCTGGCTCGAGAGCATGTCCTGGAGCTGGACCCCGACGTAGAAGGTCATCTTCTCGATCCAGGGGATCCAGTCCATGAGGTTGAAGGACTCCTGCGGGAGCTGGACGCTGCGCAGGGACTCGACGAGCCGGGAGAGCCGGGCCGGGTTGGACAGGGCCTTCTCCAGCACGCCCATCATCCGGTCGAGGTCCTGGGGGTTCAAGTCGAAGAAGACGCTGTCGTCGGGGCCGCGGCCGGTGAGGGCGTTGTAGCGAAGGGCCGCCTGGCGGTGCCGGGCCTGGGCGTCGATGAAGAGGGCCTTGGCCTCGGCCTTGAGGCTGGCGTCCGGCGCGAGCTCCAGCATATGCAGGGCCAGGGCGGCCTCCCAGCGCGTCTGCACCATGTCGGTCAGGGCCAGCTGCCAGGCCTTGGCGAGCTCGAGGAGCCGGATCTGGAGCTTGACGGATTCGGCGTAGATGGAGGCGATGCGGTTCTCGATGAGGGCGCGCTGCGACTTCGTCATCGAGTATTCCATGCGCGTGCCGACCTGGAAGCCGCCGGTCGCGGCGCGCTCCGTGGTGTCGTTGGAGACCGAGTTGGTGACGAAGCCGATCATGGCGCTGACCCGGGTGTTGTCCAGGATGGCGCCGGCCTTGCGCAGCTCCGCGAGGTCCTTCGAGAGCCGGCCGATGTCGAGGGAGAGGAGCTTCTTGCCCACGTCGGAGTCGAAGACCTTCTTGAGCTCGCCCAGGACCGGGTTGTCCGGGTCGTCTTTCTGGAAGAACTCCTCGAGCCGGCCGTTGAAGCCCGCGAGGGTCTCGGAGCCGGTCAAGGTGTCGGCCGCGTCCTTGGTGGCCGCGCGCCAGAGCTCGCCCAAGGTGAAGGTGCTGCTCATCCCGACCGTGAGGCGGTGGTTCAAGCCGATGTAGCGGCTGCCGTAGGAGAGGAAGGCCTCGGTGCCGGCCCCGAACTTCTTCTTGACCTCGAGGTAGTAGGTGTCGGCGTCCCCGATCATCTTGCCCTCGGCGGTGAAGACGAGCCCGTTGTTGGGCATGGCGTAGCTGATGCGGCCCGAGTAGGTGTTGTACCGGCTGCCGAGCTCGGCCCCGGCGCCCACGGTCACGGTGCCGACGCCCACGTCGAAGCCCTTGAGGACCGTGGCGCCCATGAGGCTCTGGTCGTAGTCGTCCGTGCCGGAGATCCGGGCGAAGTAGAGGTCGAGCTTGAAGGTGTTCTTGTCCTTCAAGGCCTGCTGGAGGTCGATCCCCACGCCGAGCTTGTCCTTGCGGAACTCCTTGTTCTCGCCCTCTCCGGACATGATGTAGTCGTGGTCGAGGTCCGGGTCCATCCTGGTGAAATCAAGGTTGGCGGTCTGGAAGAACTTGCGCGGGTCCTTGGCGAAGAGCAGCTGCTCCTCCGCGTTGAGGCTGAGGACCTCGGTGAACTTCATGGAGGCCTTGAAGCTGCCGCCGTAGTAGTAGGGCTTCTCCGCGGTGTTCTGCAGGGCGAAATCCCCGAACCCGGCCGCGCCGAAGTAGAGCTTGTTGTTGGCCATGACCAGGGCGAAGTCGTCGAAGATCATCATGCGGGCTTCCTGGGCCTGGCCAGCCACGGTGATGTCGGAGGGGATGTCCTGGATGAACTTGTGGAAGGTGACGTCGAGGTAGTTGACGTAGTTCTTGCCGTCGAGGGTCTCGATCGAGACCGTGATCCCCTGGTCGCCGAAGGGCGCGTTCATGTCCGAGGGGGGGCTGGCGAAGCGGTGGCCGGAGACGCTGACGTTCGAGTTCCAGAGCCTGGCCACGTTGCCGAAGGTGATCTGGCTGGTGGTCTCCAGGCCCCCGGGCGTGGAGAACTCTGTCTGGTAGACCAGGTAGAAGCCGTTGGCGCCTTCTCCGACCTGCACCATCTTGGAGTTGGGCAGGAGCTGGGCCAGGGCCATGGGGTTCTTCAGGATCTCCGCGCGCAGGGCCGCGATGTCGCGCGCCGAGGACTCGGGCTGGAAGGAGGAGAAGAGCTGGTCGAGGAAGCCGGAGAAGCCGGACTTGGGGATGATGATGGTCTGGGGCCCGCCGGGCCGGGCCGCGAGCCACGAGGTCCCCTGGTGGACGACCTCCGCGACGCGCGGGGCGAGGTCCGGGTGCAGGCTCGAGACGTCGCCCGCGGTCTCGAGCAGTTGGAAGAGGGCGCTCTGCTCGCGGGAGAGGGCGGCCAGGGTCTCGGAGAGCTTCTTGTTCGCGGACTGGTAGATCTCCGAGGCCTTCTGGTAGTCGAAGTTCGACTCGACCACGGCCCGGGTCTTCTCCTGGACCGCGGAGATGTTCTGGGCCACGCGGTTCAAAGCGCTCTCCTCCGGGGCGTTGAGCTGGGCGAGCCAGCCCACCACGGTGGTCCTCTGCTTGCGGATCTCGTCGCGCTGCTTGGAGACCGCGTCGCGCATCTGCCGGGCGGCCTCGGCGTCCTTGTCCAGGGCCTGGTTGCCGTAGTCGTAGACCTCGGACATCGTGTCGTAGTAGAGGATGGCGGTGTTGATGGTCTCGTAGGTCTCGTTGTCCCAGCCGGACTTCGTCGTGAAGAGCTGGGCGCCCTCGACCGCGACGTCGCGGACCCGGGTATAGAGGCTGTACTTGCGGTCGAGCAGGGCGACCCCGCCCGAGAGGTCGCCGTTGACCCACGCGCCGTCCGCGTCGAAGTCCGCGAAGAGCCCGTTCAAGACCGTGCCGGCCCGGTCGAGGAAGGGGCTGACGATCGGGAGCCGCTCATTGAGGTACTGCTCCGAGGTCACGACCAGGGCGTCCGCGAAGAGGTAGCGCGCCAGGGACTCGGCGAAGGAGGTCCCGTCGTAGTTCTGGGTCGGGACGATGCGCTTGCAGGCCTCCAGGCCGAAAAGCGCGAGCTTCAAGCTGTTGTTGACGTCCACCGGCGGCTGGGTCCCGGTCGGCACGGTCCCGTCGCCGCCGCCCACGCTGATGTCGGTCCCGCCCGCCGCGGCCTGGGCGTCCTCGGCGATCTTCTTGATGGCGTCGGCCATGTCCTGGAGGACCCGGTCCGTGCCCATCTTCTTGAGCTTGACGGCCCATTCCCCGCCGTCTCCGCTCACGTCGGTGGGCAGGGAGAAGCGGCCGGCGAGGTCGTGGACGTTGTTGGAGAGGGCGTCCATCTGCCGGAGGATGCCGTTGATCTCGCCCGCCCGGGCGTTGAGCTCCCGGGCCTTGGCGGTCCTCTCCACCCGGTACTGGCGGGCGCGGACCACGAAGGAGTACGGAGCCTGCTCGCCGTAGACGTCCTCGGTCTCGGCGCTGTTGGGGTCCCTGCGGCGGCGCACCTGGTCCTGGAGGTCGGCCACGAGGTCCGTGTACTCGCGGAAATCGTTCCTGAGATCTTCGATATTCGCCGCGGCCTGCCCCTTGTCGCCCTCGGGCGCGCCGTTGCTGGCCAGGGCCCAAGGCACGGTGACGTCGAGCGCCTTCTTGATGCGGTCGTAGAGCTTGATCCTTTCCTTAAAGAGGACCGCATAGCAGTCGCCGGCATAGCCGGGGTCTGCGGTCTCGACCCGCTCGGACCAGAACGGGATGACCTGCTGGTCCAGGAACACCTGCATGCGCTCGAGCATGCCCTTCAAGGTCGTGCCCACCAGGGTCCGCTTGCGGGCGATGAGGGCCGCGGCCCCGGAGGCCGGCGCGCCGGCGTTGACGAACGCGATGTCCATGTCCGCGTCCTGGATGACGGCACGGAAGGTGTTCGTCGAGTCCAAGAATCGGGCCTTGGCCTTGGGCAGGATGTCGGTGATCGCCCTGTTGAGGAAGCCGACCTTGGCGTCCTCCTCGAGCGCGATCCCGACCGCGTCGGCCATGGTGACCAGGATGTTCGCCAGGGCCAGCTTGTCCACGTTGGCCTCGAAGCCCTCGGTGGTGTCCGGGAATTTCAGGCCCATCACCTGGTCCACGTAGGACTCGAGGACGTTGCGGAGCTCCGAGGGGGCCTTGCCCGCGAGGGTCGGCAGGACCGCGCCCTGGCCGCCCATGCCGGCCGCGACAAGGTCCGCCTTGGACGCGAGCTCGGCGAGCAGGGCCTTGGCGCGCTCGGACTTGGCGGCCGCCTCGGCCTTCCATACGGTCAGGGACTCGGGGATCGAGTCGCCGAAATCGTCCATCACCCTCTTCTGGTTGCCGGGGTTGAGATAGTCCTCGATGGTCTGGAGGACCTCGAGATGGTCGTCGAGCATGTCAGACCAGTAGCGCTTGCGGTCGTTGAGGATCTGGACCGTCTGGGCCGCGGAGGGGGAGTTCACGGTCACGGAGGGGATGCCGGGCACCAGGATGACCATGACCCCCGCGAACTCGATGGGGGCCGAGTCGATCTGCTCGACCGCGCCCTTGAGCTTGTCGAGGTAGCCGGCAACGTCGCTGGAGTTCTTCCGGAGATAGTCGAGGGTGATGTCGTCGGGGTCGGAGCTGCTGATGAGCTTGCGCTGGACCTCGGGCAGGACGGTCAGGCGCCGGTTGTACTCGTCCTTGGCGCTGGCGCTGCCCGCCTTGTCGCGGGCGTCGATCATGGCCAGCAGGGCCGTGACCCCGGTCTTGAACTCGCTGATGCGGCCGACGTAACGGCCGATCTTCCTGGCGAGGGAGGTGAAGTCGTCGATGTTCTCGCGGTCCTCGGCCATGGTCGCGTCCTGGTCCTTCTTCCACTGCTCCTTCTTCTTGCGGATCTCCTCGTTGGCGGCCGCGGAGCCTTCGTTCTTGCCGCGCTGGCCGTCGATCTTCTTGAGCTTCTGGTCGATGAGGTCGAGCATCCCGGAGAGGGCCTGGTCGGCCGAGTTGAGGATGTTGAGGCTCAAGCTCAGGTCCATGACCATGGCCAGCCTCGAGAAGTTCTTGCGGAACTCCAGCATCTCCTTGCCGCTGCGCCGGTCCCGGAGGGCGCCGGTGCGGACCTGGTCGGCCACCGCCAGGGTCCCGGCCGCGGCGTCGCGGGCCGCGACCGAACCCTGGGCGTCGCGCTTGAGGCCGTCGACGCGGTCGAGGGCGGCCGCGATCTTCTTCTCGGCCTCGGTCATGGGCCGCTTGGACGCCGGGTCCGAAGCGGAGGGGAGGGGCTGGGTGGTGAAATCCTTCATCAGCCGGCGCAGGGAGGCCAGCGCGGCCTGGCGCAGCTCCCCTGATTCCTTAAGACCCGGGTCCGGGCTGTCCGGCCCTGAGATCATGCCCTCGTAGCCCTTGAGCGTCTCATCGAGGCGCCGGAGCGCCTCGGCCCTGCCCTTGGCGGCCGGGTCCAGGAGGTCCGAGCGCTGAGACAAGCGCTCTTGGGCCGCGAGCTCGGCCCGGGCCTGGCGCACCTCGTCGAGGAGAGCCGCGTCGGAGGACGCTGGAGCGCTGGGCCGGCCGAGGCCGGAAGAGCTGGGCCCGGCGCCGGAAGCGGCGAGGACCGAATCCTTGGGAAGAGAAGCTGGGGAGATTCCCGCGAGCAGGGCCTTCACCCGGCTCTCGGCCAGGGACATGCCCGGGTTGGGGCCGAGGCCTGTTGCAGCGACCGCGGTCAGGGGGGTGCCGGGGGAAGCGACGGCCCTCTTGAGCAGTCCGCGCAGGAGCGGGAGGCTCTCGACCGCTGGCCCGAGGTCGGACCGGGAAGGAACCGCGTCATCGGCCAGGCCGGAAAGGGGACCCGCAAGGATGCTTTCCACCCATTGGTCCACAATCTTGCTGCCGCAGACCCTTTGGAGCTCGGCACCGGCCGCGAGCAAAGCCTTGACCTGGGTCTTGGATCCTGAAGCGAGCAAGCGGTCGATCTCATCGATCAGGATCAGGGCGGACGGAGGGATGACTTGGCCGGAGGCCGCGGCGACCGGGGCCGCGAAAGCCTGGGAGATGAGGGGGGAGGGAGCGACGAGGCTCATGACCACCAGGACAGCCACGGTCCTGGAAGCGATCCGTCTGGCTCGGCGCGCCAAGCAATGCATGATCTTATCTATTTTAACTGAAACAGAGCCCTGCACCAGGGTCCCGGGGCCTATTCTAGCATAGGTCCTTTTACATGGTCAAGTGCCTAACTTAAATATGTGACATCACGTCGATGAGATCGTGATTTGTGTCAGACACCATTAATTAATTGCATATTCCCATCGAAAACCCATGCCCCGTGCAGCACAGCCATCTGATATAATCTGCCCATGTCGGGCAACCCCGTGGTCTCGGTCATCATCCCGGCATACAACGAGGAGGCCACCGTGGCCGAGCTCGTAGCACGGGTCCTGGCCACCAGAATCATCGGGGTCGACCTGGAGATCGTCGTGGTGGACGACGGCTCCTCGGATCTGACCGGCGAGATCCTCCGCGGATTGCCCGGCATCACGCTCGTCAGCCATCCCTCCAACAGGGGCAAGGGTGCCGCGCTCAAGAGCGGGCTGGCCAGGGCCACAGGCGGGATCGTCATCATCCAGGACGCGGACCTCGAGTACGACCCCGGCGACTACGCGGCCCTGCTGCGGCCCATCCTGGAAGGCAGGGCCGACGCCGCGCTCGGATCCCGCTTCGCCGGGCAGCGGCCGAGGTTCTTCTTCGCCGACCCGCCCGCGCCCTTCTTCTCCCACTACATCGGCAACGTCACGATCACGGCGCTCACCAACCTGCTCTACGACCGGCGGGCGACGGACTACGAGGCGTGCCTCAAGGCGTTTTCGGCCAGCGCGCTCCGCGGCCTCAGGCTCGAGTCCGACGGCTTCGAGATCGACAACGAGATCGTCTGCAGGCTCCTCCGCCTGGGACTGCGCGTGGTCGAAACGCCGGTCCGCTACGCGCCCCGGAGCTACACGGACGGCAAGAAGATACGCTGGACCGACGGGCTGAGGATGCTCTGGACCATCATCCGCTGGCGCTTCATCAAGCCGTGATTTGCTAGATTCTCCACGCGATGCTCCCGCCGGCCCTCCACGCCGCCCTGCTGGCCGTCTCGCTGAGCGCCCAGCCCGTCCCCTCGACCGCCAGCCCGAGCATCCCCCTATCGACAGAAGCCGTCTCCGGAGCAGGTATTTCGCCCGCGGCCGCCTTCGCCATGCCCCCCTATCAGCCGACCGAGCCCGGGCCCGAGACATCATCCGGGGCCGCTCCCGGGAGCGTCCGCCTCGCCCTCATCGAGCCCTCCCCGCACCTCCTGGCCACGACCCTGGACGCCGCGCTCGAGCGGGTCCTGCGCCAGCAGGGCCCTGCCGCGTCCCTCCTCGACGCGGAGAACTTCCCCTGCGGCCACAGCGGCAGGGAGTACCGCTTCCCGTTCCCCGCGGAGCCGGGGCAGGCCCTGGCCCTGGCCGCCCGGCTCGACTCGGCCGGGGAGACGGCCTTCATCGTGCCCCCTGTCCCCGGGCTCGTCTCGCGCCTCCTTGCCGCGGCCCGCGACCCCGCGACCTACCGCAGCCCGTGGAGCGTCAGCTTCTCCTCGGGCCGGGCCGTCCTGTCCATCACGCGGGACCATTCCGGCAGCGCCGAGGCCTCCACGGTCTTCGGCTCCGAACCTCCCTGGCAGCCCACCATGGCCGCGGCCTACCGGCTCGACTGGGAAGGGTCCGAGGTCCGGGTCTTCCTGGCCGCCAAGCCCTACGGGGGACTGGGCAGGCTGGCCTCGGCCCTGGAGAGCGAATCGTCGAAGGCCCCGTTCATCGGCGTGGCCCGCGGAGGCGTCTTCGGGGGCGTCGGGCTCAAGACCCGCGGCCCGGAGCTCGCGGCCCTGCTGGAACGGCTGGGACTCTCGGCCAGCGGGGTCGGGTGTTCGGAGATCGCGGCCTTCGGCCAGGTGCAGGAATACCGCCGCCGCAGCCCTGACGGCATCCGGTTCATCTCGGCCAACCTCGTCTACTCGAGCGCCCCGGCCAAGAGCTTCTTCGACGCGTCCATGACGCTCTCGACCGGCGGGCTGAACATCCTCCTCACCGCGGTGACCCCGAGGGAGTGCGCCCCGTTCCTCCGCCAGGCAGGGCTGGGCCACCTGACCATCGTCGATCCGGCTTCCGCGCTGTCCGAGCGGATGGCGGCCTGGCGGGAGTCGCACGACGGGGTGGTGCTCCTGGCCGGCCTCGGCGGCGAGGCCCGCGGCCTCGAGACCAGGGCGCGGGGCGTGGACGTCATCATGGCCGAAAACAGGGGCTCCGCCGACCTTTCGCTCGAGCCCGCTCAAGTCCAGGTCGAGCAGGGGGCGCGGCGGGCCTTCGACTCCCCGCTCCTCGTCATGAGGTCCTACGGAGCCTCGCTCGGGGTCCTGGAATTGCGGATCGAGAAGGGCGCCGGCGGGGCCCGCTGGAAGGCGGCCGAGCGGCACCTCCGCCTCGACGAGCGGTTCCCGGAAGCGCCGGGCTTTGCCTCCTTCGACCCTGAGGACTTCGGGCTCGGGCCCTCCACCGCGCCGGCCCTGGTGCCCTCCGCGGCCCAGATCTTCCCCCGGACTCCGGACTCGGTCTGGCCCAGGATCACGGGGCACGGCTTCTGGTCCATGGCCGCCTCCCTGCTCGCCGAGCGCACGGGCTCCGAGGCCGCGCTGCTCCGGGCCTCGCCCCTGGGCGTGGAGGTCGAGGGCGAAGCCACGGAGGCGACCGTGCGGCTCTGGCTCGGGACGGACGAAGCCGTGATCGTCCGGCTTCTCGGCTCACAGCTCAAACCCCTCCTGGCCGATGCGGAGCGCCAGGCCAAGCGGGCCGCCAAAGGCCTTTCCCCGGGCGGCGGCGTGCCCCTGGCGGCCGGCGGCGTCGGGCCCGGGGGCACGATCCACGGCGCGGCCCCGGTCGACCGGGAGCTCTACCGCGTCGCCGTCTCCAGGCGCCTCCTCGACAGCCTCAACCTGAACCCTGCGGGGGAGTCCGTGCCCGCTGGGCCGGTCCAGGACAGCGTCATCGCCGCGCTCAAGGAACGCAGCGGCGCCCCGCCCGCGGCCTTCCGGGACTGGATGGAGGGCAGGCCCGTCTACGAGCGCGGCCTCTGGCGCATCCATTTCCGCGACATCGGCCTCAACATCCAGAGCACGCGGGTCATCCGGGACGACGCCTTCGGCTCGGTCCCCAACTCGCGCATCCAGGGCTACGACGAGCTCCTGGTCGGCGGGGTCGTCAAGGCGGACGCGGAATACCTCCGCTCGGTCTACAAGTGGCGCAGCACCGCGGAGGTGGAGTACGCCCGCAGCGCGGTCACCCAGCGCAACCGGGAGAAGGTCGTCAACATCACGGCCAACAGCGTCCGCCTGCTGACCCTCGGGACCAGGAGGGCCGGCGGCATCGGGGCCGGGTGGCTCGCCCAGTCGTGGGGCCCGTCGCTCGGCGTGCAGTTCGACGGGCAGGTGGAGGCCGTGCCGGGCCTCAGGCGCAAGGAGGTCTACAGTGTCTTCCCCGGGGTGGAGTTCTACGACGGGTCGTGGATCAAGTCCCTCGAGGTCTCGGGGAGCCTGCGCCGCGAGGTCTCCCGGGACCCTCCGGACACCCAATACGGCCTGCGCACGCGCATGATCGTGCGCCGCGACCTGGGCCAGGCCGGAGGCAGGCCCATCACCCTCCAAGGCGAGGCCCACGCGAGCTACTATTTCCTCACGAACCATGACTCTCCGCAGGACCTGCGTGCGGAGGGGGGCGTCATCGCGAAGCTCCGCGTCCCGGTCTTCAAGCACCTGAGCATCGCTCCCTTCCTGGACTTCTACTGGTTCGGATTGAAGGTGCGGCCCCTCTGGGGCTACAGCGCAGTGACCGGCGTCAGCATCGGCTTCTCCAGGCTCTGGAAGCCCCAATACGAGCGCTTTTAGCGGGAAAGGGCTTGAATCTTTAACACCAATCAATTATCTTGTGAGTCCATGCAGTTGAGCGCAGCGATCCCCGGGTTCGTCTTGTCCGTGTGGCTGGGACTTCAGGCCGTCCCGGCCTGGTCCGCGCCGTCCTCCTCGATACTGCCCCCGGAGCCCTACGAGCGCGCCTTCGCGGCCTATTCCCGCGGCGACATCCCCGGGACCCTTGCGCCGATCAACGAGCTCCTCAAGACGCGGCCCAAGATGCTCATCGGCAAGGCCATGGTCGTGCGCCTCGGCCACGTCTACGAGGACTACGCATCCATGCGCTCCGAGGCCGCGGCCATCGTGGGGGAATCCCTGGGGGAGTCCAAGAAGGCCGATGATTGGCTGGCTCGCGGCACGGCCTTCCTGTACCTCGGCGAGCCCGACAAGGCGCTCGAGGCCATCCAGAAGGCCCTGCGCATCGACGGGCAGTCCACCGAGGCCCTGGCGGCGCGCGCCCAGGTCTGGCGCATGAAGGGCTACGGCTTGAAGGCCCTCGGCGACCTCGACGACGCCGTGCTCAAGGCGCCGCGCAACGCCCTCTACCGTCTCCAGCGCGCCGTGCTCCTCAACGAGATGAAGGAGCACGACAAGGCCGTGGTGGACCTCACCGCGGCCCTGCGCATCAACAACCGCTACTATTTCGCCTTCGGCCTGCTGGGTTCGGTCTTCGCGGGCAAGGACGACCTCGCCCGGGCCGAAAAAGCCTACGACAAGGCCCTGGACATCGAGCCCGAGTACGCCTTCGCCCGGATCGGCCGCGCCGCGGTCCGGCTCTCGCGGGGGGACAAGGAGGGCGCCTTCGCCGACTACGACGCGGCGCTCAAGGCCAACCCAAGGCACTTCGGCGCCGCGTTCAACAAAGCCGAGGCCCTGATGTCCCTGGGCCAGCGCGACGAGGCCCTGGAAGGCTACCGCGCCGCGCTCTCCTGCGACACGCCTGACGCCGCCCACGCCGCCCTGCTGGCGGACCGGCTCGCTGCGGCGCTCCTCTGGCGCGAGGCCATCGAGGCCTACACGCAGGCCTACGCCCTCTCGAAGTCGCCCGCCCACCTCCTCAAGCGCAGCGCCGCCTACGAGGTGCTCAAAGACACCGAGCGCGCCATGAAGGATCTCGATGACGCGGTGGCGGCCGACGCGGGCCTCGCCCGCGCCTGGGCGGCCCGCGGCATGCTCGCCGCCAAGCTCGGCAACGAGAAGCAGGCCCTCGCGGACTTGAGCCGCGCCTTCCGCATCGACTCCAAGAACGTGGACGTCCTCATGGCCCGGGCCAGCGTCATGGCCCGCCTGCGCCAGCCCGGCGAGGCCGTGGAGGACTACGCCGCGGCCCTCGAAGTGGACCCGGAACTCGCCGAGGCGTACAACAGCCGGGCCGCCCTCTACGCCAACTCCCTCTCGGACCTCGACAACGCGCTCAAGGACATCCAGAAGGCCGTGGAGCTGAGGCCCTCCGACGCGGGCTTCCAGTACAACCTCGGCGTCATCCGCCTCAAGAGGCGGGACTTCACCAAGGCGACCGAGGTCCTCACCAAGGCGATCGCCCTGCGCGGCCCCCCGGGCCGGATCCTGCCGATGCGGGCCGAGGCCTGGTCCTGGCTCGGCAACCAGACCCGAGCCCTGGCCGACATGCAGACCGCGCTCGAGCGCGACCCCGCCAACCCCGCGGTCTACGACAGCCTCGGCTCGATCAAGCTCCGGGCGCAGGACCCCGAATCCGCGGCCGCGGACCTCACCCGCAGCCTTGAGTTCGACCCGGCCTTCGTCCCCGCCCTCCTGCACCGGGGCGTTGCCCGCGCCGGGATGGGGGACGTGAAGGGGGCCTTGAAGGACTTCCAGAAGGCCCTCGCGGCCCAGCCCGGGCACCGGGAGGCGCTCACGAACGCCTGTTGGGCCGAACGCATCCTCGGCAACGCCGACGACGGCCTGCGCGCCTGCGAGAAGGCCCTCGAGTCCGACCCGAACTACGGCCCGGCGCTCCTCCACCGGGGACTGAGCCTGCTCGCCATCGGCCAGCCCCTCAAGGCGGTCGAGAGCCTGCGCAAAGCCGCTGACCAGGGCGCCCGGCCCGCGGAGAGCGACCTCGCACGCTCCGTGGCCTACGCCCAAGCCCGGCAGTACAAGCAGGCGCACGACGCCTACCGAGCCGCCGTGGCCCGCGACCCCGACGCGCGCTCGCCCGAGGTCTCCTTCGGCGCGGTGCAGGGCAAGCCCGACGACTACTACGCCGCGGTCAACGCTTTGCAGGAGAGCATGGACGCGGCTCCTCCCGACCCCTACATCTTCATCCTGCGCGGCGACGCGCATCACAACCTGGGCCAGTACGACCGCGCGGTGGTCGAGTACACGCGGGCGCTCGAGATGGACGGCACCGTCACCGACGCGTTCCTGGCGCGCTCCGCGGCCTTCGTCGCCCAGGACAGCTTCGACGCGGCCTGGCAGGACCTCCGCAGCGCCCTGGAGCTCGAGCCCAAGGACGCGGGCATCCTCGTGCGGCTGGCCATGCTCCACACCTCCCGCCGCGACTACAGGGCCGCGCTCGACGCCGTCGCCAAGGCCCTCAAGGCCGCCCCCGAAGACCCGGAGGCCCACCTGCGCGCGGGCAACATCCACTACTTCCTCAGGGACTACAAGAAAGCGCTCGAGAGCTTCCTCAAGGCCGTGGTCCTCGAACCCTTGAACCCCAACGGCCACAACGGGGTGGGGCTCGCCCACTTCGCCCTCAAGCGCAACCCCGAGGCCATCGAGAGCTTCAGCCGCGCCATCGCGCTGGACCCGAACTCCGACCGCTTCTACCGCAACCGCGGCTCCACCTACACCAAGCTGCGCGACTTCGCCAACGCGGCGTCCGACTTCCGGATCGCCAAGGCCGTCTCCGTGGACCCCGCCCTCGTGGAGGAGTACGACAAGCTCATCAACGAGGCCCAGGCGCGCGCCGTCCCCGCCGAGCCGTGAGGATCCCCGAGCTCTTCGGCCGGTCAGGGCCCGTCTTCTCCTTCGAGTTCTTCCTTCCGAAGACCGCGGCGGAGACGACGGTCCTCTTCGACAGCATCCGGGAGCTCAAGGAGCTCCGGCCCGCCTTCGTGACCCTGATCGCCGGACTCCTGACGGACATCAGGGCGTTCGGGATCGAGAGCATCGTGGCCCTGCGGGGAGACCAGCCCAGGGACGTGGAGGTGCCGCCTCCGGACCGGCGCGACTTCGGCTACGCCCGGGACCTCGTCGCCTTCATCCGGGAGAGGGGGGACTGGAGCGTGGCCGTGGCGGGCTACCCCGAGAAGCATCCGGAGGCGCCGAGCCCGGAGGAGGACATGCGCCGGCTCGCGGAGAAGGTCGCCGCGGGCGCGGACTGGGTCATGACCCAGCTCTTCTTCGACAACCGGGACTACTTCGCCTTCGTCCGCAGGGCGCGCGAAGCCGGCATCACGGTCCCGATCGTGCCCGGCATCATGCCCGTCACGAGCTACAAGCAGCTCAAGCGCTTCATGGGCCTCTGCGGGGCCTCCATCCCGAGGAAGATGGCCGCGGACCTCGAGGCCATCCAGGCCGACCCCGAGGCCGTGGTCCGCTACGGCATCGAGCACGGCAGGAAGCAGTGCTTCGAACTGCTCGCCGCGGGGGTGCCCGGCATCCACTTCTACACCCTCAACAAGTCCCGCTCGACCCGCGAGATACTCCGCAGCCTGCGGGGCTGACGCCCCGCGCGGCCCGGGCCGCGGAGCCGCAGTTGACTCCGTCGCGCCCAGTTTGCCAAGGTATGCCCATGGCCTCCTTCCTGCGGACCATGCTCAAGTCCAAGCTCCACCGGGCCCGGGTCACCGACGCCCAGCTCGACTATCCCGGCTCCATCGGCATCGACGCCGAGCTCCTCAAGGCCGCGGACATCCTGCCGGACGAGCAGGTCCACGTCTACAACGTGACCAACGGGGAGCGCTTCGTCACCTACGCCATCGAGGAGGATGCCGGCAGCCGCCGAGTGGTCATCAACGGCGCGGCCGCGCACCTGGCCAAGAAGGGCGACGTCATCATCATTGCCAGCTACGCCCAGTTTCCGGACCGCCAGGCCCGGACCCTCAAGCCGAGGATCGTCCTGCTCGACGCCGCCAACCGCTGCCACGGCAAGCACCCCGCCGACCCCGGCGGCGGCTGACCCCGGCGGCGGCTGACCCCGGCGGGGTCTCCGGCATCTCTCAGGAGACGCATGTTTTTGCATGTCGCCTCGTGACGTGACTTGAGGCCCCGCCTCCCTGATCCTCTTGGTCTCCCTGTGCGAGTGGTGCGTTGAAGCGCACCACTCGCACAGGGAGAGGCGGAGGCACCACATCGCCCGAGGATGGTCATCCACAGACTCGGTTTACGAGGTACTGACAAATAAATTTGGTTGATAATTCGACCCTCGGTGGGGATATTTCTCGTCGAGGGCAGGGTCTGGCGCCGTTGTCAT
>JBAZSR010000035.1:0-23338 GCA_041662295.1 Elusimicrobiota bacterium | reverse complement strand
TTGGCCATGGAGCCCGGCTTGATCTTCATGCCGGGGAGGTTCGTGATCATGATGGAGCCGGTCTCGGTCTGCCAGTAGCTGTCGTGGAACGGGAGGCCGTAGACGCGCTGGGACCAGACCACGGCCTCGGCATTCAAGGGCTCGCCCACGCTGGCCAGGTGGCGGAGGCTCGAGAGGTCGTGCTTCTTGACGACCTCCTCGCCCGCCTTCATGAGCGAGCGGATGGCCGTGGGCGCGGAGTACCACATCGTGATCTTGTGCTTCTGGATGAACCGGTACCAGGCTTCGGCGGAGAAGCCCACGTCGAGCACGCACTGGGTGACGCCCAGGCTCCAGGGGCCGATGATGCCGTAGGAGGTTCCCGTGACCCAGCCGGGGTCCGCGGTGCACCAGTAGACGTCGTCCTCGCGCAGGTCCAGGACCCACTTCGTGGTCAGGTACTGGGAGATCAGGGAGTAGTGGACGTGCCGCACGCCCTTGGGCTGGCCCGTGGTGCCCGAGGTGTAGTGGAGGACCGAGGGGGACTCGGCCTTGGTGGCGGCGGCCTTGAAGTCCTCGACGGGCGCGGCCTTCTCCAGCGAGAAGGCGACCTCGCCGGCCCCGAGGGGCTTCTTGCCCGGGTCGTCGACCACGATGATATGCTTGAGGTGCGGGAGCTTCTCGCGGATCTTGCGCACCTTGTTGGCGTGCTTGTGCGTGGTGAGGACCGCGGTGGTCTGGGCGTTCTCGAGGCGCACGAGGAGGGACTCGTCGCCGAAGGCGGAGAAGAGCGGCTGGGCCACCGCGCCCATCTTGAGCACCCCGAGGAACCCCAGGTAGAGCTCGGGGATGCGGTCCATGAAGAGGCAGACGCGAGACTCGCGCTGGATGCCGAGGGATTGGAGGAAAGCGGCGATCGTGTTGGAGGCGAGCCGGATGTCGTTGAAGGTGTAGGTCTTCTCCACGCCGCCCAGGCCCTCCCAGCGGAGCGCGACCTTGCCGGCCTTGCCCATCCTGCAGACGCGGTCCGTGCAGTACCAGGCGATGTTGATGTCGTCGCCGGGCTTGTAGCCGAGTTCCTTCTCCGCGATGGACCAGCTGAAGTCCTTGAGGCGCTCCTCGTAGGAGCCGATATTCGACGGTGTCATGGTCTTCATGTCATTTCTCCATCACGACGACGGCGCTGGAATAGTCCTTGAGATGGCTCAAGGAGACGTGGATCCTGCGGACGCGGCGCCTTCGGCAGAAGGCCTTGGCCCGGCCCCGCAGGACGATCGAGGGCTTGCCCAGGCGGTCGTTGAGGACCTCCACCTCGTCGAAACCCATGCCGTCGCGGTACCCGGTGCCGAGGGCCTTGAAGAAGGCCTCCTTGGCCGCGAAGCGCGCCGCGTAGTTCTGCCCGCGGCTGGCGCGCGGGTCGCAGTAGGCGATCTCGCGGGGGGAGAAGTACCGCTCCTTGAACCCGCCCGAGCGGCGGATCTCCCGTGTCACCCGGGCGGTCTCGATGATGTCCGTGCCGATGCCAAGAATCACGCCTTAGACTACCAAGAATGGGTGTCGGACATCAACAGGAGGTCGGATCCTGATCCGTAGAAATACGGATTGCCCTCCCCGTCCCATTGCGATAGCATGGAGGGGGAGCCGACCCAGGGGGGCAGCGATGGAAGGCGCGAAAGCCGGCTACATGACGGTCGAGGGTCTGGGGCCGCACGACCACGCGGTCCTCATCTACCAGTCCCAGGTGGAGAGGCTCGCCGCGGTCGTGCCCTACCTCAAGGCGGGCCTGGAGCGCAATGAGCGCTGTCTCCTCGTGGCGGACCCGGGCTCGGTCGAGCCCCTGCTGGCCGCCCTGGGCCAGTCTGGGGTGGACGCCGCTGGCGCGGTCCGCGGCCGGAAGCTCCTGGTGCTCCCGCCCGCGGAGGTCTACCTGAATGAGGGCCGATTCGACCACGAGAGGGTCCTCACCCTCTACCGGAACGCGGTCGACGAGGCTCTGGCCCAGGGGTTTTCCGCGGTGCGGGCCACCGCGGAGGCGGCCTGGTCCTGCGGGGGCGTCGTTGCCATGCAGACCCTCGCGGACTACGAGGCCGAGATCAACCGCCTCTTCCGCGAGCTTCCGTTGGGCGCCCTCTGCCAGTACGAGTACGGCCGCTTCGCCGCGGACGCGCTGACCAAGGTGGTCTACACCCACCCCTTGGTGATCTTCGGCGGGAAGATGCGCTGGAACCCGTTCTACATCCCGCCGGAGGAGTACCTGCGTCCGCGCGACCCCGCCATCGAGCTGACGCGGATCCTGGGGACCCTCTCCCGGACGCCGGCGCTCGCCGAGCGGCCGGCCAGCGTGCCCGCCTGAAGGTTCCGGCTCAGGGCAGAAGGAGCATCCTGCCGGCGTAGACGCAGTTGTCCACCCTCTGGTTGGGGAATTCGATGGTGGTACAGTTCGGGGTGCTCGAGATCTGGCCCATGCAGCCGTAGAACCCCCACTGGCCCCCTCCCAGCGCGCCTCCCACGACCACGGGACAGCGGTACATGAGGACCGGGTTCCCTTGCACCGTGTCAAAGGGCATCCAGGCGCTTCCGTCGCAGAACTCCATCTTCTTGGCAACGGAGTTGTAGCGCTGGGCGCCGGCATTGGCCGCACCGCAGAAGGCCTCGCTGCCCATCCGCACTGCTCCGGCCACGTCGAGCCTGGCCTGGGGGTTCGTGGTCCCGACCCCGACCCTGTCCCCGTCGCGGGCGAGGACCGTCCTGGCGGTCGTGATCAGGCGCTGGTAGACGCCCGCAGGCGAGGGGTAGTAGGAGGTCATGGTGAGGGTCTCGGAGACCGCGGCGTAGGCGCAGAGGAGGAGGACCGCGGCCAGGAGGCCGCCAGCCGTCTTGCGTCCGATCTCGATCCGGATGACCCCGTCAGACCGCGCCGCCGATCTCCTCACCGCCTGTTTTTAGCAAATTTGCGCCCCTGGGGGCAGGTCTCATTGCGGGGCCAGGAACAACTATGTTAATGTGGGGCGTTCCCATGAGCGACACCTGGTACCAGGAGCTGACCCTCCAGTTCGAGGACGGCACGACCGAATCCATGTTCCTCGACATGACCCGGAGCGGCCGTCACAAGCCCAGGCCGGTGGCCATGCCCGCCCCTTGGACGAAGCTCGAGTTCGAGCGCTGTCCGTCCTGCACGCTCCCTCCTGAAGCGGGCTGGTGCCCGGCCGCCCTCTCGCTGGAAGAGACCATCTCCCGCCTGAGCCACCGCACCTCCATCGAGATCGTGACCGCGACCTCCGTGGACGGCGAGAACCGGCGCACGACCGTGAAGTGGCCGCTCCAGCAGGTGGGCGCCGCGTTCGTGCAGATCGCGGTCTTCTCCAGCGGCTGCCCGGTCGGCAGCCAGTTCCGGCCCATGCTCCAGGACCTGCGTCCCTTCTCCACGACCAAGGAGGTCGGCCGGCACATCGTGCTCAAGCACCTCCTGCGCCACGGCGGCTCGGTGGAGGGCGCCAAGGCCGCGGTGCTGGCGAGGCTCGGGCCCTTGCGGGAGGTCTTCGGTCAGCTCTTCAAACGCATCCAGGGCATCCCCCGCGGCGCCTCCCAGGACGCCATCCCCAACTCCATCGTGCACGTGCACGCCATGACCCAGCACCTCGAGCTGATGGTCGAGGACCTGGTGGAGGACCTCCTCAAGGAGAGCCAGGGCCCCCCGACGCCGCTGCCCAGGAAGCCGACGGGTCCGTCGTCCTGAGCTTGGGCTCCGTGAAGGGGAGGTTATTCAAGGTGATGACCGATCACGCGACGCAGCTCAGCATGCTCGGAAACTAGAACGATTTTCATCGGAATCGGCCGATCCGCCGAATGCGCCCATTCCGTCGCAACTGAATCCCATACATCCATCGTCTTGTAGTAAAGGGTGGGAAAGTCCTCCCAGAGCAAGTCCGCGTTTCGGAGGATGATGACCCAGCCGGCGCAGGGGTGGGAATGGACCTCGCGGAAGCAATCAATCATCGCGTCCCAATTCCTCCCGACCCTGTCCGGGGCAAAGAGGCGGGCGAAGCCGAATACTTCGATCCAGAGGTCCCAAACATCTCTCTCGGATGTCATCCGTCGGGAATCAAGGGTCCAAATGCTGATTTTGGGGATGCCTTTCGCAATATCCACGACAGAACGGACTTCGCCCTCGGAAATCCAATAGCGATGCGGTTTCCTGGGGGTGGTCAATTTTATGCGGATAGGTGATTGATTATTCATTATCGGATCCGAATGAATGTGGCGTAATGATCGGGGGAGAAGAAGACCTCGCCGTTGGCTCCAACAACTAACCTCTCCGTCCCGCGACGACCGGCGTTGCTCGGGACGGTGAACTCCTTGTAGTAGTTCTGCGGACGTTCGGGAAGATGGCCTGGACCCTTGTTCATGTACACTTGGCCATCCTGGCGAAATGGGTGCGCCGAATTGGAGTTGATGCGCTCCAGGACTTCCGAGATTCGATGACGTTGTCCATCAGAAATGGCAGGGCTGGAGTCCGTCGCCTGGGGAGGGGTGGTGGAATCGGGCGGTGGCTTCTGGTGTTGAGGCGCATCCCCGATCTTCGCAGTGACCTTGACTCCTGCTGCCGCAAGGAGCATCCCTTTCGTCCAGGTCAATGCGTCAGCTGCGGTTTTCGTGACGGATACTGTGCCCTGCGCTAGTCGAAGAGCGGGGGCCGCCATGCGACCTCCGGTAGCCACGAGCGCGCCGTAGGTAAACAAGGAGAGCCCCGCCGCCGTCGCCACGATGGAGGCGACCAAGGAGAGACCCTCCCCGACCTCCGCGGCCTTCTGCCTCCCGTGCTCCCTCCACCAATAAGCGCCGAGGGTGGTCAGGAGGGCTCCTGCCAGGATCGGGACGACGGGATTGATGCCCCGAGATCTGTTCGTCGGCCGTGGTTCTTGCGGCCCCGAATCTAATCGGGATGGCGCTCTCCCGTCCCGGGCGGACCTGAAGAGGGCAAGAGCTTCCCTGGTCTTGGGATGATCGTAGGCCAAGGAGGCTTCCCGCGCCCATTCCACTGCTTCGTCCAGCCTGCCCTCCTTCCTGGCCTTGCCTGCCCGCCTGAGCAGGTCTGCGGCCTGTTTCTCCCTGTTCTTGTCGTCCACCAGGAGGAAGGCTGCTTGGACCTGGCTGGACTTGGGGTCCGCCAGCAGGGCTTCCCGGGCCAGGACCAGCGCCCGGTCCCACCTCTTGGCAAAGGCCTCCTCACGGATCCGGAGCATCAGGTCATGGATTGCGGGGGAGAGGTCCTCATCAGAAGGATTCCGGGAGAGCGCCTCTGCAGGGTCTTGGGCTGCCGTCGAGGCCGCACTCCTTCTGCCTGCGCTCAGATGATAGAGAGCGAGCGCCGCGGGATTCTCAGGGTCTCTGGTCAGCGCCTCTTGCGCCGCCGAGGCCGAGGCTTCATAGTCGTTCGTTCTGTAAAGGGAATCAGCCTCCAGGACGAAGCCTTCCGGACTTCGAGGCTTGAGCTCCTTGACCCTGGAGGACAGCCTGAGCGCTTCTTGGGTCCTGCCCAGGAGCAGAAAACCCTTTCCGATGTCCTCCAAGTCCCGGGCGGAGGAGGCCGCCGTCTCAGCGTGCTTGAGTCTGTCGAAAACGCTCAGGCCCTGTTCAGGTGTGAGCGTTCCAGCGATGATTTCGAGAGATGGCGTCTTCCCCAAGGAATCCGCCTGTTCTTGGGTCAGTGATCCTTTGAAGATGCGTTCCAGGAGGGGGGAGCCCTGCTTTTCCGTTTGCCCAAGGGCGGTCAGGGGGAACGCTGATAGAAGGAGCGTCAAGGACGCCCAGAAAATCCTAGCCCGGATCATGCGCGATTTAAGGAGACGCAGGGCTCCCCGACGCCGCTGCCCAGGAAGCCGACGGGTCCGTCGACTTGAATTTCTTCTGGTTGTAGTCCGCCCGGGTCACGGTGATCAGCCGCCTCGTGTTGTCCCCCTTGTGGTCGAAGACGATGGCGCCCATCATGCTCTCGTGGCGGACCTCGCGCAGGATCTCGACGAGGGGCTTGCGGCGCTCGAGGCAGACCGCCAGGGCCGCGATGACGATGCGGGCCGCCTCGTAGGCGTAGAGGTCGAAGGTCCGGGGCTCGGCGTCAGGGTAGCGCTGGCGATAGTGGTCGACGAAGTCCCCGGCGCTGGGCAGGTGCTCCAGCGGGATGCCGCCGACGGAGAAGTAGGCGCCGTGCACGGCCGGGCCCGCGATCGTGAAGATCTCGAGGGCCTTGGAGCCGTCCCCGGTCATGAAGGCGGCGGTCGAGCCCTGGACCCGCAGCTCCTTGACGAGGCGGCCGGCCTCGTTGTAGTCCCCGCCGAAGAAGACGCCGTCGGGCGTGAACCTCGAGAGCCACTCCACGACCTCCCTGAAGTCCTCCGCGCCCTTGGCCACGGCCTCGGAGGCCACCACGCGGCCGCCCTTCTCGGTGAAGCGCTCGGCGAACTCCTCGGCGATGCCCCGGCCGTAGGGCGTCCCGTCGTGCAGGACCCCGAAGGCCCTGAGGTTGAGCCGGTCGTAGGCGAACTCCGCGGTGAAGGAGCCCTGGATGTCGTCGGGGGGGGGGAGGCGGAAGATGCTGCGCGGCCAGGTCCAGTCGGGCTTCGTCTGTTGGACCGTGAGCTCAGGGTTTGTGGACGAGGGCGTGATCATGGGCAGGCCCGCCTTGGCGTAGATCCGGGACGCGGCCAGGGAGCAGCCTGAGGTGAAGTGGCCCACCACGGCCTTGACCTTCGGGTCGGCCGCGATCTCCTCGGCCACCCGGGCGGCCTCCTCAGGCAGGGCCTTGTCGTCGTAGGCGCTGATCTCGATCCGGGTGGGGGGAAAATCGATGGGCCTGGCCTCGGCAGCCGCCATCTGCACCGCGCGCAGGATGCCCTGGCCGTCGGTCCCGAGGGGCCCGCTCAAGGGCACGGCCACCGCGATGACGATCGTCTTGGGCTCTCCGGGGCCGCACGCGGCCAGCAGGCACCCCAGGGCGGCCGGGCCCAGGGCGGCCGTCCAGGCGCGCCGCCGTCCTCCGCCGCCGGGGTCGGTGGCCGTCATTCTCGGAGGAAGAACCTCAGGTTCTCGACCAAGTCCGCGGCCTGGCCGAGCTGGAACTGGCAGGCTTCGAGCTCCTTGGCGATGGACTCCCCTCCCTTCAGGGACCTCGCCTCCTCGGACAACAGCTTCAGGGAAGCCCCGACATTGGCGAGCCCGCTCTTGAGCTCCCGGGTCATCACGGACGAGGTCTGGTTCGCGTTCTCCTCGCGGCGGGTCTGGTCAAGGGCCGCGTCGAAGGCCGCCTTCTGGGTCTGGGCCGCGGCCTCCTCGATCTCGGAGACCTTCATCCTGGCCGAGAGCAGGTCCCCGTGCTCGCGATCGAGGTCTCGGCGGACATCCGCGAGTTGGGCCTCGTAGCGGGCGACCTTGGCCCTGAGCTTGGCGATGAGGATCTCTCGCTGCCGGATGGGGTCGAGGAGCTTGCGGACCCTCTCGACGGGGCCGCGGAGGGACGTCGGCAGGGAATCGGACAGCTTCTTGAGGGCCGCGTCGGTCCGCTCGAGCGTCCGTTGGCTCAGGGCCATAAAAACATTATGCAATAATGGGGGCATGATTTCCGTCATTTGAAAGGGGGGGGCCAAACCGCTAGAATGTCCCTGCTGGAAACGATCAGGGACTATCCCGTGCCGAACCGACAGATCACGACGACCCGCCTGGAGGAATCGCTCGAGCGCGTCCGCGCGGGTATGGAAGACCGCGCCCGGCGCGTCTCCGGCCGCGTGGGCTCGGCCTTGGCGGAACACATCTCCCGGCCGGGCAAGATGCTCCGGGCGCGGTTCGCGGTCCAACTCGGGGCCGCCCTCGGCGTCGGCGGGGCCAAGGCCGAGACCGTCGGCCGCGCCATGGAGCTGGCCCACAACGCCAGCCTCCTGCACGACGACTGCGTCGATGACGCGGCCCTCCGGCGCGGCCGGCCCACGCCGAACAAGGCCTACGGCTCGAGCGTGGCGCTCCTGCTCGGCGACATCGCCTTCACCCAGGCGCTTGAGGAGGCCCTGGACCTCGGGCCAAAGGCCGTGGAGCGCCTCGTGAGCGCCGCCCGCGAGATGGCCATCGGCGAGCTCCAGGAGGAATTCCTGCGCGGCTCCGTGGAGGTCACGCTCGCCTCCTACATGGGAATCGCGGCCCGCAAGACAGGCGCCCTCTTCGAGTGGGGGGCCCTGGCCCTCTCGGACGCGAGCCCTCTCGAGCACGAGTCCTGCGACCCGGCCAAGCTCGGCGCGGCCCTGGGCATCCTCCTGCAGATGGTCGACGACATCCACGACTACACGCTCCCGGATTCCGTGACCGGCAAGGAGGCCGCCCAGGACGCCAAGGCCGGCCGCGTGACCCTGCCCGGCGTCTTCGCCCTGGCCGACCCGTCGGCCCGGGAGCGATTCCTCGAGCTCTGGGCCAGCCGCGGGAGCGCGCCCGGGGCCTCCGGCCGCCTGGCCCGATTCCTGAAGGAGTGCGGGGCCATCGAGGCCGGCCGCGGGGAGTGCCGCAAGGTCGTCGCGAACATCCTGGCCCTGTCCCGGCGCCTGCCGGTCCCCGGCGCGGTGACCCCGTTCGCCGAGTTCGTCTCGGCCATGGCCGCGAGGGAGTTCTGATGGGCTACGCGGACCTCATCCGCGGCGCCTGGCGCACCGGCCGCTTCACGCTGCCCGCCCGGACCGGGACAGGCGGCGCGGGAGGGGGCCTCCGGCCGGAGGAGAGCCGCGGACGCATCCGCGGCGAGATGGAGGAGATCGTGCGCCGGGAGTCGGCCGACGGGCTCGGCTGCCTTGCGCCGCGAGGGGAGGGAACGATGAAGCTCGCACCGTTCGTGAAGTTCCGAGAGGAGAAGTTCGGCGCGGTCCTGTTCGAGACCCGCTCCGAGAAGGTGTTCACGCTCAATCCCACGGCCGCGGACGTCGTGCGCGAGGTCCTCGCGGGCGCCACGGAGAGCGACATCGGCGACCGGCTCAGGATCCGCTACAGCGACCCCTCCGGGCGCCTCGCCGACGAGGCGCTCTCGCTGCTCAAGCAGCTCAGGGACAAGGGGCTCATCGCGGAGTAGCCGATGCCCGCCCGACCCGCCGCCCGGCCCCGCGCCTCGAGGAAGACGCTTCCCGACGCGTCGGCTGACGGGATGCGCGCCCCGCTCTACATCGGCTGGCAGTTGACGAACGCCTGCGACCTGGCGTGCGTCCACTGCGTCGAGGAGTCGGGTCCCGGCCGGGCCTTCAAGGACGAGTTGACCCGGGCGGAGGCCTTCCGGGTCCTCGAGCAGATCCGCGACGAGCAGGTCCCCTACGTCGCCTTCTCCGGGGGGGAGCCCTTCCTCCATCCGCATTTCCTGGAGATGGCCGCGTTCCTGGGGAGCGCCGGGGTCGCGCTCAAGGTCGAGACCAACGGCCGGCACCTCACGCCGTCCAACTGCGGGGCCCTCGCGGACGCCGGCGTGTGCGCCGTGCAGGTGAGCCTCGACGCCGCGACTCCCGAGGCCTACGCCAAGGTCAGGCCCGGGGGCGACTTTTGCAGGGTCCTCGCGGGCATCCGCCTCCTGCGCTCCAAGGGAGTGGCGGTGGAGGTCAACTTCACCCCCACGGCGTTCAATGTCCACGAGGGGCCGGCCGCGGCCGACCTGGCCCTGGCCGAGGGGGTCTGCGGCTTCTACACGGGCCGGCTCATCCTCGCCGGGAACGCCTCCCGGGCCCGGGGCCTGGCGCCGAGCGAGGAGCAGTATGCCGTCTTCTTCCAGGCCATGAGGCGCAAGGCCGCGGAGTGCGGCGGCCGCATGCTCGTGCGCTGCCACGAGGCTGGGATCGTCGACGAGGTCCGGGCCCGGATGGCCGACCCGGCCGCGCTTTTCGTCATCCTGCCGGACGGCAGGGTCAAGCTCCTCAACGCTCTCCCCTTCGTGTGCGGGGACCTGCGATCCCAGACCCTCGCCGAGGTCTGGAAGGCCTTCCTCCGCGGCTGGCGCTCCCCCAAGGTCGCGAAGTTCGCCGCGGACCTCGCGGCGGACCCCACCCTCCTCCAAGGACTGCACCGATGGATCCGGCTCTGAGGGAATCCGGCGTGGAGACCGAGGGCCGCAGTCCCTCCCCCTTCGGCCCCCAGTTCATCCTCCGGGCCGCTTCGGCGATCCGCTACCGGTTCTTCCTCTACGCGGGGCTCCTCCCCTACTTCCTCGGCGCGGCCTGGGCGCTCCGGATGGAGGGCGCCTTCAATCCCGGCCGATTCTGGCTCGGCCTCTTGGGCATCGGCCTCGCCGTGGTGGGCGTGGAGTCCTTCAACGAGTACTTCGACGCCCGCATGGGCACGGACCGCGTCTTCGACCCCTCCGACGACGAGCACATCCCGACCTGGATGCTCTGGCTGGGCGTGGCCGCCTTCACGGGCGCCGCGCTCGTGGGCCTGTCCCTGGCCTCCGCGGGAGGCTGGCCCGTCCTCCTCTATATGGGCCTCGGCGGGGCGGCCGCGGCCTTCTATGTCGGGCCCCCGTTCCGCTGGGCGTACCGGGGTTTGGGCGAGGCCGCCATCGCCCTGTCCTACGGCCCGTGGATGACGCTCGGGAGCATCCACCTCCACACCGGCGCCTTCTCCTGGGGCGGTCTGGCCGCCTCTCTCGTCCCAGGGCTCCTGGTCGCCTCCCTGGCCGTGGTCAACGAGATCCCGGATTTCCACCAGGACCGGCTCGTGGGCAAGCGCAACCTCGTGGTGCGGCTCGGCCGCCGCGGCGGGGTGGCGCTCTACCTCGCCCTGGCAGCCGGGGGGCTGAGCGCGGCCCTGGCCGGAGCCGCCGCGGGAGTGTTCCCGGTCTCGGCGGGCCTGGCGGGCCTGTTCGGCCTGCCTCTCTGGCGATCGAGCGCGCGCACCGCATTTAAGACCTGGGACACGCCGCGGGAGTTCGTCCCGGCCGTGCGCGACATCGTGCTTTGCTACGTCGTGTCGGTCAGCGCCTTCATCATGGCGCTCGCTGTGAGGCTGTCGTGAGGATATCCTCCTTCGAGGCGCCCCTGGCCGTCGCCTGGCAGCTCACCAACCGCTGCGACCTCGCCTGCCGGCACTGTCTCAAGGAGTCCGGCCCCGGCGCGGACGTCGCGGCCGAGCTCCCGCTCCGGGACGTCCTTCGGATCTGCCGCGAGATCGTTGACTGCGGCGTCCCCTACGCCATCCTGTGCGGGGGCGAGCCCATGCTCAGTCCCCATTTCTGGCGCGTTGCCGAGACCCTGGGCGAGGCGGGCGTGTGGCTCAAGGTCGAGACCAACGGCCAGCGCCTGGGTCCTGCCGCGAGCCGGAAGCTCGGCCGCCTGCCGATCCGCTCCGTCCAGGTCTCGCTCGACGGCGCGACCCAGGAGGCTTACGAGGCCCTGCGGCCCGGAGCGTGCCTGGCGAGCGCGCTCGAGGCCTGCCGCCAGGTCCGAGCAGCCCGCATGCCCCTGGAGGTCTCGTTCGTCCCGACCCGCGCCAATATCCGCGAGGCCCATGCCGTCATCGACGCGGCCCTGGGGCTCGGAGCCTTCCGCTTCAACACCGGGACCCTCATCCGCCTGGGACGCGCCTCCGGGAGCTGGGAGGCCCTCGCCCCGTCCGAGGAGGACCGCGAAGTCCTTCGGGCGAGCCTCGAGTCCCGCGAAGGGTCCCTGGCCGGGAGGATGGAGCTCTGCTTCCGGCCGTTCACCTTCGAGGAGCAGGCTCGAACCGAGACCGCGGAGCCTTCAGGCACGCTGGCCATCCTGCCGGACGGCAGGGTCCCGGCCTTGTCCGCCGGCGGCACGATCTGCGCCGACCTCCGGAGTCAGAGCCTCAGGGAGGCCTGGGCCGCGTATCTGGACGCCGCTGGAGTCCGGAGCCGATCGAAAATATCGGCCGACCCCTGTCTTGGGTCGGCTACCCCGGTCCTAGGCCGGGATTAGGAGACAGCATGAAAGACACGAAGACCGTGACGGATGCGAAGGTAAAGGCCGACAAGAAGCCCGTGTGGCAGACCCCTTCTCTCGAAGAGGTCACCGAGCGGGTCATGGCCCAGCCGTACATCCGGTTCACGTGAAGCACCGGAGGGGGGCCGCGGTAGGCGACTACCGCGCCCCCCTCTTTGTCGCCTGGCAGCTCACCAACCTCTGCCGCGGCCGCTGCCTGCACTGCTGCGAGGAGTCTGGACCGGGCAGGGAGACTCGCCAGGGCGGCTCCTGGACTGCCGAGCTCTCCAAGAGGGAGCGCCTGCGGGTCGCTTCCGAGATCGCGGCCGCCGGCGTCTCCTACGTCGCTTTCGGCGGCGGGGAGCCCATGGAGGTCCCGCATTTCTGGGACATCCTCGAGGTCCTCTCGAAAGGCGGGGTCCGGATCAAGATCGAGACCACCGGCGAATCCATCAACAGGTCCGAGGCCCGGCGCCTGGCGGGCTTGGGCGTCTCCTCCATCCAGATCAGCATCGACGGCCCGACTCGGGCCATCCACGAGCGCCTGCGGCCCGGCTGCGACTTCGCCAAGGCCCTGGCCGCGGTCCGGGTCCTGTCCGCGGAGGGCTTGGGGCCCGAGGTCGTGTTCATCCCCACGAAGCTCAATGTCGGACAGGCAGGCCGGGTCTATCGCCTCGCGGCCCTCAGCAAAGCCAGGGTCCTGGCCACCGGGCCGCTCATGCGCCTGGGCCGGGGGGGAGCGGATTGGGAGCGCCTGGCGCCTTCGGCTTCGGAGTGGCGGGGGGCCGTCGCCGCCTTGAAGAGGGAGGCCGCTTCCTTGAAGGACGGGCCGAAGCTCTCGATCTATCCCTGGGGCATCCAGAAGGAGATCGAGACCAGGCTCGAGCGTCCCCAGGCCATGGTCCTCATCGTGCCGGACGGCAAGGTCAAGCTCTTGAACGCGCTCCCGTTCGCGCCCGGCGATGTGAGGCGCCACTCCCTGCTGGAGGCCTGGAAGCGCTGCGTGGATGCCTGGTCGGACCCGAAGGTGCGCGCCTTCTGCCGACGGGCCGTCAAGGACCCGGGCCTGCTCCGCCACGCCAACGAGTGCTGGGGCTGAGGCTCAGCCTCTCAGGGTCGGTTCAGCAGCTTTCGTTCGATGATGAACCGGCTGATCTCCTCAGCCGCCAGCCGGTGGCCTGCTTGGTTCCAATGGCCGTCGGTCTTGAAGTAATGAGCGCCGGGGGCCTTCTTGTTCGCCGCGACGAAGGCAGGCGTCAGGTCCAGGAAGGCGATCCCGTTCTTGCGGCAGAAGCCGTCGATGTATCGGGCGAATCCGAACCTGTCGGATTGCGCCGGGTCGACCCTCGTGATGGCCAGCATGTGGTCGTATTGGCTGTCGTCCACGATCGGTTTCGAGGGGATATAGATGAGAAGGAACCGGCGGTCCTGCTTTTTGAGCTTCTCGTGGAAATCGCGGAGGAATGCCAGCGTGTAGTCCCAGTCCTTCTGGAACATCTTCCGCGAGGTCCATTTATAGACGGACCAATGCTGCACGATGGGGATGTTGCCGATGAGCCGATACCGCTGAAGGAGGAGCTCGAGGCTCGTGGAGAGGCGGATCGGCCTCCTGATGAGGTTGTACGAGACCGAATGTTCGCAGAGGAAGCGCTTCACCCAGTAGACCGGGCTTTTCCTGCCCGGCGGGGTGATCCTGCCCGTCTCGGGAGTGATGATGTCGTCCCCGACGAAAAAACCCATGGTGACCAGCCTGACGTCCTTCTTGTCCTTGAAAAAGGCGTCGTGGATGGCCGCGTAATCCTTCGGGCTGCGTCCCTGCAGGCCGGCGTTGTACACGCGGTATGGAAAGCCGGCCTGCTTGAGGAGGCTTTCCACGACCTTGGAATAGCTCTTGTCCAGGTCGACGCCGTATCCTTCCGTGAACGAGTCTCCCAGCGCCACGACGCTCGCCTGCTCCGGCTGGCCGGCATGCTCTTGATCGCGGAATCCCTCGGAATTGATCTCGACGACCGTATCCCATTCGATGTGCGCCCAGCGCGCCTTCTGCCTGGGCTGATAGGTCATGCCCTCGGTCTTGAGGCGCAGGTCCTTGTCCAAAAAGCGCCGTCCCGTGGCCACGCGCAGGGCCGCCTCCATGAGGAGGACGGCGGCCGCGATGCCTCCCGCGGCCAGGCAGGCTTTCAGCAGGACGGAGCGCGCCGAGATGGGACCCATGGCCGATAAACGTATCAAATGGCTCGAATGCCGGTCAATTCCGGCAGGGGCCGCTGATTGGCGGGCGCCATCGTCACCAAAGGCAGGCCGAGAAGAGGTCCGGAAGCTCGCCGAGTCGCCCGGCCGCCTCGAGCTTCGAGAAGTCGAAGAGGATGAGGCCGCCGGACCCCGCCTGCCAGGCCGCGTCCGCGGCGGTCCGAAGCTCCTCGGCGGAAAGGGGATGCTCCTTGTCCCCGACGAAGACGATGGGCCAGACCGGCTTGCCCGAGTCCGCCTTGACCGCCTCCGAGGCCTCGGTGATCCAGAAGGCCGGCTTCTCGACGAGCCCGTGGTAGGCCATGGGCGAGACCACGTCCACGGAAGGGCCGAGCAGCCGGTGGTCCTGGCCGAGGATCGTGAGGATGGCGCCGCGGCGCTCGGAGCGCTGCCAAGGGACCGCGAAGTAGCCCACGAGGGCGTTGGGCGCCTTGGCCTTCACGGCTTGGCGGACCTCGGCGGCCAGGCTCGCGATGCTCGCGGTCTTGAACTGGGTCCATTCCTCCCTGTGGTTGGCGAGGATCCAAGCCGCTTTCTGGCGGGTGGAGAAGCGGCGGGGAGCGTTGATGGTGGTCTCCTCGCTGAACTTGCTGAGGCAGGCCGGGCAGAAGCAGGTCTCCTCGAGCCGGGGGTGCGGGACCTCCCAGTGGCCGGGGTAGCGGATGAAGTCGAGCCAGACCCCGTCGAGCTCGTGCTTGGCCGCCAGGTTCGCGGCGGCCTTGACGATGCCGCGCCGCCGCCATTCCTGGTTCGGACAGACCCCGGCGTACCACCTGACCTTGCGGATGGGCTCTCCGGCTTCGTTGACGGGCCGGCCCCCTGCCGTGTCGCGCCAGTGCTTCTCGCCCACGAAGGCTGCGAGCTCCGCGAAGACGCGGATGCCCCTGCCCCGAAGGGACTTGCGCAGCTCAGGGCTCTCGTAGCCTCCCCACACCGCGTTGACGCCCCAGGAGGCGAGCGTCCTGCTGACTTGGGCCGGGTTCATGCCCTGGAAGGTCTTGGCCTTGGGGTTGAAGCCGTAGAGGCCGCACACGGGTCGGACACCCGGCGCGTCCGCGGCAAAAGCCGCGGAGATCAGAGAGATGAGGAGGATGGAGAGGATGGCGGCCCCCCGGTCAGTGTTTGAAATGCCTCACCCCGGTGAAGACCAGGGCCAGGTTCTTGGAGTCGCAGAAGGCTGCCGCGTCCTTGTCCTCGGCCGAGCCGCCGGAGGCGATGACCGCGGTGATGCCGGCGCTCGCCGCGGCCTGGATGTGCTCGGCCGAGAGGGGTCCGTCCGAGGCCAGCACGAAGGGCTGGCCGGGAGGCAGGATGGGGTGGCGCTCCTGGCTTTTGGCCAGGGCGAGGCTGATGGCGTCGAGGCGCGAGGTCTGGCCCGAGCCGATGCCGATGGCCGCCGCCCCGCGGCACACCACGGCCGCGTGCGTGGCCGCCTGCCTGGCCACGAGCCAGCCTAGGCGCAGGCTCTTCATCTCGGCCTCGTCGGGAGAGCGGCGGGACACGGTCTTCAAGTCCCCGAAGAGGGGGCCGTTGTCCCGGTCCTGCACCAGCATGCCGCCGGCCACGGCCTGGAAGTCGAACTCGTGCGCCGAGATCACGGGCGGGGGCAGGACCACGAGCCGGATGTCCTTCTTGGTCTTGAGCACGTCGAGCGCCTCCTGGGAGAAGCCGGGCGCGGCGATGCAGGTGACGTACTCCTCGGCGAAGAAGGCCGCGGCGTCCGGGTCGACCGGGCGGTTGACCGCGGCCGTGCCCCGGAACCCGCCGCGAGGGTCGCAGCGGTAGGCGATCCTGGCCGCCTCGGCCAGGGTCTCGGCCGAGGCCGCGCCCGCGGGCACGGAGTGCTTGACGATGGCGCAGGCCGGGTCCTCGATCTCGTTGACGAGCTCCCAGGCGGCCTCCAGGTCGAGGCAGTGGTTGTAGGAGAGGGGCTTGCCGTAGACGTGCTTGGCCGCGTTGATGCCGCGCGGCCGCGAGCCGCTGGCCGAGTAGAGCGCGCCCTGCTGCTGGGGGTTCTCGCCGTAGGGGAACTCCACGGCCTTCTTGAGGCCGATGACGAACTCGTCGGGAAGCCGGTCCCAGCGGCCGCCGAGGTACTGGGCCACCGTGGCCTGGTAGTAGGCGAGGTAGTGGAGGGCCTTGGAGGCCAGGGCCTGGCGCCGGTCCGGCGTGAGCCGGCCGTACTGCCGCAGTGAGTCCACCACGGACTGGTAGTCGTCCGGGTCGCAGAGCGGGATGACGTGCCGGAAGTTCCTGGCCGCGGCGGCCAGCAGGCTCGCGCTGCCCACGTCCACGTAGTCGAGGAGCTCGGGGAGGGGGAGGTCCTTCTCGGCCGTGATCTCGGCCATGGGGTAGAGGTTGACGGCCACCAGGTCCACGGCCACGGCCTTGCGCCGCTCGAGCTCGTGCATCTGGCCCGGGTTGTCCCGGTCCGCGGAGACACCGATGAGGAGCTTGGGGTGCAGTAGGCCCAGGGTGCCCTCGAGCACGTCGGCCGAGCCTGTCAGCTCCGCGGGTGTGGCCGCTTCGAGCTCGGACTGCCTGAGGGCCGCAAGGGTGGCGCCGGAGGCCGCGAGTTTGAATCCCAGGCCCGAGAGGGCGTAGGCCAGCTCCACGACCCCGGTCTTGTCCGAGACGTTGATGATGGCGCAGTTCATATGATGGGGTCAGATCTTGAAATTTTACTTTTCGGGAGCGGGAACTGATCAGGCACGAGGAGAAGGCTCGATTTTCGAGGGGCAGTCCACTTTAGCCAGACTTCCTTGAGACGGGGGGAAAAGTAAAATTTCAAGATCTGACCCCAATAAGGGCGAGGAAGTCAGCTTGGGTGAGGACCGGGACGCCGAGCTTGCGCGCCTTCTCGAGCTTGGAGCCCGCGGCCTCGCCGGCGACGACATAGGACGTCTTGGCCGAGACCGAGCCTGAGGCCTTGCCTCCGAGCTCCTTGACCTTGGCCTCGGCCTCGCTCCGGGTCATGCCGGAGAGCTCGCCCGTGAACACGAAGGTCTTGTTGCTCAAGGGCATGCCCTCGGTCTTGGGGGTCTCCATCTTCGCGAAGTTCAGCCCGGCTTTCGCGAGCTTCTTGATGAGACCGGCCACTTCGGGAGAGGCGAAGAAGGAGGCGATGGAGGCGGCTACGATGGCGCCGACCTCGGGGATCCTCTCGAGGTCGGCGGCGGGCGCGGCCGCCAGGCCCTGAAGGTCGTAGAGGCAGGCCAGGGTCTCGGCTGTCTTCTCTCCCACGTGCCGGATGCCCAGGCCGTAGACGAGTCTCGCGAGCTGGCGGCCCCTGCTCGCGACGATCTGGTTCAAAAGGTTCTCCGCCTTTCTGTCTCCGAAAAGCTCGAGCTTGAGCAGGTCGTCTTTCGTCAGGTCGTAGATGTCGGCGAGGGACTTCACGCGGCCCGAGTCCACGAGCTGGTCCACCACGGCTTCGCCGAACCCCTCGATGTCCATGGCGTCGCGCGAGGCGAAGTGCAGCAGGCTCCGCTTGATCTGCGCCGGGCAGGAGGGGTTGGCGCAGCGGTAGGCCACGGCCTCCCCGTCCTTGGCCACCCTGGAGCCGCAGGCGGGGCAGGACTCCGGCGGGCGGACGGCCTTCTCCCTGCCCGTGCGGGCTTCGGGCACCACGGAGACGACTTTTGGGATGACCTCGCCGGCCCGCTCGATGACGACCTCGTCGCCGACCTTGAGGTCGAGGCGGGCGACCTCGTCGAAGTTGTGGAGGGAGACCGAGCTGATGGTGACCCCGGCGCAGAACCCGGGCTTTAGCTTGGCCACGGGCGTGACCGTTCCGGTCCGGCCCACGGAGAAGACCACCTCCTCCACCCGGGTCCTGGCCTTGCTGGCCGGGTACTTGAAGGCGACCGCCCACCGTGGACTCTTGGCGGTCGTGCCGAGGCGCTTCTGCTGCTTGAGGTCATTGACCTTGACCACGAGGCCGTCCACGGCGAAGGCGAGAGCCGGCAGGTGCTTGTCGCGGAACTCGGCGTAGAAGGCGAGGACCTCCTCCACGCTCGCGGCTTTGCGGCGCAGGGGCGGCAGGGGGATGCCCATGGCCTTCAGGCCCTCGAGGAACTCCTCGTGCGTGGAGGCCTTCGGCCCGCCCTCCGAGGTTCCAAGGGAGTGCGCGTAGAACTTGAGCCTCCGCGCCGCCGTGATCCTTGGGTCCTTCTGCCTCAAAGACCCCGCGGCGCAATTCCTGGGGTTCACGAAGGGCTCGCGGCCGGCTTCCTCCTCGGCCTCGTTGACCTTGGCGAAGTCCTTGTGGCCGATGAAGACCTCGCCGCGCACCTCGATCCTGCCCGAGCCCGCGCCCTCGAGCACGAGGGGGATGCTGCGGATGGTCCGGACATTGGCCGTGACATCCTCGCCGGTCGCGCCGTCGCCCCGGGTGGCGCCCCGGACGAGCCGGCCCTTCTCGTAGGTGAGCGCGCAGGAGAGGCCGTCGATCTTGGGCTCGATGACGAACTCGTGCCGCTCGCCCGGGTTCAACCCCTTGACGACCCGGGCGGCCCAGTCGCGGAACTCGCTTTCAGTGACCGCGTTCTCCAGGGAGAGCATGGGGCCCGAGTGCGCCACGGGCGCAAAATCCGAGGAGGCGGCTCCGCCCACGCGCTGGGTGGGGGAGTCCGGGGTCACGCTCTCGGGGTGGCTGGACTCGAGCTCCTTGAGCCGCCGCATGAGGCTGTCGTACTCCGCGTCGGAGACGGTCGGCTTGTCCGAAATGTAGTAGCGCCGGTCGTGGTCCCGGATCTCCCGGCGCAGGCGCTCGATCTCGGCTTGGACGGACTTCGGGATCATGCCCCCGGCTCGAGCCAATCCTCCTTGAGCTTGTCGAGGATGCCGTTGACGAAGCGGACTGAGTCCTCGGTGGAGAAGCGCTTGACGATCTCCAGGGCCTCGTTGATGACCACGCTCGGCGGGGTGTCGGGGCAGTGGATGAGCTCGAAGGCGGCCATGCGCAGGGCGTTGCGGTCCACCGAGGCCATGCGCTTCAAGTCCCAGTTGGCCGCGATCTCTCCGATGCGTCGGTCCAGGGAGTCGCGGTGCAGGATCGTGCCTTTGAAGAGCCGGCGGGTGAACTCCAGGGTCGCGTCGTCGTCCACCTCGGCGTTGACGGCGCGGAAAGCGTTCTCCTCGGTCAGGCCTGACTCGAAGAGATAGAGCGAGTGCAGGGCGTTCTCGCGCGCCTGTCGTCTGCGTCCCATCCCATGGCCTCCAAAGGTGAAAGAACTGAGCCGATTCTACGATATTCTCCGCAGGGCGACAAGGATTCGGATTGTCCTAGAATTGCCCGGCCAGGGGGGAATATCGGCAAGGACACTGCCGACTTTACGGCAAATTGCGCACCAGGGCGCCTCCCCGGGAGGCATGGCGGCATTGCTCCCGGTATAAACGGTTTTATACTATTCAGGGGCCGTCATTAACAGGAGGATGTCATGAGAACACTTTTGACGCTCGCCGTACTGCTCGCCGCCGGACCCGCCTGGGCCGCGGATAAGGTCCTGGTCAAGGTCAATGGAGCCCCGATCAAGAAGGCCGAGGCCATGGACCGCGCTTGGAAGGCCTACGGCACCGCGGTCATCAACGAGATGATGGACGAGATCCTCGTCACCCAGGAGGCCAAGGCCAAGGGCTTGAAGGCCGACGCGGCCTCGGTGGAGGGCCGTCTCAGCCGCATCAAGTCCCAGTTCAGCGACGAAAAGACCTTCCAGACCCGTCTCTCCGATTCGGGCTTGAGCGTCAAGGACCTCAAGGCCCAGCTCGATCGGCAGGTCCTGCGCGAGTCCCTGGTGGTCTCGGCCCGCGGCCTCTCGGTCACGGACGACGAGGCCCGGCAGTTCTTCGACTCCAACAAGGACAAGCTCGGCAGCCAGGAATCCTACCGCCTGCGCCACATCGTGGTCGCCACCGAGAAGGAGGCCAACGACTTCCTTGTGGCCATCCGGGCCGGCGCGGACTTCGCCAAGCTCGCCTCCGAGGTGTCGATCGACGCCGCGAGCAAGGACAAGGGCGGGGACCTGGGCTTCCAGAACGCCGGGATGTTCCAAGCCGACATCCGCAAGGTCGTCTCCTCCCTCAAGCCAGGGCAGACCAGCAGCCCGGTCAAGACCGACATGGGCTTCCACCTCATCCGCGTCGAGGAGGTCCGGCCTCCCAAGCCCGCGGTCCTCGCCGAGGTCCAAGGGGAGCTCAAGGCCGCGCTGCTCGCGGACAAGATCTCCAAGTCCTGGCCCGGCTACATCGCGGAGCTCCGGGGCAAGGCCAAGCTCGAGACCGCTCCCTGATGGGGCCTGACCCCATCGGATTGGCCCAATCAATCACCCGATGAGGAGGGCTCTCTTGTCTTTTTGCATACCGGGACATTTGCGTGGCCTTGGCAGATCAAGGATTTTAATGCGTCATTTTTCGTCTCAAGAGTCTCTAGTCTAGTGTTGAGTTCTTTGATGGCTTGAATCGACAGGGAGACCATCTTGCTGTAGTCAAGCGATTTCAACTGCGTCTCCTTGTTTGTGTGGACGAATTCCGGATAAACCTCCTCCACCTCTTGCGCGATGAAACCGTAATCGGGTTTCTTGTCGTCTTTGAAGATATAGCTGACAGGATGGAGTTTCAGGATCTTATCTAGCTCGTTGTTCAGGCTCTTGATGTTTTCTTTTAGACTGATATCTGACATGGGAGTGAATGATTTCGCTGAAACATCCACCGACCAGCCGCCGGATGTGTCCGCGATGATCAGGGTGGTGCCTCCCGTCGGGTATCTGAAGGCGTTGCTGCCGGTGAAGTACAGGTCGCCTGATGACCTGATCGTGCCGCTGACATCCAATTTGTAGCCTGGATTCGTGATCCCGATGCCGACGTTGCCGTTCGCGTCGTCAATGGTCAGGCGATCGCCCGTGGAGCCTTGGTGGAGGGCGAACGTGCCGTCGTTGTTCGCCGAAAGGAACCACGCAACGTTGCCGGTGGTGTCCTGGACCTTGACCCTTGTGGCGGTGTCGCTTGCGGAGAAGTTCTCGCCGACAAATGAGACGCCGCCATACTCTAGACTTCCCATGCTGACCGCCAGTTTTGCGGAGGGGCTCGTGTTCCCGATGCCCACGTAGCCGCTGCCCGCCACGAAGAACATGGGGTCCGCGGTGTTGGTCGAGCCGCTTACGAAGAAGCCGCCGAGGTTCTTGAAGCGGACCCGGTCCTGCACGTTGTTCTCGGTCTCGACGCCGGCGGAGTCGCTCCATGTGAAGGCGCCTTGAGCGGTGGAGCTCGACTTGTAGCCCGCGGCGAATGAGTAGTAGTTGTTGGCCACGTTCTCCCTTCCGCCCGGGACCGTGGCATAGTCACGGTTGGATTCGTTGCCGGAACCGCCCCCGATGGTCGCGGCAAAGCCTCTGGCCTTGTTGAGGGTTCCTCCCCCGACGGTGGTGAAGACGTTGTCTGCGTAGTTGTATTGCCCTCCACCGATGGTGGCCTCGGCGCCGACGTTGCCGTTGCCATATCCTCCGGCGATGACGGAATACGCCCCTCCATTGATGTTGTAGATTCCTCCGCCAAGGAAGGATCCCTCGCCTTGCGCAGCGTTGTTCAGTCCGCCGGTCAGGACCGAGTAAGCTCCATAGGCGATCCGTCCGGAATTGTCCCTCTTGGTCTGCAGGTCCACGGCGCCCATGCCCCTGGGGTCACCGGCAAAGTCGCCGTGGCCTTTTCCGGTGGTGGTGATGGCGCCGCCGGTCGAGATCCTCACCCCGTTCAAGCCGGCCTGGAACGCGTAGGCGTAGTTCGCCTCGTCCTCGACGCGGATCGTGACCGAGGACTGCACCACCACGCTGTCGCCCGGTACGGTCAGCTTGATCACCGTCCCGTCGTCGGTCCAGCCGCTGCTGCCCCCGCCGACATCCGCCCAGGAGCCGTGGTAGAGGCGCATCTTGCCGGTGGACTCGTTGTAATAGACCATCCCGTTCCTGCCGGTGGGGTCAGCCGTGAGCCCCGCGGCGAAGGTCAGGGTGCTGGTGCGGACGCCGAAGTCCGCGACCACGGTGCCGGAGGAGACGTGGAGCTTCTCCTGCGGTTCGGTCGTGCCGATGCCGACATTTCCGTTGCCTAGGATGGTCAGGAGCCTGGTCTCGGCGCCGGGCGCGCCGTTGCCGACCTGGAGTACGGTCTCAGAGGCTCCCAGCGCGTCCAGCGCGGTTCCGGAGCGCTTGGCTCCGCCGAGCATGAGCATCGGGGTCGAGTCCGTCGGGTCCGTCTCGCCCGCGACTCCCCAGATCCGCAGGGCCGGACTGCCGGAACTGTCCTCGAATCCCATGATGATGGGCTGTCCGTCGGCCGCGTTGCCGGGCCAGACCTTGAGGAAGGCGTCGGTCGCGGCAAAGGAGGTGATGCCGTGCGCGAGGCCGCCTCCCGTGTAGCGCATGCCGAAGGTGGCGGAGTTGCCGCCGAGGTCCAGCTGGGTTTGCGGGCTCGAGGTCCCGATGCCCACGCTGCCCTCCACGATAAGGCCGTTGGCCGGCGCCGCGCTCGTGCCCGAGTAGGCCGCTCCGATGGCGGCTGAGCCCTCGACGTCGAGGTTGCTCTGCGGGTTGGTCACCCCCACGCCGACCTTGCCCGTGCCGTTGGGCATGAGGGCGAGGTCCTCGTTGGAGGCGGTGGTGATGTCCGAGGCCACGGCTGAGAAGTTCAATCCTCCGGTCATGGTGTCGCCAGCCTTCTCGGCCCAGATGTCTCCTGCTCCGCCAGCAATCAGGCCCAGGGTGGTGCGCTGGTCGGAGGCGGCGTTGTCGTCCAAGAGGGCCTTGCCCGCGGCGGTGAGGGTGTAGGAGGCCCAGGTGTCGGCCCCGGTGCGTTCGATGCCGCCGTTGGTGCCGATGCCTGCGATGGCGTTCAAGTCGCCATCGAGGGCGATCTGGGTCTTGGCTCCGGTGTCAGTGGCGGTGACGCCTGCCCCGACAAAGTCGAGGATCGTGCGCTGGGTTAACCCTGAACCCTCCTCCTGGATCGTGGCATAGGACGAGCCCGCGCCCACGTCGGCCCAAGAGCCGTTGTAGAGCCTGAGCTTGTTGGTGGAGGCATTGTAGTAGAGCATGCCTGGGGCGGCAGTAGGATCAGCGGTCAGGCCGGCGGCGAAGGTCAGGGTGCTCGCACGGATGCCGAAGTCCACCACCGCG
>JBAZSR010000034.1:0-24507 GCA_041662295.1 Elusimicrobiota bacterium | reverse complement strand
AGGTCTCGTAGGCGCAGCGGGAGCACTTCATGTGGTTGTCGAGGCACGAAGCCACGGAGATGGCCCGCACCGCGGGGTTCCCGACGCAGTCCTGGTACGAACCCTCGTGGACGCTGCCGATGCGGAAGGACTCGTCTCCCATCCGAGAGAACATGCGCCCCTCGTCGCACGCGTAGACCCCGCCGTCGAAATTGTACGCGATCTGCCCGACGCCCGCCCCGCAGGGCGAGCGCATGTCGAGGAAGTTCGGGTCCACGTCCGTCAGCATCTTCGCCAGGAAGATGCGGGCCGTCTGCTCCCAGAAGGGACGCCGGCGGTTGACCTCGAGGATATGGTCGAAGGCCTGGCGGTAGAAGTCCACGAACTCGGCCGGCGTGTAGCCGATCTTGTCCCAGGTCTCCCGAGCGAGGCCGAAGGGGTTGACGGGCCGCATGAAGATGCCGCGCGCCCCGAGCCTGACGTACTCGTCGACGATCTCCTTGGCCCGGCCCAGGGAGAAGCGCGTCACGGTCAGCAGGGCGTCGATGCGGAACATCTTGCGCTTGGTGCGCTCTTGGATGACCTTGAACCACTTCGCCGTCTCGGCGTGGGAGCTGCCGCCGACGTAGACCCGGTTCTTGTTGTGCAGGTCCGCGGGCCCGTCGAGGGAGGTGCAGAAGTTGACCCCGTTCTTGAGGAGGAAGTCGAGCTTCTTCTTGTCGAGGAGGCTCAGGTTCGTGACGAGGTTGATCCAGAGCCCTTTCTTGGCCTTGGCGTTCTTCTCGTGCGCGTACTTCACGATGAACTCGACCACGGGCCAGTTCACCAGGGGCTCCCCGCCCTGGAACTCGATGGTGACGGCGGGGCTCGAGCTCTCGAAGATGCGGTCCACGACCTTGCGCGCGGTCTCCAGGGACATGTCGCAGTTCGAGTCCTTCATGGGCACTGAGTTGGCCTGGCAGTAGAGGCAGCGGTGGTTGCAGCGGAGCGTAGCCACCACCACGTGGAGGCTCGGGCCCTGCCAGAGGAAGCGGTTGCGCTTCCTCCAGACCGCCGCGAGGGCCTCGAAATCCATCCTGTCGCGGATGAAGCCGTCCGAGACGAGGCGGCTGTAGAGCGGCCCGGACTGATCGAGCCGCCCGGCCACGAAGTCCTGGAACTCCGCGTCGCTCATGAAGCACCAGCGGCCGAAGTCGTTGGTGACGAGGAACCGGTCGCCGAGACGGCGGAAGCGGAAGAACCCGGTCCTGGCGGAGTCGAGCTTGCCCGGATCGAGGACCGCTCCCGTCGGAAGGGCCTTGGGGCTCATGCTGGTTTCTTCCTCCCCTTGGCCGCGGCGGCCTTGCCGCGCTTGCCCCCGCCCCCTCCGGCGAGAGGAACGGATTCGCCTCCGGGGGCCGGCCGCCCTTGCGGCTGGTGCTTCTGCTCCCAGGGCACGGCCACGCCCAGGGGGTCGTCCGACGCCGGGCCCGACTTCTCGATCTCAGCGAGGAGCTTCTCGATCTCCTTCTCGAGCTCCTCGTCCACGGGAGGCGCGGCAGGGCCGGCCTGCCCCGCCTTGGCCTTGGCCTCGGCCTGGCACTCGGGGCAGTCCGGGTCCGGCCCGTCGGCAGGGGCGGGCTCTTCCGGCATGGAGCTCGGGACTTGGGCGGAGACCAGGGCCTTGGTCACGATGTACTCGCGGATCTTCTGATTGCTCTCGGAGACCCGCAGGCGCAGGGTCTGGTGGAGGAGCTCGTTGAAGAACTCGTCCTCGAGCCGGGCCGCGCCGTCGCCGCCGGCCTTGGGCTTGAGGGTCACAGCGGCCTCGGCGCCCTTGCGGGCGACCCGCGCGTAGACCCGGTCGGTCAGGGAATAGGCGGCCGCCTGGACGGCCTCCAACGGATACACTTTGGTGTCGATCTTGAGAATCATCGGTTACCCTCGTTCGGGAGCCTCCTCGCAGGAGGTCCCTTCTTGCCTTGGTTGACGGCCTCAATCACCTTGAGCGCGTCGGCCGGCGTGGACTGCATGCGCTGCCCAGCCTGGAACTGCTTCTTGCGGGCCTTCTCCTCACGCGCCCGCACCACCTTCTCGTCTTCCGCCCGCTTCTTGGCCGCCGCCTCCTGCGCCTTGAGGACCTCGGCCGCCGCGACCTTCTCCCGCAAGACCTTCTCCTCTTCCATCCGCCTCTTGTTGAACGCAGCGACCTTCTCCTTCTCGCGGCGCACGACCTCGTCGAACTGGGCCCGCTGCTTGGCCTCCGCCGCCCTCTTGTCGGCCTCGCGCGTCACGGCCGGACCCTTGACGAGTCCGATCATCCTGCAGAAGGAGGCGTCGGCCGGCTTGAGCAACGGGGCGCACGCCGCGGACTGGCGCCGGGCCTGGGCGTCGCAGAGGGGGGAGGCGGCGCAGGCCTTGGGATCCGGGGAGCGGAGCGCGGCAAGCAGGGAAGCCCTCGCCTGGCAGGAATCCCGGTCGTTGGGATGCTTGATGCCTGAACAGCGAGCAGGATCGCCGGAGAAGAAGGCCGCGTCCCGGCCGCACTCGGCAGGATCGGAGACGCCTAGTTTCTTGGCCGCCAGCTCGGAGCAGAGGGCAGCGGCATCCCCGGTCTTGAACGCCTGGGTGAGGAGGCGCAGGATCCTCTCTTTATCGGCATTGGGCAGGCCCACGGATTCCGGGACGAACTCCGAGAGGAACGATTGGGGGATGGCCCCGGCCTTGCCTCCGCGCAGGACCCCCCAGGCGATCGACGAGAATTTCCGGACCTCGCTGCAGCAGTAATAGCCTTCGTAGCCGTCGAAAGGGCCGTCTCCGCTGAATTTGGAGCGATGCCCCTTGCCCAAGGAGAGGAACTCGCAGGACCACTTCGAGTCTCCTGCCAGTTCGAGGCAGGCCAGGGCCAGCTCGTACGGATGCGACGCGGGGGGGTACGGCTTCACGTCTAATCCGAAGTAATCCGGAGTGACGAACGGAAGGGCCTGCGCCGAGGGCTTCTCCAGCCAGCGGTTGAAATACTTCCGAAAATCAGCTTTCCCCTTGGAGCACTCATCGACCGCCCGAAAGATCTCCGCGTCGCTGAACGCGGACCTGACGATCTCATCCCTGCCCGGGGTGGCCGACGGCGCGGCAGAGGATGCCCCCGCCGAGGCGAGGAAAGCCGCTGCCGTCAGGACCGCGACCACGCGACCACGCTGACGCATCGTTGGACCACTCCTGGACATCGGAAGGCGGCCGTTTCGTCGGCCGCCTTCGAGAGCGCGGCTCCGCGCTCCCTTCATGCTCTTAAGAACAATATAATATTTAAACTCAATGGTAAATCCCGCGCCCCCTGCCGCCTACTTCGGGCAGCAGTGGACGTAAAGGCTCTTGTCGTTCTTGCCCAGCGTCAGCCAGGCAGGGTTGCCGTTGAAGCCCAGCCCCCAGACCTGGGTCGTCCAGTCGTTGGAGCCGGCGCCCCACTGCGCGATGACCTGGCCTCCCCGGTGCTGATACCACCAGCCGTTGACGTAGAACCCCGGGACGAAGGTGGCGTATTCGTTCGCGGCGCAGATCGTCGCCAGGTTGCTGCCCGCGATGGCCGTGCCCACGCAGCCCGTGTCCGAGTTGTCGACGAAAAGATAGCTGCGGCCGCGCGTCGCGTCCGAGGTACCGTTCCCGACGCCGACCCGGACCCGGCCCCGGACGACCATGCCGCTGCTCCTGCCGTCCGAGGAATCCGTGCTGTGCACGGCGGTGCTGCCGACCCCGACCCTGCCCTGCACCACCATGTCGTTGGGGTTGTTGGCCGCGGGCAGATTGGCCAGTGCGAAGTCCCCGGCCGCCCCTCCCGCGGTCGTGCCGACCGCGACCGAGCCCACCACGGAGAGCTTCGTGCTCGAGCCCGCGGCCGGGAAGTTCGTGGACCCGAACCCGATCCCGACTCCCGTGTTCGTGTTCTGGGCGAAGAATGCCCTGCCGGTCGTGAGCATCTGGGTATAGACCCCCGACGGAGCAGGATAGTAGGTCGTCAGGTTGACGTATTCCGAATTGAGTTCGCCCGCGAACGCCAAGATGATGGCGGCTGTCATGCAGCCTACCAGGGATCGCGACGTCATCCTCAGATTGAAATGGAGATGGACTTCCTGTGACATAATGGCCTCCCCCCGGACGTTACGAGCCGGTTGAGCACAGCCCCATGATTAGTATAACAGACGCGCCCGTATATTTCCAGGGTCCGTGGAACCGATTCACATAATGCTCACAACGACAATTCCATCCCGTCCCTGGCAAGGAGGTACCCCTTGCGCCACTTCCGGGAACGCTTGAGCCCGGCGCCGGCTTCCTCGCCCAGATGTGAAAAAACGACGTTGCGGCAATTGGAAATCCTGGCGAGCTTCAGAGCCTCGGAGACCGTCAGATGGACCCCGGGGTGAGGAGAGCGGTCCGGCGCGCTGCACTCCAGCACCAGAAGGTCGCTGCCAGCGGCGAAAGCGGCCAATCCCGCGCTATAGCCCGTGTCGCCTGAATAGACCAGGCTCCGTCTTCCGTCAGAGAAGCGGTAGGCAAGGCATGGGCTGGAGTGGGGAACCGACCTGGCGGCCGCGACCCAGCCGGGCCCGAGGACCCTCGCCCCGGAGGGAAGGTCCCGGGCCTCGAGGCGGTAGCCGCGCGGAGCGAGCCACGGCCGGTGCGCGGCGGTCAAGCGGCGGAGGAACGCCTTGAACCCAACAGGGCCGAACAAGCGCACCTCTCTCGAAACCGGCCGCCGCTCGTAATTGAAGAAGAACAGGAGCGCGGCCAGGTCCCCCACATGGTCGGGATGGAGGTGCGAGAAGAAGGCGGCCCGGACCCTGGCCGGGTCGAGCCCAGCCCTGGCGAGCTGCCGCAGGTTCCCGAACCCGAGGTCCAGGATGACGAGACCGCGGCCGGTGGAAACGGCGTAGCCCGCGGGATGGCGCACCTCTCGCCCCGTACCGAGCGCAAAGCCCCCTGAGCCGAGGACAAAAAGCCTCACGGCACCCCCAGATGCTTCATCAGGAACCCATAGCCCTCGGTCAACTCGTCGAGGAACGCCTTGAGGGGCCGTCCCGCGGGACTGCCGGCCCGGGGCCGGATCCGCAAGAGCACGGGCTTGCCTGAGGAGGAGCAGGCTTGGAGGCGCGCGGCCAGCTTGCGGCTGTGGGCCGGATGGACCTCGGCGTCCCAGGGTCCGGCGGAGATGAGGAACGCCGGGTAGGGCGCTCCCTGGCTGGCCAGGTGGAGAGGAGAGAGCCCCGCGAGCCGGAGGGTCTCCGACGAGCCGTCCGGGACCCCGAAATCCCGGACCCACCGCGCCCCCGGAGGCATGCGTCCCAGCCCGAGCAGGTCGGTCACGGGCGAGAGCAGGACCGCGGCGGCGAAGATCCCCGGGGCCTGGATCGCCGCGGCCCCAGCGGCGAGGCCGCCTAAGCCCGCGCCCACCGCGGCTAGGCGCTCGGGCCGTGTGTACTCCTTGGCCGCGAGCCACCGGGCGGCGTCCTCGAAGTCGAGGGCCCGCTCCGAGACCGGGACCGCGAGCAGTCCCCCCTTCTCGAACCAGGTCTGGAGGTGCGGAGCGAAGAACGGCGCCGGCCGCCTCGGCCCCGCGCCGCGGGCCAGGAGGATCGTCGGGGCGTTGCGGTCATTGCGCAAGCCCTTCTTCGAAGCGAGCAGGAGCCGGACCGTCCCGCTGTCCCGGGCCAGGAAGGACTCCTCCCGGACCTCGTAGGCAGCAGGATCCCAGGACGGCTGGAGCGCCGAGACCACGGCCGCGGTGGAGGCGCTCGTGCCGCAGCGGTAGAGGGTCGTAGGCTGGAAAAACGACTCGTGGAGGACGAGGAACTCCCCGAAGCCCGGCGCGCGCGCTAGGGCACGGACGCTGCCCTGCCTGGGCAGGGCGATCTCCCGCAGAGGCGCGGCCTCGGCGTCGTAGACGCTCAGCCTCGAGATCCCTCGCTCGAGGCCGTGGACCACGACGCGGCCGTTGACGGGCTCGAACCCGGCGATGACGAAGGGCCCTTCCGGCACGACCTCCCGCCAGTTCGGACGCCTCCAGGCGCGGCCCTTGGGCCGCAGGCCCATCATCCGGAACGGCTTGCGGAAATCCGTGGCCGCGATCCTGCCCTTGGGAGCGTCCTCGTCGGTCAGGATGTAGAGGGTGTCGCCCTCGAACTTCCCCTCATAGTAAGCGTCCACGCCCGCCGCGACCGCGACGAAGTCCGTGCTCTTCGCCCGGAGGTCGCTCACGTAGAGCTCGGTCCGGCGCGTGCCCTGGCGGACGGTCAGCAGGAGATAGCGGCCATCGGCGGACATCGCGACCTCGGGCCAGTCCTCCTTGGCCCGACCGCCGCCGAAGACGAGGCCGTCGTTGAGCGTGTCCGTCCCGAGCCGATGGAAATAGATCCGCCGGTGGTAGTCCAACTCGGCCTCCGGCGCCTCGCCCGGCTTGGGGAGGCGCGCGTAGAAGAAACCGCTGCGGTCAGCGAGCCACGCCGCGCCGGCCCGCGGCGTGCGGGGGATGCGGTCGGGAAGGTCGATGGCCGAGTCCACGTCGCGGACCCGCAGCACGCTCTCCCCCGAGCGCAGGTCCGTCATGCCGTAGGCCAGGAGGGCGCCGTCGAGGGAAGGCGACCACCAATCCAAGGCCCAAGCCCCGTCCGGACTGACGGCGTTGGGGTCCAGCGCCAGGTGCGGGAACTCGGCGTCGGGGTCGTGGACGAAGAGCTTGGGCTGTGCCTCGGCCCCGGACCTCCTCAGGACGAACGTGCGGCGGCCCCGGACCTCGATGCCGTCGATGGAACCCGCGGCCATGAGGTCCCTGAGCCTCCCCGCCAGCCTCTCGCGGCCCGGCAGGGCCCCGAGGCTCGCCGCGGCCGAGGCGTCGGCGTCCGCGGACCACCACTCGACCATGGGCGTCGAGCCGTTCTCCAGCCACGAGAGCAGGCCGGGATCGGGCGCGTTTGGCCCGGCCGGGGCAGCGGCTGCCCAGGCCGCGCACGCCAACAGGAGCGCAATCATCGCGTGAGTATACAAAAAGGGGTCAGATCTTGAGATTTGAGTTTTCCCAGACGATCCGACAATTCAAGGGAACTTGTGGAGCATGAATCCTCATCTGAGGAAAACTCAAATCTCAAGATCTGACCCCCTATTTAAGATCTGACCCCCTATTTGCCACGGAAGGACGCGCTGAGGTAGAATGGCGGGAGCCGCGACCAAGATGAGGAAAGGAGCCGCAATGACCAGCCATCCCGACAGCTTCCGCACGCGGACCACGCTCTCCGTGGAAGGCAAGGAGTACGAGATCTTCAGCCTGCCTGTCCTCGAGAAGCAGGGCTTCGACCTCAAGCGCTGGCCCTTCTCCATGAGGATCTTCCTCGAGAACCTCCTGCGCAACGAAGACGGGGGCTTCGTCAAGAAGTCCGACATCCTGGCCGTGCTCAACCGCCGCAAGGGCTCGGATTGCGAGGTCTTCTTCATGCCCGGACGCGTCATCATGCAGGACTTCACGGGCGTGCCCGGCGTGGTGGACCTGGCCACCATGCGGCAGACCACGAAGACGCTCGGCGGGGACCCCGCCCGGGTCAACCCCCTCATCCCCGTGGCCCTCGTCATCGACCACTCCGTGCAGGTGGATCGCTACGGCACGGCCGACGCCCTCGAGCGCAACACCGAGATCGAGTACGAGCGCAACCGCGAGCGCTACCTTTTCCTCAAGTGGGGACAGAAGGCCTTCCGCAACTTCCGGGTCGTGCCCCCGGAGACCGGCATCATCCACCAGGTCAACCTCGAGAACCTCGCCAAGGTGGTCTGGACGCGCACGGCCGGGTCCGTGGTCCAGGCCTTTCCGGACAGCCTCGTGGGCACGGACTCCCACACCACCATGATCGACGCGCTCGGCGTCATGGGCTGGGGCGTGGGCGGCATCGAGGCCGAAGCCGCCATGCTCGGCCAGCCCATGACCATGCTCGTCCCCGAGGTCGTGGGCTTCAAGCTCAAGGGCTCCCCGAAGGAGGGAGTCACCGCCACCGACGTCGTGCTCACCGCGACCCAGATGCTGCGCAAGAAGGGCGTGGTCGGCAAGTTCGTGGAGTTCTACGGCCCCGGCGTCTCATCCCTCTCCGTGGCGGACCGGGCCACCCTCTCCAACATGGCCCCTGAGTACGGCGCCACCATGGGCTTCTTCCCGGTGGACCACCGCACGATCGAGTACCTCGAGTTCACGGGCCGCACCCCCGCGGAGGTCGCGCTTGTCGAGGCGTACACCAAGGCCCAGGGTCTCTTCCGCACGGACAAGTCGCCCGAGCCGGACTTCTCCGACACCCTCGAGCTCGACCTCGGGACCGTGGAGCCCTGCCTCGCGGGCCCCAAGCGGCCGCATGACCGCGTCGCCCTCGGCGACGCGAAAGCCTCGTGGGAGGATTCCCTCGAGGACTACCTGAAGGAGAAGGATAAAAAAGGCGACCTTCCCTCCCCCAAAGGCACCGTCGTCACCGTCGACCTTGCAGGCAAGGCCTGCCAGCTGGGGCACGGCAGCGTGGTCATCGCGGCCATCACCTCCTGCACGAACACCTCGAGCCCCGAGCTCATGCTCTGCGCGGGTCTGCTCGCCCAGAAGGCCGTGGCGAAGGGCCTCAAGACCAAGCCCTGGGTCAAGACGAGCCTCGCCCCGGGCTCGAAGGTCGTCACGGACTACCTCGAGGCCTCCGGCGTCCAGAAGTCCCTCGACAGCCTGGGCTTCCAGCTCGTGGGCTACGGCTGCACGACCTGCATCGGCAATTCCGGGCCACTGCCCGAGCCCGTGGCCGAGGCCGTCTCCTCCAAGAACCTCGTCGTGGCGAGCGTGCTCTCCGGCAACCGCAACTTCGAGGGCCGGGTCAACCCCCTGACCAAGGCCAACTACCTGGCCTCCCCGCCGCTGGTCGTGGCCTACGCGCTCGCGGGCCGCATCGACCTCGACCTCTTCAAGGAGCCCCTCGGCACGGGCAAGGACGGCAAGCCGGTCTATCTCAAGGACCTCTGGCCATCCACCAAGGAAGTCGCGGCCGCGGTGGAAAAGCACGTGAGCCCCAAGATGTTCGCCAAGCGCTACGCGGATGTGTTCGCCGGGGACAAGCACTGGAAGGCCCTCAAGCCCAAGGCCTCCGAGCTCTACGGCTGGGAGCCGTCCTCGACCTATGTGCGCCTTGCGCCCTACTTCGACGACATGGGCTCCGGTCCCAAGGCCTCCAAGGACATCACGGGAGCCCGGGCCCTGCTCGTGCTGGGCGATTCCGTGACCACGGACCACATCTCGCCCGCGGGCAATATCGCCAAGGACAGCCCGGCCGGCCTCTACCTCCAGTCCAAGGGCGTCGAACCCAAGGACTTCAACTCCTACGGCAGCAGGCGCGGCAACCACGAGGTCATGGTGCGGGGCACCTTCGCGAACATCCGCCTGCGCAACCTCATGGTGGACATCGCGGGCTGCCACGCCGTGCACCTGCCCGACAAGACGCGGACCAGCGTGTTCGAGGCCTCCGAGGCCTACCGCAAAGAGGGCGTGCCCCTCGTCGTGCTCGCGGGCAAGGACTACGGCTCGGGCTCAAGCCGCGACTGGGCCGCCAAGGGCCCGTCCCTGCTCGGCATCGGGGCCGTCATCGCCGAGTCCTACGAGCGCATCCACCGCTCGAACCTCGCGGGCATGGGCATCCTGCCGCTCCAGTTCTCGGCCGGCGAGAGCGTCAAGACCCTGGGGCTGACCGGGTTCGAGACCTTCGACATCCTCGGCCTGACAGCGGCCTTGAAGCCGCGCCAGACCCTGACCGTGCGGGCCCGCCGCGAAGACGGCGGCGCCGTCGAGTTCAAGGCCGTCCTGCGGCTCGACACGCCCGTGGAGATCGAATACCGGGCCAAGGGCGGCATCCTGCCCTACGTCCTGTCGCAGATGCTCGACCGCGCTGCCGCAAAAGCATAGACTGGGGTCAACCCCTGTGGTGGAGGAATCATGGCGAACAAGAAACTGCAGCTCCTGACCGCGGTGGTCCAGCACCACCTCGGCAACGCCGTCATCGACGCGGCCCTGGCCGCCGGAGCCACGGGCGCGACCTACTTCTTCGCCCAGGGCACCGGCGTGCGCCAGACCCTCGGCCAGGCCGCGGCCGACATCGAGGTAGGCAAACGCGTCGTCCACGTCCTCGTGCCCCCCGCGCTCGCCGACAAGGTCCTTGGGGCGGTCATCGCGGCCGGCGAGATCGACAAGCCTGGAGGGGGCGTGGCCTACCTGCAGGATGTCCTGCAGGCCGTGGGCTTCGTTCCACCAAAGTAAAGCCGTTGCTTGTTCCTCTCGGTGCCGGGGATTAAGAAACTTAAGTTATCACAGATAACTTAAGTTTCTTAATCCCCGGCACCGCAACGGCACCGCTACAGCTAGAAGCGGTGGACGCGGAAGCGGTGCAGGTTGATCTCGCTGCGGCCGCCCACGATCAGCTCCGCCATGGTCTTGCCCACCAGGGGCGCGAACTTCATCCCCTTGGTGGAGAACCCGGCCGCGACATAGCCGTTGGCGGTGTCGGGGAGGCGGTCCATGATGAAGTCCCCGTCCGGGGTGCTCGCGGAGCAGCAGACCTTCCCCTCCATCTCCGAGAAGCCCGCGAGGTCCGGGATGAACTTCTTCAGGAAGGAGCGGCACTTGCGCTCGAACGGAGGCGAGAGCTTCGTCGCCCCGTCCGCGGCCGGGAAGCCCGGGGCCCCCGTGACGTAGGCCGAGAGCTTCAGGAACCCGTGGATGTGGATCGGGAAGCCGTAGATGCCGGCGCTGCGCACCGCGAACACGGGAAAGTGCTCCGGCCTGTAGCGCCCCCGGCTCGCAGGGGGCATGAGGTGCATCTGCTCCTGGCAGGCCACCTTGAGGGGCAGGCGCCACTTCTTGAGGAGCGGGCCGGTCCAGGGCCCGGCGGTGAAGAGGTACTGGTCGGCCTGCCAGACCTTCCCGTGCCGGTCGCGCACCCCCCGGATGCCGTCCTTGTCCACGAGGACGTCGACGGCCTCGGTATGGAGCTTGACCTTCGCCCCCTTCTTCTGCGCCAGGTGCGAAAGGGCCGCGACGGTCCTCATGGCCCAGATGAAGCCCGCGTCGTGGTGGAAGAGCGCGAAGCGCAGGGGCCGGACGTCGAACATCGGATGGTGGTGCCGGATCTCCGGCTTGTCCATGCGTTCGGCGCGGATGTTCATCTCTTGGAGGACCTTGTAGCTCTGGTCCTCGTAGCCGCCGTCCTTGACCGCGAGCTCGAGCATCCCGTTCTGATGGAAGAGCTTCTCCCCGGCCTCTTCGTTGAGGGCCTGCCACATGGGCAGGGTCTTGAGCGCCAGGTCGGTGTAGAAGGCGTCCTTGCCGTGCGTGAGCTGGAAGACCCGCACGTGGTCTCCCGAGGAAGCCGCCGCGTTGGGGATGTCGCCGCGATCAAGGAGGAGCACGGAACGGCCCATCTTGGTCAGCCAATAGGCCGCGGATGTGCCCATGGCCCCTCCGCCGACGATGAGGACGTTCGGTCTCATGCTCTGGTGCTGGGGTCAGGCCTTGACTCTTGCAAGCAAGAGTCAAGGCCTGACCCCGTTTATAATATAATTTTTCCATGGTCTTCTTTCCTCTGTTGGCTGCAGCCGCGCTCGGCGCCGCATCCCTGACCCAGGCCCAGGACTCCCGCCGGGCGTCCGAACCCGCCGAACCGGACCTCTCGTCCATCGTCGCCCCCGCCCGGAATCCCGAGGCCCCTCCCGTCTCGAACCAGACGCACCGGCTCTGGCTGACCGCCTACGACGCCGCGGGCCGACGGATGGATTTCCGGGAACTCCTCACCTATGTCGGCCGGGCCGACAGCAAGGGCAAGAGCCTGACCGACGTCGGCCTCGCGGGGATGGCCGTCTATCCCGTGGACAGCCTGGTCCGGCTCCCCAAGGCCGAGATCTTCCAGGCCGCGGGGGGAGCGGTGCTCGTCTGGGAGGGCAGGGAGCGGGTCCGGATCAGCCTCCCCTGGCCCGTCCGCAACGACGGGTTCTCGACCGTCTGGATCGACAAGGGCGGGGAAGGCTACGCCGATCGGGACGCCGTCCTCCTCAACGCGGAGATCGCCCTCACCCAGCACCGCAAGCTCCGGGAGACGCTGCGGGCCAAACAGGGCGCCAAGCCCTCCTACGCTCCCGGGGACAGGGCGCGCAAGCTGCTTGAAAAGGCCGACGACCTCATCGCGGACGCGGGGAAGGAGAGGGAAGGTTCGGACCGGGCCGAGCTCTTCGACAAGGCGCTGACCGCGGTCAGCGCCGCCTGGCAGAAGATGGACTTCGAGCACGGCCTCCAGGCCGCCGCGAAGTCCCCTTCGAAGGACGCCCTGCGCTTCGGGCTCACGCTCGACGAGACCGCCTCGGTCTGGTCGCCGCATTCCAAGTGGCTCTCCGAGACCATCGAGCGGTCGGGCGCGAACTGGGTGCGCCTGGTCTTCCGGGCCAACCCGCACGACTTCTCCTACGCTTCGGAGCGCTCCTTCGAGCCCTACGACCCGATCGTCTCCGAACTGCTCCTGCGCGGGATCAAGATCCTGGCCTGCCCCCTCGACACCGCCCAGTGGCCAAGGACCCTGACGCCCGAGGCCTACGCGGCCAGGACCGCCAGCCTCGTCAAGCGCTACGGAGACCGGATCCGAAGCTGGGAGGTCGGTCCCGAGATCAACGGCGACTGGCTCGGCGGCTCCCGCGCCCCCCTGGGCCCTGAGCGCGTCTTCGAGATCTACTCCGCGGGAGCCAGGGCCGTCAAGGCCGAGGACCCGTCCCTGGAGACCGTGGCCACGCTCTACTGGTGGGACGGGACCGCCCCGGACGCGGAGCATTCGCTCTACGGCTGGCTCGACCGCTACATCCCGAAAGGGTTCGGCAAGGACCTCGACGTCGTCTCCTTGAGCCTCCAGCCCGAGGACAACCCGGTCGGCATGGCCTTCGACGACATCTTCCAGTCCGTCCATGAGCGCCTCCCAGGCAAGAAGCTCATGCTCGGCTCCTTCGGCTACGTGGAGGGCGACAAGGTGGCCGGCTACTGGTGGCTCGACCCCGAGGACGTCGACGGGGGGCGCAAGGACCTGCTCCTGCTCTACAACGCCTCCGCGTGCGGCCAGCCCTCTTCACTCTGCGGCGGATTCTGGTGGCAGTCCCTGGAGCAGATGTTCCTGCCCACGCGGCGCACCACGGACCTCTTCCTGGTCTACAAGCGGGGACTCTACCAACTGGGCAGATAACCTGGTGTCAGTCTTTAAAGACTGACACCAATTCCCTATTGGGCGCGGACCAGGACGTATCCTCCATATTCAGCGACGACGACGCCAGCAGCCACGCGGCGGTCCCCTGCCGGAAGGAAGAGCCATCGCGGCGCGCCCGAGGAACGGCCGGCCAGGTGGGGCCCGACCGGGCCTGAGACATTCCCGATGATGGGGCTGGTCAGAGGCGCCGCCACCACGAAGCCGGACCGGACAAGTTCGAAGGCGTACTGGTCGTCGGTCTCGATGAGGTCCCTTGGGCCCACGGCCTCGAGCGCCCGGTGGAGCGCTCCCGCGTCGTAGGTCAGACGGTCCTCGCTCGTCACCCAGTAGCGCGGGATGCCCTCCCGCACGATGCCGGCGAGGTAGAGGAGCGGCCCTGCCATGGTCAGTGCAGCGAGGAAGATCGCAGCCCCGGCGAAGGCGGGCCAAGACAGCGCTCCTTCAAGATGGCGCCGTTCGAGTCCCTCGACCCAGACAGCCTGGAGCATGAACCCGGCGCAGGTCCCGTAGAAGAGGAAGCGGTCCGTGTCCGCCTTGGGCCACGGGCCCAAGTCGAGGCACGCTGCGATGGCGAACCCGAAGACGAAGACTGCCGCGAGGACCTGGCGCCTCGGATGAAAGGCCGCGGCCGCCAGACCGCAGAAGAACAGGGGACCCCACTCCAGGAGGACGACCTCCAGCGCCTCCCGTGAAAAGAGCGGCAGCCCGTCGGGGTGCAGGCCGCTGAGCCCCTGCGGCAGGGAAGGGGGCCAATCCAGGGCCGGGACCGGACACAAAAACGGCCGGCCTGGGACGAGCGCGCCGGCAAAGACCCCGGACCGCGCCGCTCCGAGCAGGAGCAGTCCCAGCCAAGCGGCCAGCCAGCCCAAGGGCCACCGGCCCTTGAGCCCGAGATAGAGGGCGAAGAGCAGGCCGAACAGGGTCAGTTCCTCGGATGCCAAGGGCAGGAGGAACGCGCAGGGCAGGAGCAAGGCCGGCGGCACGCCCCTGCCTGGGTCGGGAGGGACCTTGGGCAGGAGGCTGGCCAGAAGGAAGATGAAGACCACGAAGTTCAACTGCATGGGCCACCGGAGCATGGCCTCAACGAAGGATTGGCTCGTCATCCCGTGAAAGACGCCGAGATCCGTGCCGTAACGGTCGAAATGGAGCCGCAGGTAGACGGGGCCGAAGCCGAAAAGAAAGAAGAGCCGGCCGAACGCCCTGGCCCAGACCCCGGCAAAAAGCAGCCTGCAGAGCGCGACCAGCCCCGAGAGCGCGGCAGCCAGGCACACGAGAGACACCAGGCGCAGCGCCAAAATGACGTCGAGCCCGAACGCGTCCACCACCAGAGCCGCGGCCGCGTCGAACGGGGTGTGGTACATCAGGGAGAACGTCGGGGCGTTGAGCGCGACCGGCGGGATGTTCCCCCTCAGATAGGTCGAGACCACGGCGTGGTGGCAGGTGTCGTCGTAGCCCCTGACCGCGAACACCAGGCACCCCAGGACGAGGAACGCCCCCCACTCCAGGACGCTCCACCGCAAGAAGGTCCGACGCATCGGCTTCGACCACGCGCGGGCCGCGGCCGCAACCGCGGCCAGGGGAAGGCACGCGGCCAGGCCCATCAGCCGCAGCGAGCCGAAGCTCTCGCCCAGGTTAAGGAACGCGAACCAGGCGACGAGCATGAAGGCCGGAGCCAAGGCTGGCCCCTGACGGCCCAGCGCCCAGACCAACCGCCTCCGGCGGATGAACAGGGCCGCGGCCAAGGCCGCGGCCAACGACAGGATGGAGAGAAGCTCCACGATTCCAGACTCCATCATACGCTATAATGGCGCGGGCATCCAGGTCCGCATGCAGGCACGAATCCCCAGGCTCGCATCCCGCCTCGCCTTCCCCCTGCTCCTGCTCTGCCTGGCTTACGGGACTCAGGCGCGGCTCCGCGCTGCCCGCGACGCCGTGGTCTTCGGCGGCCAGAATTACTACGGCCTGGGCCTCAACCTCAAGCGGAGCGGCATCCTGGGCTACCCCTCCGAGCCGGGTCTTCCCACGGCGTTCCGCGGCCCCTTGTACCCGAGCTTCATCGCAAGCCTGCTCCCCGATGGGGCGTCCCCCTTCCCGAGGGGAGCGCTCTATGCCCAAGCGCTCCTCGGCTCGCTGGCCATCCTGGGCGTCTACGCCCTGGGAACCGCTGTCAGCGGACCGTTGGCCGGTCTCCTGGCGGCCGCGGCCTACGCGGTCGACGCGGACCTCATCGCGTTCTGCGCTTCGCTGGACATCGAGCACTTCTACTCGCTCCTCCTCCTGGCGATCGCCGGAAGCCTGGTCGCCTGGGGCCGGGACAGGGGACCAGGGCCGGCCTGGCAGCTGGGGCTGCTGCTCGGAGTATCCCTAACCTGCCGCTCCTCCTTGGCCCTGTTCCCAGCGCTCCTAGCCCTGTGGTGCCTGAGCCCCTGCCCGCCCTTCCAGGAAAGCCGACGCATGCTCCCTGCCCTCATCCTCGGGTCCCTGCTCCCCCTCCTGCCCTGGGCCGGGCGCAACGCCCTCCAGTTCCGGAAGTTCATCCCGTTCGAGCGGCACGCCGCCGCCGCCAACCTCTACGCCGCGTCGGAAGGGATGACCATGACCCTCGTGCCTGAGCACGGCCGCTGGCTCGTCGGCCAAGGGGACCGGACCCTGGAGGCCGGGAGCGTCGAGGAGCGCAACGAGGCCATGGTCGAGCGGGCTTGGGCCAATATCGCAGACCGGCCGTGGCGATACCTCTCCTCCACGCTGGGGAGACTTGCTTACATCTGGGGCCTCCATCCCTGGCTGTGGTCGTTCGCCCTTCTGTGCCTGCCGCTGCGGCGCCTGGTTCCGCTCGCCCTCCTGCCCGGCCTGCTGGCGCTCTACTTCCTCCTGACCCATTCCCTGCTGGCGGTCGAAGGCCGCTATCTCGTCCCGCTGCTTCCCGTGCTCATGGTCCTGGCTTTGGCCTCCGCGGTCTCCTTGGCGGGCGTTGTCCTGGCGAGGGTCCTCCCCTCCACCGCTCCAGCCCCGGGGCCGTGGTCCTCACCCTCCATGCGGCCCCTGGACCGGGCCCTCAAGGTCTCCCTGGCGTTCTTCGCGGCCGTCTTCGTCCTAAGCCTGTTCTTCCTGGCGGGCGAGCTGAGGCGGACCGGACTGCGCCGCTCCGCCCCGCTCGTGAGCGGGGTGGAGACGCACCTCCGGGCCCCGTCCGCGGGCCAAGGCCCGCGCGGGGACGCGGAGTCCCTCAACGACCGCGGCGTGGAACGCTTCCTCAAGGGGGACCTGAAAGGCGCGGAAGAGGATTTCCGGGCCTCCCTGCTCCTGCGCCCCGGCTTCGACCAGCCTTGGCTGAGCCTGGGCGCGGCGCTGTCCCGACAGGGCAGGCACGCCGAGGCGCTGAAAGCCTGCGCCGAAGCTGCCCGGCTCACGACGCCGGAGGCCGCGGCTCCTCTGGCCCGCGCCATGCCCGCGCTCTCGCCCGGCCATGACCTGGGCATGGGCCGGCTCGGTCTGCACGCCGCGGCCCTGGACTGCTGCGCCGCAGAGGCGACGGCCCTGGGCCGGCCGCAAGAGTCCCGCCGCTACGCAGAGGCCTCCCGCCGGCTCAAGGCCCTGGTGGCGGAGCGGGTCCGCCAGGCGCCTGGTCCGGGCCGCCCCGCTTTGCTAGAGTCTTCCCCATGATCCCCTGCCCGAAGTGCTCCGCCGAGAACGACGACCAGGCCCGCTGCTGCGACCAGTGCGGCAGCCGCCTCTCCGAAGAAGGCGGCCCGCTCCTCGAGATGCCGTGCCCGGCCTGCGACGGCGACGTCCGCGAGGTCCTCGTGCCCATGGCGGTCTGCCAGGAGTGCGGCCTGCACCTGTCCGCGGACGGCTCCCCGGCACCCTCCTCCCCCTGCCGCGAAGCAGCTGCGGAGGCTCCGGCGGAAACAGCGGCGACGGCTGAGCCTGCTGAAGAAGAGCGGCCCTGCCCTGTCTGCGAGACCCCCAATCGCGGGTCAGCGGAGGCCTGCACGACCTGCGGCCTCGTCTTCGGCAGGATCACGCACCCTGTGACCTGCCCGCGCTGCCAGGCGGCATGCGGCGACGACAAGTGTGATTGCGGCGCGGTCCTGACCCTCTCGAAGCTGTTGGAATACGTCGACCCCTCGATCAAGGTCGTCTGCCCCTCCTGCAAAGGGCTCTTCTCGAAGAAGATGGACGTCTGCCCCGACTGCGGGGCCGCCCTCCGTTCCGCCGAGAGCCTAAGATCCTTCGCCTCCACCCATTAACGGTGCCGGGGATTAAGAAACTTAAGTTATCGCAGATAACTTAAGTTTCTTAATCCCCGGCACCAACATGGCGCCGATAGGCCCTTGACAGGCCCGGTCCTACCTCTTACACTTCCTTTTATGCGAGCGTCGACGGCGCTGGCTGCGTCACTGTTTTCCCTCGTCCTGGGCTTCGGTCCGGCCGCCTCGGCTGAGCCGCCGGAGCCGGGCCCGGCCCCTGTCCCTGCCGTTGGACAGCCCGAGGCCTCGCCGCCCAGATTCTCGCCGCTGAGGGTGCCGGCCTCCCCGGGCCGGGCAGCGCCCGATTCCACGGCGGCCCGCATCCAGAAGATGGCGGACGAGCTCAACAAGGAGCTCGACGCCGCGTACCAGGAGTCCGGCAAGACCGGGAACGCCGCCCTCCCCTCCGCGGTGATCGAGCGCAAGCTCCCGGAGCTCAACGCGGCCGCGCAGGCGCCGGACTTCGACGCCTCGGTGCGCGAGCAGATCGCCCGCTACGACCTCCAGACCCGGAGGTTCGACCAGGCCTCCCAGCTCTCGGAGCTCACCCTGCGCGCCGAGCCGGACAACATCCCCGCCCTCAACAACCGCGCGGGAGCGCGCACGGGCCTGGGCGACTTCGAAGGCGCCATCACGGACGCCACCCGGGCCACCGAGCTCGACCCTCGCAACGCGGCCGGCTTCGCCCAGCGCGCCCTGGCATACTATTATTCAGGGCGCTACCTCGAGGCCATCGAGGACGCCAAGCGCAGCCTCGCCATCGACCAGAACGAACAGACGGCGTTCTCGGTCCTGCGGCTCTCCGAGGGCCGCGTGCCGCCCGTGGTGAAGATCCCGGAGGAACAGCTCCGCCAGAGCCTCGACGTCCAGCGCGAGTACCAGGGCGTCGTCTTCCAGTTCTCCCAGGCTCACGAGAAGAGCCTGCTCATCAACGCCGAGAACAGGCCCCCTTCGGTCAAGAGGCTCGTGGAGAGCGCGTCGAGCAAGCTGGGGCTCAAGGACTTCTGGGCCGTCATCGCCGTCGCGGACAAGATCGTGGAGTCCGCGCCCGATTACGCGGGAGGCTACTACCTGCGGGCCGCGGCCTACAGCCAGGTCGGCAAGTACCCCGAGGCCGCCCGGGACGCCTCTCAGGCCCTGGCCATCAACCCCAACGACCTCGCCTCGCGCGACGCCCGGGCCTTCGCCTATTACCAGATGGGCCGGCTCGACGACGCCATGGCCGACGCGAACCTCTCCCTCGAGCTGGCCTCCAACAACGCCTACGCCTACGCCAACCGGGGGCTCATCAACGAGAAGTACGGCAACTTCGACGCCATGGCCGCGGACCTCAAGACCGCCGCGGCCCTGGACCCCCAGTTCGGCCCGGTCCTCAAGGACGCCCTGGCGCGCTCGAACCTGGAGAAGGCGCCGACCCTCGGGACCGTGCCGCCCATGGTCAAACCCGAAGCCGCGGCATCCGATACCCGGAGCGCCGGACGCCGCAAGTCCTTCGTCACCATCGTCACGAGCTCGCTGGTGGGAGGGTTCCTCATCGCGCTCGGCCTGCTCCACGTCATGAGCGGCGCGTGGCAGAAGAAGCTCACCGCCGAGATCCGCAAGGTCCAGGGCGCCGGCGGCCTGCGCCAGCCCACCGCCATCGACGCGAGCTACGAGGTCGGCCGGATCCTCGGGCAGGGCGGGATGGGCGTGGTCTACGAAGGCATCGACCGCGCGCTCAAGCGCCGGGTGGCCATCAAGATGCTCCGGCCCGAACTCAAGGCCGACCCGCGCGACCGGGAGCGGCTCCTGGAGGAGGCGCGCACGGTCGCGGCCCTGCACCACCCCTCCATCGTCGAGATCTTCTCCATCCTCGACGACCCGGCCGGGCTCTACCTGGTCTTCGAGTTCATCGAGGGCCGCTCCGTCGAGTCTCTCATCACCGACCGCGGGCGGCTGAGCCTCTCCGAGACCAAGGCCATCCTCAAGCACGTCTGCCGCGGCCTCGACTACGCCCACCACCACAACGTCGTGCACCGCGACCTCAAGCCCTCCAACATCATGATCACGGTCGAAGGCGCGGTCAAGGTCATGGACTTCGGCATCGCCAAGACCGCTGTCCAGACCACCGGGGCGATGAGCATGACGAACACCGTGCTGGGCACGCCCTTCTACATGGCGCCGGAGCAGGGCGCGGGCGCGGTCCGCAAGGAGTCCGACATCTTCTCCCTCGGAGCCTGCCTCTACGAGATGACGACGGGCGAGCGGCCATACCCCTCCCCCGCATCGACCCCCATGAAGCTCGAGGCGGCCTACCCCAAGCCCTCGTCTTTGGCCCCCCTGCCGGATGGCCTCGACGCCCTCGTGGACGCCGCGCTCCACCCCGACCCGGACAAGCGCGTCCGCACCGCCCGCGACTTCTGGGTCTGGCTCGACAAGATCAAAGACCCCTCCGGCACGCAGACCCCTCACCTCGCCTCCTGATTGGAGTTTGGTAGACTTGGTGCCTGACCCCTGGCTCAGGAGGACTCATGACCGCCCTGCTCTTCGCCGCCCTTCTCGCTCCGACCCTCGCCGCCGCCCAACCCAAACTGGACCCTCTGACCCCAAGGCGGAACCTCGACGAGAAGACCCTCGTGGCCCCTCTCGCCCCCCGCATGGCGCGGATGACATTCCACCCCTCCTTCGAGTTCTTCGAGAACATCGGCAAGCCCTGGCCGCAGGGCAAGGCCTTGGGCGCCCTTTGGGTCCACGAGCTCGATGATTTCGTCGCGGTCGGGGGATTGGCGGTCGAGCCCACGGGCGCCGTGCTCGAGGTCGAGACCGGGTACGACTCCTATCGTCATCTCGTGCGGCGGCTGACCCCCGAGGGGGTCCCGGCGTCGAGCTTCACGGTCCTGGGCTATTTCCGATCCATCCTGGCCGGCGACCTCGGCGGCAAGCCCGCGCTCGTGGCGCAGGACATGTACCACGTCCAGGTCCTCGACATGGACGGCGCGCCCCGCTGGAAGGAGACCCGGACGCTTGAGTCCGCGGTCCTCTGCGACCTCGACGGCGACGGCCGAGGGGAGCTCGTGGGCGCCCCGGCCCGCTACAAGAACGAGGTCGCCGCGCTCTCGGCCGAGGGCCGGACGCTCTGGTCCGTCTCCCTCCCGGCCGACCGCGTCCTCGGGGTCGCGGCGGCCCGGCTCGGCGGACGTGAAGGGACCCTGGTGGCCGCGTTCACGGCCCGCCGCGGCCGCGCGACCGTGCACATCCTCGACGGCCAGGGCCGCCCCGTCCTGGACTACCCAGACGACAGCTCGCCCGAGACCGGCGTCTTCGGCAGGTACCCGGACGGCACCCCCTTCCTCGCCACGGTCGGCTCGCGCTGGCAGGCCGGCCACGACCGCCTGAGGGTCTCCCAGCTCTCCGTCTCCGGCCGCACCCGCAGGCTCTCGGCCGAGGCCGTCCTCGGCCCCACCCACGCCGTGTCCCTGGCCCTCGTCGACTTCGACGGCGACCATAGCCCCGAGATCGCGCTCGGCACGGACAACGGCTGGGTCATGGTCTACGACCTCAAGGGACGCCACCTCAGCCAGCGCCATTTCTTCGGCTCGATCCCGCACCTCGCGGCGGGCCTCTCCGACGCCGAGGGCCGCCAACGTCTGCTCGTGGCAGTGGCCGGCGCGTCCTCGCGGGTCTACGGCGTGGGCCTCAAGGACGGGCTCTTCACAGCCGTGGCCGCGGCTCCCGTCGCGTCATCGACCTCCGCTTCGGCCGAACCCTTGCCCCCGGCCTGGTCCAAGGAGACGGACGCGGCCCTGGAGTCCTTCCTGGAGAAGGGTCCCGAGGGTCCCGTGGTCTTCGAGGCCGAGGGGACCCTCTGGTCCGGCGACGCCGGAGACGCCTTCCTGCGCTGGCTCGCGGCCGAAGGCAAGCTCCCCGGCGGCAAGGAGGCTCTTGCCCGCTATGACGCCCTGCTCCGGCGCGCCCGCTCCGAACGCCGGGCGTTCGGAGCGTCCCTGCTGGCCGGCATGAAGGAGGAGGAGGTCCGGAACCTGGCGGGCCGCTTCTTCACCCAGAACTTCTACGGCCGCTTCTACCGGCCCGTCTCGGACCTCGTGGCCAGGATCCGCGCCTCGGGCCGGCCGGTCTGGGTCGCCTCGGACAGCCTCCGCTGGGTCGTGGAAGCCGGCATCGAACTCTTGGACATCGAGCCCGAGCGGGTCCTGGCCGTGGCCCCCCTGGTCCAAGACGGGGTCCTCACCTCCAAGCTCGGCAAGCCCCTGCCTGTGGGCAAGGGCAAGGCCTCGGCGGTCAGGAAAGCCCTGGGCCGCAAGCCCGCCCTGGTCGTGGGCGGGACCGAGGACGGAGACGGGCTGCTCCGCAGCAGCTCCGGGGCCGCGCTCCTCATCACGCACGGCAAAGCCGGACCCAAACTCCAAAAAATCGCCGAGAAGCGGGACTGGCTCGTCCAGGACTTCCCCTCCCTGCCTCCCTGGCGCCCCTGATGGGGCGCCCCTGCTGGTGTCAAAACAACTCGGTGCCGGGGATTAAGAAACTTAAGTTATCGCAGATAACTTAAGTTTCTTAATCCCCGGCACCGTCAAAAGGCCTGCCCCGTGAGGATGGAGAGCGACCAGCGCGAAGGCAGGCCGTTCTCCTTGAGGGCATAGGCGAGGTCCAGGCGCAGGGGACTGCCTCCGGTCCCACGGCTGGAGGCCACGCGCAGGCCGGCGCCGATGCTGGTCTTCCAACTGCCCATGGCCACGGCCTCGCCCATCCAGGTCGAACCCGCGTCGAAAAAGAGCACCCCGCCCAGCGAGATCAACCGGAAGAGATTGTCCTTGAGGAAAAGCCTGTCCTCGAGGTTGAAGAGGAGCCGGCGGTTGCCGGAGAGATAGTAGAACCCATAGCCCCGCAGTCCCTCCAGCTCGCCGAGCAGGAGGCCGTTGGAGGGGTTGAGCTGGTGGCCGTAATCGTAGGCGAGGTGGACCGCCAGGGTGTTCCACGGGAGCAGCCGCTTGTAATGCTCGAGATTGATGTTCCAGACCACGCTGGTGAGATAGTCGCCGGAGAGCCGCGTCACCACGCCCGTCTTGACCTTGAAGAAGCTCCCGGGGCCGAACGACACCCCCTTGCCGAGCTCGATGCGCTGGTCGTAGCTGTCGGCCGTGGACCCGATCCAGGTGGGGCTGAACTTCATCCCCATGACCCCGACCCAGCCCAGGTTGATGTCCTCGTCCCGGTAGAGCCGGCGGACGTTGTTCTCCTTGACGAAGGCCTGCTCCTCCGATGTGAAGAGGGCCTCCAGCGAGGAGGCTGCCTCGAGGTCCGGGCCCGAGAGGACGCTCTCCCCGGGGATGGCCTCGATCCTCTTCCTGGAATAGCCCGCGGTGAAGATCCCGCGCCGGACCATGGAAGGGGTCGAGCCCAGGGACCTGCCGTAGAAGACCGAGCCCTCCTTGGTCCGCTGGCGCACCTGTCCGAACGGGATCACGGCGTAGTCGTGGAAGATCTTCTCGTCCCGGTAGGAGGCCGAAACGCCCAGGGACTCCTGCGCCGTGGTCGCATAGAACGGCTTGGCCAGGCTGCCGTAGTAGGTCTTGGACTGCCCGCCCTCGAGCACGCCCCATGAGGCGTTGAGGCGCCTGCCGAAGAGCTGAGGGTCCTCGTAGAAGAAGTTCTTCTCGATCTCGGTGAAGGACTCTCCGTACACGGCTCCGGCCGTCTTGCCGTAGCCGAGGAGGTTGGCGTCCTTGATCCCCGCCCGCCACGCGACCTTGCCGCCCGCCCGCTTGAAGGAGGTCATGGGCGTGATCGACCAGTTGTCGTAGACGTGGACGGTCACCTCCATCCGGCCGTCCCCCGCGGGCGCGGCCGCGACGACCACCTTGCGGAAGATCGGCAGTCTCCTGAGGTTGCGCTCGGTCTCCTCGAGGAGCCGGCTGTCATAGGAGTCGTTCTCCGAGAACAGGAGTTCCCGCCGCACCACAGACTCCCGCGTCTGGACATGGAAGTCGTTGACCCTCCGGAACAGCCAGGTGTCCTCCGCCGGGTCCGAGGTGTCGAACACGCTGTGCACCACGACGCGGACCTTGCCCACGGAGAGGCGGGACGGACCGACGGGCCCGACGCCGGCGGGCCCGATGCCGGCGGGCGCGCCGGTGGAGGCCGCAACCGGCTCGGGCTCCTGGCCGAGGCAGAGGCCGGGCAGCAGGAACAGGCCGAGGACGGCCGCGAGGCTTACTTCAGCCGGACCCAGACCCGCGCCCCCTTATCCCCGAGCCGTCCGGGCTCGGGGCTGATGGTCGGGGTCTGCTCCACATGCTGCTTGCGCGCCTCGCGCTCGACCTCAGGGGTGAGGAAGCGGTAGAGCTCGGAGGTCGTGACCTCGCGGTCGGCGTCCGCGTCGGCGCCGCCCCGCAGGCCCTTGAGCAGGTAGTAGGTCAGCATCCCGTGCCTGGCCTCGGGGAAGTAGGTGCTGATCTGGTCGCCCCGGGCCGCGGTGATGACCGCCATATTGCCCCCCGGCTCAGGCGCCTTGGCGGCCAGGACCAGGGGCCGGGCGCCCTTGGCGAGCACGGAGCGGCCGCCCGAGCCTGAGAAGCAGGCGTCGAGGACCACGGTGACGTCCTTGGCCGGCAGTTTCGCGAGGCCCTCGTAGAGCGCCCTGACCGACAGGGCCTTGGTCGCGACGTAGCTCGGGTTGCCGTCGTGCGGGATGAGGTAGCCCTCCCCGGACCTCGGGTCCGGCGCGCCGTGACCCGCGAAGTAGACGAAGACGCGGCTCTCCGGGGTCACCCGGTCCTCGAGCCAGGGGCCAAGGTAGGTCGCCAGGTCCGTGAGGGTCGCGCGCTCGTCCTTGAGCAGGACCACGTTGCGGCTGTCGAAGCCCATGGCGCGGGTGAGATACGCGTACATCGCCTCGGCGTCGCGGCCCGCGTACTCGACCGCGGGCAGGTCGCGGTAAGCCTCGATGCCGATCACCACGCCGAAGGCCTGCGCCAGGGCTTTGGTCGCGGCCTTAGGGGGGATGTCAGATCGGAAGAGCA
>JBAZSR010000033.1:1707-24855 GCA_041662295.1 Elusimicrobiota bacterium | reverse complement strand
CAACTGCGGGTCCCCCATCGAGACCGAGGCGGGCTGGCTGGTGTTGAGCCATGGCGTGGGCCCCATGCGAAAATACTGTCTGGGAGCCTTCTTGCTGGACCTGGACGATCCTTCCAAGGTGATCGGCCGGCTGCGCAAGCCCTTGATGTCCCCCGAGGGAGCCGAACGGGACGGATATGTCCCGAATGTCCTCTACACCTGCGGAGCGCTCGTACGCAACGGACAACTGGTCTTGCCCTACGGCATGTCGGACCGCATGACCGGCTTCGCCGTCATCCCCCTGGATGAGATCATGGCCGCCATGGCTTGAAGGGCTGTCCTGCCCAAGCGAAGGTCATTTTGCTACACGAGGCTCCGTTATCATAGAATCATCGGGTCCATATTCCCTCAGCAGGAGGCCTCAAACATGAAGACCCTAGCATGGGCAATCAGCCTCGCTTTCATCGCCCTGGCCGGCTGTTCGAAAGACAAGTCGGCAGACGGCTCCAGCAAGGGACCTGCAGCGGAGAAGTCCGCGGCGGCGCACAAAAGCGGGAGCCTCAGCACGAAAGAAGGCTTCGAGGCCAAGCTCCAGTCGATGGGCGTCAAGGTCTTCGAAAAGTGCCAGTTCGAAAAGATGGACAAGAACTCAACCTCCTACTCCATGTTCTTCATCCTCAAGACGGACGATCATGAGGCGGACTACGAGGCCTTCCAAAAGATGTACAAGGACTTCTACGCCAACGAGCTCCAGCCCAAAGGCTGGAAGGACCTCAGCCAATACGGCGGACCGGGAAAACAGCAATACATGAAAGGCTCGGATAATTTCTCGGTCTCGATGATCACCCCGAAGCTGGCGAAGGCGGGCAAGGAAACGCCTTTGGCTTGCGTCATAACCATAGAAAAGTGACCTCGGGGCAGGGCGCCCCCTATGCGGCTCTGGCCGTCCTGATGACGGCCGGCATGCTCTGTTGCCCGTGGACCAACGCCGAGGCTGGGATGCTCTACAAAAAAGAAGTTTCGACCACCTGGGACATCAGCGAAGGCCTCAAGACAGCGGAAGGCGTGTATTTCCTGACCACCTACCGGCTATGGAATCCGCCGGGGGCGCTCCTGCGCTTCCCGGATGGAGGCCGGTCGCGCAGCCGGTACGGCCGGACCCTGCTCTACAGGATAAGCGTCCAGGGAGACAAGCTCGTCAAGCTGGCCGTGCTTGAAGAGTCGGTACTGCCCGGCAACAACGTCAAGAATTCCCGCCTGCGCAGGGACGACCGGCTGTTGCGGGCCGCATTCGTGGTCAGTAACGACATATCCTCGCCCATGGCCTCGTGGCGGATGTTCACCATGGACCTGGGTTCCGGCGCGCTGCGCAGTGAAGCGGGGGAATCCGCCAAAAGCTCTTTCCTCAATCGCCACTTCCCGCAAGATGCGCCCAGGAAAGATAGGATCTCCATCTCCGAGGTGAAAAAACTCCTCGCCCATGTCCCCTTCGAGGCATGGGAACTGCCCAGCCCCCTTGAATATGCCGGCAAGATCCCGCGGGAATATGAGGATGACCTGGTGGAACTGGGAGGAGACCAGGCCTATCGCGACGCGATCATCCGAGACCTTTCCCTCCGGGCCTCCCCCGCGCGGATGCAGGAGATCATCCTTCGCATGGAGCGGAAATTGAAGGACCTCAAAGGGTCCGCCCGCATGGAATACGACCTCTACAGCAAGCCGACTCGGGACCGCCTCCGAGCCCTCGCCGACCGCTGATCCCATGCCTAGGAACATCGCGCTCAACGCCCTGCTCGCGGCGCTGCTCTTGCCGGCGGGGACCGCCGCAGCCAGGATGGAAGACCGGACGGATGAGCTCCACAAGGCCGCGGACGCCAACGACCTGGCGACCGTCCAGCAGATCCTCGAGGAAAGCGACCAGAACGTCAATGTGGCATACGGAAAGGGCGGTTTCACCCCGTTGATGCTGGCTTGCCAGAACGGCAATGAGGAGATGGCGCGGCTGCTGATCTCAAAAGGGGCCGATATATCGGCGGTGAATGCCCGAGGGACTCCGGTGATGGAATTCATAACCATGACCAACCCCGGGGCTTACAAGAGATTGCGAGCCCTTGTCCTCAGGATGGCGGCCAAGAACAAGACAGCCATGCCTTTATCCTGGCAGGATATCTGGCTCCCGGACGACCTGCCTTATACGGCTGCCGCCACCTACCCTTCCATCCTGCCGGCCACGAACATGGCGGATGGGAACCCCCGAACCGCTTGGGCAGGCAAGGCGGGCGACGAACTCTGGCTGTTCATCAACGACGGAGCCGCCTCCCTGTCGGTCTTGAACGGCTACAACAAAAGCCCTGCGCTTTTCAAAGCCAACAACAGGGTCAAAAAACTGGCTGTCTCAGTCTGGACGGCCGCGCATTTCGACGGGGACGTATCGGAAACAGCCAGGATCTACCACGCGGCGCGGCTGACCCAAGATCATGTGCTGGACCTGAAAGACAACGGCGTCGAGCAATCGTTCCCCTTCCCATTCAGGTGGGAAGACATCCGTAAAGCGAATGCCGACGCCATGGCGAGCCTGGTCGAAAGAGCCGACTACAAGGACCGGACGTCGAGATATTCCTATTTCGTGCTTCGCGCCGAGCCGCTGGCGGTCTACCGTGGGACCAAGTACGACGACACCTGCATCTCCGAGCTGAAAGCCGGGCAACCCTTCGACCCTCGATAAAAATCCGCCAGAACCGGCAGTCCAGCTTCCCTGCTTGCCGCAGGCAGACAGAGTCAACGACAAAAGCAGTATTTCATGGCCCCACCGTCAAGGTCACCGCTGCGCCCTTCTTCACGCGGGTATTCCCTGATGGGGCCTGCCCCCGGATGAACCCGACCGATTTCCCGGCCTGCTGGACTTGGAACCCCTGCTGGAGCAGGATCGTCTTGCCCGTCAGGAACAGCTTCCCCATCACGTCGGGGACCGGCACCAACCCCGCGTTCGGGTCCGGAGGCGGCGCGGTCTTGGCGGGAGCGGCCGCGGCGGCAGCGGCCTGAGCCTGCGCCTGGACCTGCATCACCTGCGCCTGCGCCGCCTGTGCCTGCGCCTGGATTTGAGCAGGGGTTTGCGGCTTCGCCTGCGGACCAGTGGACATGCCACCGGAGGGCAACGACGGTTCGACAGCCTGCGGCATCCCAGGCGTCGGCGAGACGGCTGGCGCGGGCGCGGAGGAGCCGCTCGCGGACAAGGCCTTTACTATCTCCACCCTGCGATTGAGCGCCCGTCCTTCCGCGGTCGAATTCACCGCCACGGGAGAAAGCGGACCCACTCCATGAGCCGCCAGCATGCCGGCCGGAACGCCATATTTCCCGGCGAGGGCAGCCGCCACAGACCTTGCGCGATCCTGAGAGAGCTTCATGTTGTCGGCAAAATTGCCTTCCCCATCGGTGTGGCCCACCACAAAGAATGATTCGCCTCGGGCCTTCCTTAGAAAAGCCGCTAACTCCGCCATCGTCGCTCCAGATTCAGGCTTTATCTCATGCCTCCCGGAATCAAAGGTGATGCCATAGAACGCCATGCGTCCCTCAGAACGCAGTTCTTCATCTATGCGGGAAGCCGGAACGACCTTTGTCCCCAAAGCGGCTGCCTGCGCGACATCCACCCTATACGCGGGATGATTCCACCAGCCGGAATTGGTGAAAACGGAAACATAGGTGTCCCCGGTTGAGCTTTTCTTGCGAGCGGCGATATATGCCTGACTTTCCCAGGAGCCGTTGGTGATGGGCGCAGAATTATCCCACCCGGGGTTATTGTCAAAAGGATTCAAATCGTACCAAGCGCTCCTGAATTTCTCGCCGCAGGCCTTGCCTTCGCAAGCAAAGAGGACTTCGTAGCCCTTCTCTTGGAAAAATGTCTTGTAGGTCGAGAATAGCTCAAAGGGCGTCTTTTTTGGGGCAGCATACAATATGGTCGACTTCTTTCCCTCCAAAGAAGCCACCTTGCCGATAGCGCCCTTTGACTCTGGACCGGTCACGAAATTATAGCGGCCAAAATCAACCGTCTCATTGTGATGGACGGTGGTCTCTTGCACCGGCCCGACCAACTGCTGGGCCCAGTTCGATTCCGTCCCGGCGGACACAGAAATCGCAGATAGCGGCAGCCAAAAGAACGCGACCAGCAAGACCGCGCTTTTTTTCGACCGGTTTGACTTCATACACACTCCCTGGAGCCAAAAGCAGAATGACTCCGTGCCCGCGACAATATTCCCACGAGAAAACTGTACTATTTCTACCAATCATGCCTCCATTTCGAACGGGGGTATTCCCCAGTCTTCCCCTATATCCAGAAGCAGGTATGTAGAATTTATTCCGCCCAGGTGAAGGCCACGCGGTGAGTTCTATCTATTGACCAGACTGGGCCGCCACCATCTTCGGCGGAAGAAACTCGGGACAAAACCGGAAGCGCTTCTCAGCGCTTCCGGTTTTCCTTTTTCCGTCATCCAGAATATTCCACAGAATAGGCTCATCCCCAACTTGTAAGGAATACTTAATAGTTCGCCGGGAAAGCAGCCGCGCCGCCGACCGCCGCACCAAATCCCATCACCGCGGATGATTCTCACCGTAGGCGCCCGCCGCGTTTCCGTCGCGGGCGCGGAACGGCGATTGTTGACTTTTCCATAGCGGGTGGCATGAACCGTCAAGATGCCAACGAAATTGACTTTACGATAGACTTTATTTAAACTTTATGAACAATGTACGCCCCTCGATTCCACGTCGCGCCCCGCGTTTACAAACTCCTTGAGGATATATCCGCCATAAGAGAGCAGCTGCGATCCTCTCTGGTCAAGGTACCGTGGGTCCCTTCTCTGGTCAGAGACGCGATGGCCCGCGCCGCGTGGGGGTCAACAGCGATCGAAGGCTGCACGCTGTCCCTCGAAGCCATCAAAGGTCTTATGGAAGGGAAAGAGGCCCTCGGATATCCTGACCGCCACGTCCGCATGGCACAGAACTACCTGGACGCCCTGAACTGGCTCCAAGAACACGACCAGTCCCGAGTCATCCTTGAGAAAGATATCCTCCACCTCCACAAGATCATCGCCGAAGGGGCCGTAGACGACGGCCCGATCGGTGCATATCGCAGGGCAGATGTACGGGCCGGCCTGCATGTTTGCCCGCCATGGCGGCAGGTGCCCCCGCTGACCAAAGATATGCTGGGATGGCTCAATAAATCAGCTGGGGAGCTCCCGGCGGTGTTCTCATCCGCCATCCTGCATCTGCGCTTCGTCGAGATACATCCCTTCAGGGACGGCAACGGCAGGGTGGGCCGAGCCCTTGCGACCTGGCAACTCTACCGCATGGGCTTCGACACCCTCCATGTGTTCGCCCTCGATGAAGTGCTGCTCGAGAACCGCGCCTTCTATATCAAGAATCTGCAGCGGGTCCAAGTCGAACGCGAGGACTTGGGCGGCTGGCTTGAATTCATGGCTGAAGCCGCCCTGGAAACGCTGGAACGAGTCCAGAAACGCATTCAGGCCCTGGGCCTGCCCGGAAAGGAACCCTTGTCCCTCACCCTGCGGCAAGAGAAACTATTGCGCCTGCTTCGCGAGAGAGGCCCTCTGGCAATCCGCGATATTGCTCGGGCGTTGCGCGTCACGCCTCCCGGAGCACACTACGCACTCAAACCGCTTCTGCGCAATGGCGTGATCAAGACCATCGGCGCGCATAAGAGCACGCGCTATCTGCTGAGCTGACCATGCACCGAAAGGAGGCCCCCATGAAAGCCATCCTGGAGTTCGATCTGCCCGAAGAGACTGCAGAACACAAGCTGGCCCTAGAGGGCGGCGGTTGGATGTCCGTCTGTCACGACCTAGACCAATGGCTACGCTCCATCCAGAAACACAGCGACCGGAAGACCCTGTCGGTGGATGAAGTGCGGGCCCATCTTCATGAGGCGATGGAATCCCACGACCTGAGCTTCGAGTAGCGCGCGATCGACATTTTATTCCACCCCAAAACGCACTTGCTGCGTTTCCGCTGAAAATAACGCGTTATAGAATTTATTCCGCCCATGAGAAGGCCCCGCGGTGAGTTCTATCTATTGACCAGACTGGGCCGCCATCATCTTCGGCGGAAGAAACTCAGAACAAAGCCGGAAGCGCTGAAAAGCGCTTCCGGTTTTCCATTTCCCCAGCCTCGCCCAATGGTTGAATTTTATCGGCATCCCTGTTATACTTTGGCTTAGCAGGTTTTCCTGCTCATCGCGCAACTCGAAGGAGGATACATGTCGGAGATTGTGGCTTCTGCCGTTGTCCTCGCCTTCGGGTCCCCCTCCTAGACAGACCTCGTAGTCCGTCTCCGGGTGAACCTAAGGCTGTTGGTTCCGTTGATGGCCTCAATGTCTTTGGGGCCGGTTCGCTCGACTGTTTTCACCAGGAGACACACATGGAACTGCTAGCCGCGTACGGCTGGAACTCGCATTTCGCGCAACACCTTGGCCCGGACGAGGGCATTCCCGTCCGCGTCATCTCAGAGCAACGCGGCCTCTATCGGGCCGTTTCCGCATCGGGCGAACTGCCCGTGGAGCTGTCAGGCAGTCTCCGCTTCGAAGCCGCAGGCCCGGACGAACTGCCGGCGGTAGGAGATTGGCTGGCGGTACGGTTATCCCCGGATGGCCGGATGGGCGTGGCGGCCCGCGTCTTGCCCAGGAAGAGCGTCATCTGCCGCGGGACCCCCGGCCGCCCGGCGCAAGAACAGATCCTGGCCGCCAACGTGGACACCGCGTTCGTGGTCACGACGGCCGACCGGGACTTCAACCCTCGCCGCATCGAGCGCTATCTCGCGATGATCTGGGGAGGCGGCGCACGACCGGTCATCCTCATCAACAAGACCGACCTCCATCCGGACCATGCCGGCCTGATGGCCCAAGCAAGATCAGCGTTTCCCGGCGTGGACATCCATGGCCTGAGCGCCCTGCACGGCCGCGGGCTGGACGAGCTGGCCGGCGATCTCAAGCCCGCCAGCACATCGGTCATGCTCGGCTCCTCAGGGGTGGGCAAGTCGACCCTGCTCAACCGCCTGATCGGCCAAGACCTTCAGCGGCTGGGAGACGTCCGCGCCTCGGACCGACGAGGCCGCCACACCACATCGTCTCGGCAGATGTTCCTCCTGCCGGACGGCGGACTGCTCATCGACACGCCTGGATTGCGGGAACTGCGTCTATGGGATGCGGCGCCCGGACTCAGCCGGACATTCGCGGACATCGAAGCCCTGTCGCCGCGTTGCCGCTACCGCGATTGCAGCCATCGTGACGAGCCCGGCTGCGCCGTGCTTGAAGCAGTACAGGAAGGCCGATTGGCTCGTTCGCACTACGACAACTACCTCAAATTGCTTAAAGAGCAGGATTACCAGAACCGTCGTGAAGACCCCGCCATGAAAGCCAATGCGAAGCGGCGATGGAAGTCCGTGCACAAGGACTTGCGTTTCATTCAGAAACTAAAACGCGGCGAAGCAGACTTGTCTCCGGCCGAATAGAAATACTCCCCGTCATCGACGACGACGCGGATGAAGCCCGCGCCCCGGAAGAGGGCCGTGATCGCGGCGTCCGGGATGAGGACATCCCGCTCCACGTCGCGCCCGGCTCCCCTGTGAAGGGCGTTGAGGGCGGCCCGGTCCATGGAGTGGCAAATGACGAGCCTTCCTCCCGGCTCGAGAAGGGTGAACGCCTCGCGAAAGACGGCCTCCGGCTCCCGAAAATGCGGGAAGGAATTGAAAACCAGGACCTTGGTGAAGCCGTCCGGGGGAAACGGGAGCCGGTCTTGCCCGAAATCCGCGACCTCGAAGCGCCGGCCAGGGAACTTCCTCCGATACTCTTTGGCCATGCCCGGCGAGACGTCCACAGCGGCCATGCCGGCGGCCCCGGCGGCCTCCAGGAAGGGGACCAGGATGCCGGTGCCTGCGCCAACGTCCAGGACCCGGTCGCCCGGCCCGATCCCGGCACGCTCGAGGATGTCGGGAAGCAGCCGCAGGGCCTGGCCGTGGTCGAGGGCATCCCACGACGGAGCCTGGCGGTCGAAGAACTCGATGGCAGGACGGTCGGTCATGTCCCTCACATGTTACGATAATCCGGCGCGCCCGCGCACCTCCCATACGTGGGCGGACGCTGCCGCCTCGACGTGCCTGTGGAAGCGGACTGTTGTCATGGTATCATTACTCATCCGGCCATGAACCCCTCGCCCCCGAAAGAATACGCGCCGGTCCGGTCCGTCGACGACCTCTCCGGGCTGACGCGCCACACGCTCGCGTACCACCCGGAGTTCGTCCGGCGGTTCATCCCCATGGGCATGTACTGCCTGGGCGGGACCTATCTCACCTACTTCGACCAAGAAGTCCAGCGGTGGCTGCCGGCCCCGTACCATGCGGTCTTCGGCCTGCCGAGGCCGGAGGACCTTTCCTTCGTCGAGCACCTGATCCCCATCACCGACTTCAGCCTGCCGGTCCAGATCGACGGCTTCACGCCGAAGGACGAGATCGCCGTCGAACACTGGCTCGAGACCGACATCCTGTCCCATCTCGACAATGCGCTGAGGAGGAAGCGGTCCAAGCCGCTCCGTTCCTACTACGAGGAGCGGTCGAAGGAGATCGTCGTCCAGCCGGGCCGCATCGACATGGCGCGCTGGGACGAATACATCGAGTGGGCGCGTCTCAAGTTCGGCCAGGACAGCTGGCTCATCGAGCTGCGCAAGGAGCTGGGCTCCTTCTTCGCGGACAGCCCCATCGCCATGCCCATCTCGTTCTACAGGAAGGACCGGCTCATCGGGGTCTACCTTGGGGGAGCCTTACCCCACCAGTACGAGATGCTCACGCACGTCTTCGATCCGGAGTTCGCGGAGGACAGCAGATTCATGATCATGGCAGCCCTCGATTTCGGCGTGCGCTCCTGCGGCCGCGCCTACACCATGCCCGACTTCTACGAGCACGAGGACGAGTTCCAGAAGGATTGGAAGAACCTCTGGAAGCTCCCCCGCAAGCCGTTCTACTCCTACCGCCGCGAGTAAGGCAGCCTCGAGAGCGGGACCGCGGGGTGCTTCTCCGCGAAATACTTGTACTCCCACTCCTTGGCGAACAGGACCACCAGGCCGCCGTCGGCGTCCTCCGCCAGGCGGGCGCCCGGTGGGAGAGCCTCCTCGAGCGCGCTCGACGGCGGCGCACCCGGCCCGACCCAGCGAAGGACCTGCCAGGCGGCGGCCTCCAGGCGGGAATCCGCGCCGTACTCCGTGCGCAGGCGGTACTGGAGGACCTCGAACTGGAGCGGGCCGACGGCGCCGAGCAGAGGCACGATCGACGAGCCCCCGGCCAGGGTGAAGGTCTGCACCACGCCCTCCTGGAGGAGGTGGTCCAGCCCGGTGCGGAACCGCTTGGAATGCGCGGTGTTGGAGCAGTGGAGATAGGCGAGGTGCTCCGGCGGGAAGCGCGGCATCTCCCCGAACACGATGGCCTCGTCCTCGGCCAGGGTGTCGCCGATGCGGAACTGGGAGTGGCCCACGATGCCGACGACGTCCCCGGCGAAGGCTTCGTCGACGGTCTCGCGCTCCCGGCCGAGGAGCTTGTGGGAGCTCGAGAGGCGCAGCTCCTCGCCCGTGCGCACGTGGATGACCTTCATGTCCCGCTCGAACCTGCCGGAGCAGACCCGCACGAAGGCGAGCTGGTCCCGGTGCTTGGGATCCATGTTGGACTGGATCTTGAAGACGAAGCCCGAGAAGCGCGGGTCGTCCGGCGCGATGGCCCCCGCCAGGGTCGGCTGGGGCCGCGGCGGTGAGGAGAGCTCGAGGAAGCCGTCGAGCAGGAGCTGGACCCCGAAGTTGTTCGTGGCGCTGCCGAAGAAGACGGGGGTCATGTCCCCGGCCCGCACCGCCTCCGGGGAGAACGGCTCGCCGACCCCGTCGAGCACGGCGATCTCGTCGAGCACCTTGCGCAGGGCCTGCGGGTCCATCAGGCGGCCGGCCTCCGAATCGATGCGGTCCAGCACGGTCACGGGCGCGCGGAAGGCCCCTCCGGGGACGCGCTCGAAGAAGTGCAGCTGCTTGGCGCGGCGGTCGTAGACGCCCTTGAAGTCCGGCCCCAGCCCGAGGGGCCAGTTCATCGGGAAGGGGTGGAGCTGAAGCTGGCGGTCGATCTCATCGAGAATCGAGAGCGGCTCCATGGCGGGCCGGTCGAGCTTGTTGACGAAGGTGAAGATGGGGAGCTGACGGTTGCGGCAGATCTCGAAGAGCTTCAGGGTCTGGCTCTCGATGCCCTTGGCCGCGTCGAGCACCATGAAGGCGGCGTCCACGGCCGTCAGCACCCGGTAGGTGTCCTCGGAGAAATCCCGGTGCCCCGGGGTGTCGAGGAGGTTGATGTGGAAGCCCTGGTACTCGAACTGGAGAACGGTGGAGTTGACCGAGATGCCGCGCTTGCGCTCGAGCTCCATCCAGTCCGAGGTCGTGTTCTGCTCCCTGCGCCGCGCCGTCACGGAGCCCGCGAGCTGGACGGCCCCGCCGTAGAGCAGGAGCTTCTCGGTGAGCGTGGTCTTTCCCGCGTCGGGGTGGGAGATGATCGCGAAGGTGCGGCGCTTGAGGATCTGCTCCTGGTTGGTCATGTTCTGTCCCGCCATCGGGCCGATGACGGAGCCGGGCGAAGGAAGGCGATTATACCATTCGGCCGCGGCTCGCGGGAATCGGCATTGTTGTATAATGCGTCGACATAACGCTCCCAGGAGGATGCGATGAAAAGACTCGGATCATCGACGCTGCTCGTTGCCCTGTTCCTCATGACGCCGTCGGCGGAGGCCCAGAGGACCGCGGACATCCCGAACGGGCAGGACCATCCGGCCATCAGCCGCTTCAAGGGCTCCGTGCTGGAATACCACAACGAGGCGAAATGGGGCCAGTACAAGCTGCCCGTGGGGCCGAAAGGGGATTTCGATTTCGACAAGCCCACGGTCTTCGAGGGCAGGGTCGTCCGGACCCAGTATTCGGCGCCGCTAGCCGACACTCCTGAGTTCATCCTCCGGAACTATCAGGCGGCGTTCAAGAAGGCCGGATTCGCCATCCTCGCCTCCAAGGCCAATGAGCAGCTCGGATTCCAGGACAGGGTCCACACCTGGCAGAACAAGTATTACGACACCGGAGGCTTCTACAACGGCATCGGCAACGAGAAGTTCGGCTTCGGGCTGGAACTGCCCGTCTGGAAGACCAGCCGCGCCTTCATCGCGGCCAGGGGCAACGTGGGAGGCAAGGAGCTCGTCGCGGCCGTCTACATCGTGCCCAAGGACGCCTACACGACCATCACCCAGGACGTCATCGAGCTCGAATCCGCGGACACCGGCAACGTCACGGTGGAGTCCATCTCCAAGGACATCTCGGCCAAAGGCTTCGTCGCCATCTACGGCATCCACTTCGACACCGGGAAGTCCGACATCAAGAGCGGCTCCGAGGCGGCCCTCAAGAGCATCGCCGAGTACGTCAACGCCGCGCAGGGCAAAGCCTTCTTCGTCGTAGGGCATACGGACGACGTCGGCGACCTCGAGGCCAACATGAGCCTCGCCAAGGCTCGCGCCGCCGCCATCGTCGAAGCGCTTACGAAAGAGCACGCGGTGGCCGCAGGCCGCCTCCTCCCCCACGGCGTGGGGCCCCTCTCTCCGGCAAGCACCAACGCCAGCGAGGACGGCCGCGCGCTCAACAGGCGGGTGGAACTGGTGGAGCGATTCGTTGGGAGCCCGGCCGCGGCGTCTCCGGCGCCGGCGGCCGCCAAGGACGCCAAAGAGCAGATGCGCCTCATGCAGGAGAGACAGGCGGAGCTGAAGCGCAAACAGCAGGAGGCCCGGGACAAGCAGGCGGAGATGCTCAAGAAGATGAAGGAGAAGAAGCCCTAAGAGCGGCTTCCAGGCATCCTCCACAGGAACGCCGAGGACCTGCAGAGCTCCTGACATGTCCTCCTACAGCGCCCTGGAGCACGCCGGCCGGCTCAAGGAGAGCCTGTTCCGCAAGGGCCTCCACACCCTGGTCTTCCAGCCGGTCGGAGCCCAGGGGCTCACGCCGGACGACCTCTCACGCGACGAGGTCTCCCAACTCTGCGACACCCTGGGCAGGTTCCCCTCCCTCGTCCTGGAAGGGAGGGAGCCCTTCCTGCGGCCCGACCTCTACCGACTCTGCCGGACCTTCCTCCTGGCCTGCGGGGTCGAGCGCTTGGCCGTGCTCACGGAAGGCTCGAAGCCAGAGGAGACCGCGGCCTTCGTCCAGGACCTGCTCTTCGCCCACCCCGGACTCGGACTCTCCATCAAGGTTTCCCTGGACGGAGACCAAGCCCTGCACGACAGGCTCAAGTCGAGGCCCGGAGCCTTCAATGACGCTTTCGTCGCGCTCGACAAACTCAAAAGCCTCAAGGCCCGCTGTCCCGGCCTTTCGGTCGTGGTCCGCACCATGATCTCCAAGGAGAACGAGGGAGCGCTCCCGGACCTCATGGGCTACGTGTTCGACAAGGTCCGGCCGGACCGCCACGAGTTCGACCTCTGCCTGCCTGAGGACGGAGCCCCCGGACTCCCTGATTCCGGGAGCCTCAAACGCCTGCACCGGCAGGTCCTCGAGAACAAGTCGCGCTATCTGGTCAGGGACGGGGCGACGCGCCTGCGCCGCGTCGGGACCCTCGTCCTGGCAGCCGGGGCCCAAGACCTGCAGCGCGGACGCCTGGGCGGTCCCGGGCTCTGCCTGGCGTGCTCGGGAGGCCGCAACATCTGCATCATCGGACCTGACGGCAGCTTGAGGTTCTGCCCTTGCCGCGCCCCAGTGGGAGGCCTCAGGTCAACCGGCATGGACTTCCGGAAGCTCTGGCGTTCGGACAAGGCCGGAGCGGAACGACGGGAGCACGAAGCCGGCGGCTGTTCCTGCCCGGAGACGGCTTTCCTTCAGGCCAGCGCCTCAGCAGGGGTCCTGCCTGCCCTGCGCCTGCTCCTGCGCCTGCCCTGGGCCATCGACAACCTGCCGTAACGACCGGTGCCGGGGATTAAGTAATTTAAGTAATCGGCACCAGGGATGAATAAGGAGTACCGATTACTTAAATTACTTAATCCCCGGCACCTTCCTCTGTTTCTCTTTGGCCTTGATGATGGCCCACTGGCGGACGACTTCAGAGGGGGTCTTGAGCTTCTTGCCGCCAAAGACGTGCGGGTGCCGGCGGATGAGTTTCTTCGTCAGGGTCCGCGCCACGGCGTTGATGTCGAAGAGGCCCTTTTCCCGGGCGAGTTCCGCGTGGAGCACGACCTGGAGGAGGACGTCGCCCAACTCCTCCTCCATGTGCCGGGCATCGCCCTTCCTCACGGCCTCGGCGAACTCGCGGCTCTCCTCGTGGAGGTACTTAAGGAGGCTGCGGTGAGTCTGCTTGCGGTCCCAGGGACAGCCTCCAGGGCCTCGGAGCCTGGCCACCACCTTGACGAGCCGGTCGAAAGTCCTCATTTCGCGGCTCTGAGCTTGGCCGCCAGGGCCGCGGCCGCCTTCTCGAAAGGCTCGGGAGGGGCGCTCACCACACCGGCTCCGACCTGGCCGATGCCCGGCTTCTTATGGGCCACCCCGGTGTCGATGAAGGGCAGGATGCCCTTCTCCACCACCTTGACGCAGTCGATGCCTGTGGGCGTGCCCCGGAAGTCGAGCGACGGGATGCGGTAGACCCCGTTCTCCGCGGCCGTGATCTCGTACATCTGCAGGGTGTAGTCGAGCGCGTCTTTCGAGGAGCCGCCCACGAATTGCACGATGGCGGGCGAGGCCGCAATGGCAAATCCCCCCAGCCCGCCCGTCTCCGTGATGGCCGAGTCCCCGATGTCCGGGTTGGCGTCCTCCTTGGTGAAGCCCGGGAAGAACAGGGCGTCCGGCACGGGCGACGGGCCCGTGAACCAGGAGTCTCCGGTGCCGGAAAGCCGCACCCCGAAGTCGGTGCCGTTCCTGGCCATGACCGTGACGAGGCTGCTGTTCTTGACCCCGGCCGCGGGGTCGAGCACGGCCTTGGAAGCGGCCATGGAGAGGTTGAGGAAGAAATGGTCGTTGGAGTTGACGAACTCCAGGACCTTCGCGGCGATCTCGGGCTCGGAAGTCCGCACGAGCGCCGGGGCCAGGGCCCGATAGAGGAGCGAGGTCGCGGCGCGATTCCTGTTGTGTACCTCATCGCCCATGTTGAGGGCCTGGGCGATGATGTTCTTGAGGTCGATTGGGCCGGTCTTGGCCAGGGCCTTCTTGAGCGCCGGGTAGAGGACCGCCTCCATCCACTTGAGCCTCTCGATGACCTCCGGCGCGTAGGCGCCGTAGCGCAGGACCTTGCCTAGGCCCTCGTTCATGGTGCCGTAGGCCTTGTTGCCGCTTTCCTTGTTCTCGAGCACAAAGACGGGCATCGAAGGAGAAATGATGCCCGCCATGGGTCCGACCGCCGAATGTTCGTGGCACGGGCCGTACTTGATGACGCCTGAGGAAGCGAGCTCCTCAGCTTCCTCCGGAGTCTTCGCCCTGCCCTCGTAGATCAGGGCCCCCATGACCGCGCCCCGCATGGGGCCGCACATCCTCTTCCACTCGATGGGAGGGCCTGCGTGGAAGACCGAGTCCTTGGTCATCCCCGGGAGCACATCCAGGGCCTTTTCGAGGCCTATCAGGAAGGGCTTGCCGTTGAGGAGGATGTCGACGGCCTTCTTATTGGCCTTTTCGATCAACGGCCGCTTTCGCCCAAGGACCTGACGGTCCTGGGGCGGAAGCGTCAAGGGAGGCCTCCAATCCATCTGGACCGAGGCGAAGCCGGAGGACTTGAGCGCCTCGTGGAAACCCGCGATGCCCATGTTGACGACCTTGAGCTCCTTGGAGAAGAGGTCTTTCATCGGGACAGCCTCCTGACGATGCCGCAGGCGAGCGAACTCGCGGCCGCGTTCGACGGCTGAAGGAGCACGCCCGCCTTCCTGAGAGCGGCCTCCACGCCGGCCTTGCCCTGCGGATCTCCCTGCGTGCCCGTCACCGAGGCGACCACCGCCAGGCGGCGCTTGGCCTTGCGGGCCGCGGCAAAGGCCTTCTCGAGGGCCGGCACGATGTCGGCCGCGGGGGCCATGTTCGAGCCGTGGCCCAGCACCACGTCGAGCAGGATCACCGCGGTGCCGGGGTCCTCGGCCTCCGCGACGATGCGCTTGTTCCGGACCGAGAAGTCGATCATGGGGTGCGGCCGGCCCTGGGTGAACTCGTCCTCGCCAAGGTCCACGAAGCTGTGCTCGCGGCTCTTCCAGGAATCAGGGAGCTCCGCGAAAGGCGCGACCGGCGCGTTCGACCAGGCCTTGACCCCCAGGGCCCTGAAGATGACCTGGGCCTCGGCGTTGAAGGTCCCGCCGCTGAAGAGGGCCCGGAGATACCTCTGGCCCGGGGCGAACCCGCGGGACTCCCGGGCCGCGGCCTTCTCGAGCTCGGCGGACCGGAGGGCAAGGCGCTCCCGCACCGCCTCGGGCTTCTCCCCCTTGGAGAGGCCTACGGCGAGCAGGGCCGCTTCCTCGAGCGTCACGGCGGGCACGACCCCGAGCCGGGCCACATCCTTTGGGTCCGCGCCCATGAACACCGCGACCACGGGCTTGCGGGCCCGGCGGGTCTCGGCGCCGATGCGGCGCAGCACGCTCTCGTGGGGCGGCTTGGACACGAGCAGGACGGTCTTCGTGGCGTCGTCGTGGAGCAGGGCACGCAGGCCCTCCACGAACATGATGCCCCCGACCTCCTTCTTGACGTCCCGGCCGCCCGTGCCGATGGCCTGGGAGATGCCTCCGCCCGCGTTGGAGACCGCGCAGGAGGTCTCCTGCAGGCCCGTGCCCGCGGCGGACACGATCCCGATGGAGCCCCGGCTCACCACGTTGGCAAAGGCGAGCGGCGCGCCGTTGATGATGGCCGTGCCGCAGTCCGGCCCCATGACCATGAGGCCCTTTTTCGCCGCGAATCTCTTGAGCTCGATCTCAGCCTCGAGGGGCACGTTGTCAGAGAAGAGCATCACGTGGAGGCCCTTCTCCAAGCACTTCATGGCCTCGCCAGCGGCGTAGGCTCCGGCCACAGAGATCACGGCCATGTTGGCGCCCGGAAGCGCCGCCAGCGCCGCCTCCAGGCTCCGCGGCCGGGCCTCGCAGGAACCGGCGCCGACCTTCTTCGAGGCCTTGAGCAGGTCCTCGGCCCGCGCCAGGGCAGTGGCGGCCAGGGCCTCGGTCCCGGCCTTCACCGCAATGAGGAGGTCCGTGTCCCCAGCGGTCTCAAAAAGCGGGACCAGCAGGCCCGAGGCCTTCAGGATGGACTTGTTGCTCTGAGTGCCCATGACCGCGGCCGCGTCCGAGACCCCCGAGGAAGAGGAGAGCTGGCGCGCCACGGACATGAGGGTGACGGAATCGTAGTACCGGCCCTTGGACAACGCCGTCTTTATGACCACAGGTCCCTCCATCGATGCATGGCAAGGCCGAAGCCCGTCAGCCAATCGGCCCCGGACGTGGCCCCGAACAAGAGCGCCCGTCCGGCCTCGCGCTCGACCTCGGCGGGCTCGCCGCAGAGGATCGCCGCGGCCAGGGCCTTGAACCTCTCGCCGTAGAGGCCGCGCCGGGCGAAGCCCAGGAAGGCGTTCGAGAACGGGTTGCCGCCCACGGCGTTCCGGTAGACCTCGTCCCGCCGCCCGGTCAGGTCGCGGCCCGAGAGCCGGGAGGCGGCGTCGAGGGCCGCCAAGGCCCCGCACAGCAAGTCATCTCCCGAGGGAGTCAGGCCCGGGCCCGCTCCCCGTATGAGCCGGACCCCGGCGGCAAGGTCATTGTCGAAGAGCTCCGAACAGGCGGCGCCAATCCACTCCCGGGACTGCCGGTCGAACACCGTGCCGCGGCAGGGCTTGCCCCCGAGGAGGAAGGACAAGCTCCTCCTGGGCGCGTTGGCAGGAAGCCACTTAAGGAGAGCCCCGAGGTTGGCCTCGACGCCCTCCCGGCGGGGCACGTTGCCGTCAAGGCTCGACCGGTAGGCCGGGACCCCGCTGAACGGGAAGCAGGCCCCGCCCCAGCGCAGGCCCTCCGGGGAGACCTCGAGCGGGGCGTCCGCCGCCGGAAGGGGTCCTGCGAACACGATGTTGGCCGGGCCGGCGCCCACGGACGAAGAGACCAGGCAGAGGAGCCTGTCCCCGTCGAGGAAGTTCAGGGCGTTCCGGAACGCCGAGTGCGGGGCATAGACGCCCTGCGCCACGGCATCCCCGATGCTCAGGAGCCGCGCGACCCTCGGCTGGCGGCGCGCCCGGACGACGGGCGTCCCCGCGTCAGGCCGATTCGAAGACGATCCCCTTGTGCTCGTTGTAGCCTTCGCGCCGCACGACCCGCACCACGCCGGCCACCTTCATCCCGGTCTTGGGGGCCGCGATGTCGAGCTGTCCCGTGAGCCGGTTGCCGTCGTCGAGCTGGACGATGCCGAACAGGAGCTCCGGGACCTCGAAGTCGCCCGGCAGCGAGCGCAGGCGGGTCCAGGTCAGGAGCTTGCCCTTCTTGGACAGGGGCACGAGCTCGTACTTCTCGGCCTTGTCCTCGAAGATGAAATGACCGCACTTCTTGCACGTGGTCCGGAAGGGGTAGTGGACCTGACCGCACTTCTTGCACTTGTAGCCGTAGATGTTGAATTCCATGGGCCCCTCACTTCTCCTTGGTGAACGCCAGGCAGACCACGTTGTTGCCGAAGCCCCCGAAGTTGCAGGTGAAGCCCCTCTTGGCGCCCTTGACCTGGCGCTTCTCGGCCTCGCCGCGGAGCTGGAGCACGATCTCGTGGGCCTGGCCCACGCCGGTCGCGCCCACGGGGTGCCCCTTGGCCTTGAGTCCCCCCGACGGGTTGATGGGCAGGCTCCCGCCGATGCGCGTCTCGCCCTTCTCGAGCGCGATGTGCCCCTCGCCCTTCTTGAAGAACCCGGCCTCCTCGGAGTTCGCGATCTCGAGGATGGTGAAGGCGTCGTGGAGCTCGGCCACGTCGATCTGAGAGGGCTTCAAGCCCGCCATCTTGAACGCCTGGGCCGCGGCCCCCCGGGTGGACAGCAGGTCCGTGGGGTCCTTGCGGTCGTGCACCGCAAGGGTGTCGGTCGCCTGACCCACGCCCGCCAGGCGAATGCGGGGCTTGCCGGTCTTCTTGGCCGCGTCGCCGCTGGCCAGGATGACGCACGCCGCGCCGTCCGAGACAGGACAGCAGTCGTAGAAGCGCAGGGGGTCGGCCACGATGGGGTTGTTCGTCGCGGCCTCGGGGCTGTCGATGATGCCCTCGAGGGTGATGCGCTCATGGAGGTGCGCGTAGAAGTTGTCCATGGCGTTGTCGTGGTTCTTCACCGCGACCATCCCTAAGTGCCGCGGCGTGACCCCGTACTTGTCCATGTACATCCGCGCGAACATGCCGGCCATGGAGGGCAGGGTGATCCCGTAGATCCACTCCGCCTGGGGGTGGGTCAGGGTGGCCACGCACTCGGTGGCTTCCAGATCGTTGACCTCGCGCATGCGCTCCGCGCCGATGACCATCACGGTGTCGCACATGCCCGAGGCGATGGCCATGAAGCCCGTCTTGATCGCGGACGCGCCGGAGGCGGGTCCGTTCTCGATGGTCTCGGCCCAGGCCGGGGCAAGGCTCAGCTGGTCGAGGACCGCGCTGGCCAGGCCCGTCTGGTGGTTGGTCCGCCCCGCGCCCATGTTGGCGACATAGAGCTGGTCGACCTTGGAGAGGCCCGAATCCTTCAAGGCCATCATGCCCGGGTACGCCGCGATCTCGGCCAGCGGGTACTCGAGCCTGGTGAACGAGGTGATGCCGATGCCGACGCAGAAGACTTCGCGCATTACTTGTTCCTCCTATCGAGGTTCCAGCGCTGGCCCATGAGGGCCGTTCCGGTGGAATCGTACTTGGCCCGCGTGGCGGCCAGGAGGTCCACCGGGGGCTTGGGCGGGTCGCTCGGCGGAAGGATGCCCTTCTTGGCCTGGGCGAGGAGCTTCTCCGGCACCGGCCGCCGCCCCACCACGAGGGAGCCGCGCGCCCGGTCGAAGATCTCCTTGGTGAGCGACCAGGAGGGCGGGCCGCCGAGCTCGTGAGGGATGTGGAAGCGCTTCTCGAGCTTGTACTCGATCATCCACCGCCGGAAGCCGATGGGGGATTCCGCGACGATGAGGACCTCCTTCTGCTTCATGATGTCGATATGGTACTCCATCTTGGCCGCGAAGGCGTGCGCGCCCACGCGCATGCCGCGGCGGAGCGAGATCGTGTGATAGGACATGCCGATCTCGGGGCTCAGGAGCCGGCCGTTGACCACGGCCGCGAGCTCCCCGTCGATCTGGGCCACGAGCACGTATTCGTCCTGGACCCGGTGATAGTAGTAGGCCATGAGCTCGCCCATGGCGCGGGCCGCCACCACGTCGTAGTAGTCGCGCTCCACGGCCATGAGGCGGTGGATGTGCGGCAGGATCTCCGGGACATCGCTCCGGTCGATCTGACGGATGACCATGTGCTGGCCGCTCGCCAGGGTGACGTACTTGGGCGGGAACGGCGGCATGGGGTTGTCCACGGGACGCAGGGCTTTCTCGACATCTACTGGCATCTCGGCCTCCTTTCTTTTGTTCGCCAATCGGGTCGCCACAACGATGGAATCATATCAAAAAACCTGACCTCCGGAAGCATAAAATACGGGTAAATTCCGCTTGTTCGACTTGACAAATATCCATGCCGCTCATAAACTAATAGCATGAAAAGCCGGTCCATCGCCCTCTTCCTCTGCCTGGCCCTGTCCATCCCCCCCCTCCTCTGGGCCGCGGGAGAGGTCCAGCCCGCGCCCACCCAGCCCGCGCCCCCCCAGGACGCTTCGGCGGGCAGCATCGAGGAAGCCCGCAAGCTCCTCGACAGGACCAATCGAGTGATCGACCAGAGCAAATGGATCTCCTGGATCCCGGCGATCTTCCCCTGGGGACAGGAGAAGAAGGCGGCCCTCAAGCAGGCCAAGGCGCTCAAGGCCGAACTCGAGGCCATCGTCAACAGCCAGTCGCCGGACCCGGAGAAGCTGGCCGGCATCCAGCGGATTCAGCCCCAGCTGGAGACGGCCGTCGACAATCTGAGAAAATTCCGGACCCCCAAGACCGGGGAGCCGGGCAGGCAGGGGGACAAGGATCATTGGAAGGATTTCATCTCGGGCCGCCTCAAAGACAACCCCGACGATCCGGCCATGCTCAATCTCAGCGCCCAGACCAAGCTCGGGGACGGGGACCCGGTAGGCGCTGCCGCGGACGCCTCCAAGGCCATCGCCGCGGGCGGCGGAGCGGATTCCTACGCCATGCGCGGAGCGGCCAATTCCCAGCTCGGGGATTACGACGCCGCGGTCTCCGACGCCCAGGAGGCACTGAACCTCGACCCGAAGAACGAGATGGCCTTCCAGACCATGATGCTCTCCGAGGGCCGCGCCAAGGCCTCGGGAGGAGCAGGCGGCTCCGGGACTCGCGGAGGCGGCGCGGGGACCGCCGCGGCCATGCAGGGTGCCGCGGCCCCGTCCGCGACCGGCTTCAAGCCCGCGTTCGGGACCGTGAAGCTGACCCCCTCGAGCGTCACCCAGTCCGCCGAGTACGCCAAGCGCGCCCAATCCGCCCTGGCCATGCGGGACTACAAGAGCGCGGTCAACCTGCTGACCCAGGCCCTGGAGCTCAATCCTCAGAACGCCAACGCCTACTACCTGCGGGCCAACGCCTTCAACCAGATGAAGCTCTACCGCCAGGGCCTCGAGGACGCCCAAGCAGGCCTCGCGCTCTCCCCGGACAACGTCCCCCTGCTCAACGCCAAGGCCTTCGCCCAGAACAGGCTCAAGGACTTCAATGGCGCCTACGGCACGGCCCAGACCGCCCTGCAGTTCAACCCCAACAGCGCCGATGCCTACGCCAACCTGCCCTACGCCTTGGGCGGCATGGGCGACCGCCAAGGCATGATGGACAACCTGGCCAAGGCCGCGGCCCTCGACCCCAGGTTCCGCGCCGTGATCGACAACCTCGCGGTCCAGGCGCCCACGGAAGGGGACGCCCTCTTCCTCTTCCCGGGCGAGGAGGGGTTCTCCTCCAGCCCCAAGCCCGCCCCAGCCAAGAAGGCTCCCCGTTCCTTCGGCGTGCTGGCCTTCGCCGCGGTCGCGGGCGGCTTCCTCATCGCCTTGGGCCTGCTCCGCGCCCTGGGGGCAGGGCCCTGGCAGACCATGCGCACGAAGCTCTCCCGCCTGACTGGTTCCTCCCCCGCGGTCTCCTCCCTCGAGATGGCGGCGGCCGGAGCGGCCGAGGCCGCCCCCGCGTCCGGGGCGCCCGCCTCCATCATGACGCCCCCGGCCGCGGCGGGCCCAAAACCCCTCGGCGGCCAGTACGATATCGTGCGCGAGATCGGAGAAGGCGGCATGGGCCTCGTGTACGAGGCCCTCGACCGGGGCCTCCACCGGAAGGTCGCCATCAAGAAGATGCGTCCCGAGATCCGCGACGACGCCAAGGAGCGCGAGCGCTTCCTCGCCGAGGCCAAGACCGTGGCGGCCCTCAAGCACCCCGGCATCGTGGATATCTTCTCCATCGTGGAGGAGGACGGGGAGGTCTACCTCGTCTTCGAGTTCGTGAAGGGCCGGACCCTCTTCGAGATCGTCCAGCAGGCCCCCCTCTCCTTCCCCGCGGCCCTCAAGTGCTTCAAGGAAGTGGCCTCGGCCCTCGACTACGCGCACTCCCGCAGGGTCATCCACCGGGACATGAAGCCCTCCAACGTCATGATCGACGACGAGGGCCGCGCCCGCGTCATGGACTTCGGGGTCGCCAGGGTGGCCAAGGAAGCCCTGACCCGCGTGGCCATGACCCAGACCGTGTTCGGCACCCCACCCTACATGTCCCCGGAGCAGGAGCAGGGCGTGGTCAGTCCCCAGGGCGACGTCTACTCCATGGCCATCTGCCTCTACGAGGCGCTCTCCGGCCGCCTGCCCTTCGTGGGCACCGGCGCGGGCCTGCTCATGAACAAGATGGCCATGTCGTACAAGCCCGTCTCGGAGGTCGTTGCCGGACTGCCCCCGGGCATCGACGCGGTCTTCGGCAAGGCCTTCGTCTACGACCTGGCCCAGCGCTACAAAACCGCGGGAGAGCTGGTCGCGGACCTCGAGCGGCTCAAGCCCGCGGCCTGAGACGCCGGCGGTTTGCGGTCCTGGCGCCCGCATCCGAGGCTGGTTTTGTCGCATTCCCTCCGAAAATCATCGCCACAAGAGATATTCCCATGCCTTTCCCCGGGACACGGGAGGATGCGACAAAACCTCCGACGGAAACTTTTAAAAATCGGGGGGAGGCCCCTGCAAGGCCCTCCCTAGAGGGAGGGGTGAAAGCAGATTCTTAAACTCTCGACGAAGGTTTTGTCGCATCGCAATGGGACCCACGCAATAAACGAGGGTGAAAGCCCTGAAAAGGACTCTTTCAGAGGAATGCGACAAAACTCCCTGCTCGGATGACTGAGCCGGACCCACTGCTCCAGCCCTGCGGTGGATGCCTCAGCCCTGCGAGAGCTTCAGGCCGCCTGCCGCCCGGGTCAGGCCGGCTGTCGGACCCGGCCGGCCAGCCTGGCCGAGTACTGCTTCCGGTAGTAGGTCTGGTACTTGCCGCCCTTCTTCAAGGGCCGCCACCAGGCCTCGTTGGCCTGGTACCAGGCGATGGTCAGGGGCAGGGCCTTCTCGAAGGGATAGGCGTGCCGGAATCCCAGGGCCTTGAGCTTGGAGCAGTCCAGGGCGTAGCGCCGGTCGTGGCCGGGCCGGTCCGGCACCGGCGTGATCAGCGAGGCGGGCTTGTTCATGAGCTTGCGCACGGCCTCGATGAGTTCCTTGTTCGTGGCCGAGCGCGTGCCGCCGATGTTGTAGACCTCGCCGGTCTTCCCCTTGAGCAGGAGGAACTCGATGGCGCGCACGTGGTCGAGGACGTAGACCCAGTCGCGGATGTTCATGCCGTCGCCGTAGAGCGGAAACGGCAAGCCGTCCATGAAGTTCGTGATGAGCAGCGGCAGGGCCTTCTCGGGGAACTGGTAGGGCCCGAAATTGTTCGACGCGCGGGTGATGAGCGCGGGCAGCTTGTGGGTCACGCAGTAGGACCGCACGAGCAGGTCGGAGGCGGCCTTGGAGGCGGCGTAGGGACTGTTGGGCTCGAGC